>JAUYBJ010000122.1 GCA_030693155.1 Methylococcales bacterium
AATGCCAGAACATCTTTGTTGTCTTCACGAAATGGCGTTGCAGTAAGACCTACCAGTAATTTAGGATGAAAATGTTTAACGACGGTGGCGTAAGTGACAGCGGGAGTATGATGGGCTTCATCAACAATCACCACATCAAAAGTTTCTTTTTCCAGTGTGGCTATTTTGCTAAACAGGGTGTCGAAACTGCCAAACACAAAATCGGTGTGTTCTGGGTCTGCACCACCGAAACAGGCGGAAAATGAG
Organism: Methylococcales bacterium; assembly: GCA_030693155.1. GTDB lineage: Bacteria > Pseudomonadota > Gammaproteobacteria > Methylococcales > Methylomonadaceae > UBA4132. The sequence continues at coordinate 247 of JAUYBJ010000122.1, forward strand.
TAAGTACCAATGCCTAACACGTTTTTAAATGCGGTCACAGATTGCAATAGGATTTCAACTTGATGGGCTAAAAATAGCACTCGTTTGACTTTGCCTTGTTTTAATATCTGTTTAACCAAATGAGCAACGGTGTAGGTTTTTCCTAAACCTGTTGCCATTTCAATGAGTAAGCGGCTTTTGCCATCGTTAAAACGTGTCAAACTGTCTTGAATAACGGTTTCTTGGTATTGTCTGGGTTTAATTTCACGCCCGATTTCAGAGTGTTTTTTAATCCATAAATCCTGTAAACCGTCCCTATCCATTAATTCAACGCCTAACCTTAACGCTCGTACTTTGACCTCAGAGGTAAAATAAGAGTTTGTCACTAAAATCATATTGCTGACATTGGCAAGTTTCGCGCCTGTCACCAATTGATTTAAGGCTTTAACATCAACGGTTGAACCTGCCTGTCTTTGCTTAACTTCAATGGCAAATTTGCGTTTATTTTTATAGGCGAAAATATCAACGCCACCGTCACCGTGTTGGAATTCTTGCCCTACTTTGGTAATTATTGCATCTGACCAACCAGCGGCAACGAATACATCACGGACGAAAATTTCAAAATCTGAGGATGAAAGCGTATCTATTTTTTTGAAGTCGGTGAGCATATAGGATGAATTTTAAGAAGGTAATGAATTGTGCTTTGATTCTACAATGATTTTAGAAAGCAAACCTTTTTACCTTGTTGCATTTCATACCTCAACACATTGTTATCTCTACAGCTTAGCCTATTTCTAGCTTTTTTAGTTTAAGCAAAAAATTCAACCTTAAGGCAAATTTAAGAGTTGACCGCGTAAAATTGTCTCAAGGTTGCTAATAACCAAATGTTTTTGTTTTATAGCAACAATCAAACGAAGCACTGTGAATGACCGTCATTTCCGACATAAACACAGGATTTTGTGTGCCACGGCTCCAGTTTTAAGCCAAGCGAACCATAAAGATAAGAGGTTTTACCAATGAAAAATAAAGTCACGCTAGCCATTTCGACATTTGTTTTATGCAGTGCTGTTACCACAGCGGAAGCCGCTAAACATCACAGTATCAGCAAACAATCCAAACACCCAGCCACGGCACACAAAACTAGCCATCGCTCTTCCGACAGTCATTCCAAACATCATTCAAGACACACTCACCATATCGTCGCTCACAGCCACCACTCTACTGATTTTGCATCAAACTATGATCCGCATTCAGGCATGGCTTCTTTATACAGCACTCGATTCCAAGGCAGAAAAACTGCCAGCGGCGAAAAATACGATATGTTTGAAATGACTGCCGCACACAGAACCTTACCACTGCGCTCTTATGTGGAAGTAACCAATCTGGAAAATAATCGTAAAGTGGTTGTCCGTATCAATGACCGTGGCCCTTTTCATGGTAACCGCGTATTAGACCTTTCTACTGCGGCGGCTGAAGAACTGGGGATTGCAGGCGGTTCTGAAAAAGTAAAAATCACACCACTGGCAATGAACGATATTGTAGAAGATGAATAAATCAAAAAGTCGCTGCATAAAGCAACGCTGAATGCGGTCAAAATAGCTCGTTACCTACTGGTAATAAATTCATTTTTATCAGTAGGTAAATCAACAAAGCTAAAACACGCATGATACAATAGTGCCCTGTTTTACTGAGTCCATACTGAAAGAGCAATGACACCTTTTAAGAGTTTTATCCTGTTTTTATGTTTCTATTTACCCGCTGTCGCCTTTCAGGCAAATGCAGAGCCTGCTGAATCTTTAACACCCGCTGTTCCCTCCATAGCCGCCAGTGCGTTTATTTTACAAGACTTCCACACGGGTAAAGTATTGGCGGAAAATAATGCCGATACCAAACTTGCTCCCGCCAGTCTCACCAAAATCATGACGGTTTATGTGGCATTCAAAGAACTCGGTAAAGGACATTTACACCTTACCGACCTCGCCACTGTCAGCCAGAAAGCGCGTGATGCCACAGGTTCTAGGATGTTTCTGGAAACCAATCAACAAGTCAAAATTGAAGATCTGTTAAAAGGTATTATCATCCAGTCGGGTAATGATGCCAGTATCGCTCTCGCCGAACATATCGCCGCACAAGAAAGCACCTTTGCCGATATGATGAATCAACACGCGGCGCGATTGGGGATGAAAAATACTCATTTCACCAACAGTGACGGCTTACCCGTTGAAAATCATTACACCACCGCGCGTGATTTAGCGATACTGACTACGGCGTTAATCAATGAATTTCCTGATTATTACCCTTGGTTTTCACAAAAAGAATTCACCTTTAACAAAATCACCCAGCACAATCGTAATTTATTGTTAGGTCGTGATGAGTCGGTCGATGGCGTGAAAACAGGGCATACTGATGATGCGGGTTATTGTTTGGTCGCATCTTCTTTACGCGAGGGAATGCGCTTGATTTCTGTGGTTATGGGTACTAAAAGCTCTAAAGCCCGCGCCGATGAAAACCAGAAATTATTAAACTATGGCTTTCGCTTTTTTGAATCGCATCGTTTATACGAAGGCAAAAAACCGCTTAAAGAAGCCAAATTATGGAAAGGAGCAGAAAGTACAGTACCGCTCGGTGTCGCCGAAGACCTGTACGCGACTATTCCACGCCGTCATTATGATGAGCTGAAAGCCACTATTGTGGTTGATAAAAAAATTACCGCGCCTGTTAAAGAAGGCGACAAATTCGGCTCGGTGAGCGTCGCGCTGAAAGGCGAAGTCGTTTCGCAAAAAGACCTTATCGCCTTAAAGTCGATAGAGAAAGGCAACATTTTTCGCAGAGCCTACGACAGTATAATGATGATGATGGAGAAATCAGATGACAAGTAAACCCGTCTATTTAAACGGTCAATATGTACCGCAAGACGAAGCTAAAATATCGGTTATGGATAGAGGCTTTCTATTTGGCGACGGTGTTTATGAAGTAATTCCCTGCTATCTTGGACATTTATTCCATTTTCAGGCACACATCGACCGACTGACCGCGAGTCTGGCAGGTATTCGCATGGAAAACCCATACACTACCGAGCAATGGCTGGAGATTTTTAAGTCATTGATAGATGAGCGCGAAAACCAGTATATCTATGTGCAGATTACGCGCGGGGTCGCACCTAAACGCGATCATGCGTTTCCAGAAAACATCACGCCGACTATTTTTGCGGTATGCAACAATATCGCACCGTTTGCAGGTTTGGAGACAGGCGTTAAAGCCATTACTGCCGATGACAGTCGCTGGAAATTCTGCAACATCAAAGCCATTGCGTTACTGGCGCATTTATTACATCGTCAGGAAGCTGTTGATGAAGGTTGCGCCGAAGCCATTTTAATTAAGAATGGCGTAGTCACCGAAGGCGCGGCAAGCAACGTATTTGCGGTGATTGATGGCGTACTGGTCACACCGCTGAAAGACAACCGCATTCTGGCGGGTATCACTCGTGATGTGATTTTAGAACTGGCAGTAAAACATAACATTCCGCACTGTGAACGCGATATTTCTCTGGCGGAATTAACAACTGCCACGGAAATCTGGGTGACCAGTTCCACGCGCGAAATTATTCCTGTGGTTGAACTGGACGGCGTAGCCGTTGCAGACGGTAAAGTCGGCGCAGTCTGGGATACCATGAACACTATTTTTCAAGCCTACAAACAATCCCTGTTATGAGTGAAGAAACCCTATTTGAATTCCCCTGCGAGTTTCCCATTAAAGCAATGGGTAAAGCCGATGTCGAACTGCCTGTCATCGTAACTGAAATTGTCCGCCGTCATGTATTGGCAGTCGATGAAGCGGCAGTAAAAACCCGTCCGAGTAAAGACGGCAATTTTATTTCCGTCACCGTCATCATCGAAGCCACCAGCAAAAAACAGCTGGATGCCATTTATCAGGATTTAACCGATCATCCGCACGTTTTAATGTCATTGTAAGGTACGCAATGCGTACTTTACCGCCGATAATCATCCGCGACCTAGGCTTGCAGGACTATCAAACCGTCTGGCAAGCCATGCAGGACTTCACCCTACAACGCAATAGCGACACGCCCGATGAACTGTGGATAGTCGAACATCCCGCCGTTTATACGCTGGGTTTAAACGGCAAACGCGAACATCTGCTTAACACAGGCGACATTCCTGTGATTCAATCTGACCGAGGCGGTCAAGTCACCTACCACGCACAAGGGCAAGTCATTATTTACACCCTGCTGGACATTGAGCGGCTAAATCTCAACATTCGCCAATTAGTGAGCCTGCTGGAACAAACGATGATTGACACCCTAGCGTTTTACGGTATCGTAGCCATAGCCAAAGCCGACGCACCGGGTGTGTATGTGCAGGGCAAAAAAATCGGCTCTATCGGCATACGCATCAAACAGCATTGCAGTTATCACGGCTTAAGTTTCAATAACGACATGGATTTAACCCCGTTTAACTTCATTAATCCCTGCGGGTACAAAGACTTGAAAGTCACCCAACTGCGCGATTTAGGCGTAATCATTCATACTAACGCGCTTGCCTCTTTAATGAGTCAGGCAATTATCACGGCATTAAACACATGACTTATTCAGCACCGTCACGCTCTACGCCCGAATCACACCAGCGCAATACCGAAAAACTGGCAAGAATTCCCATTAAAGTGGAAGTGCCTGAAACTGTCCTGCGTAAACCTGACTGGATACGCATAAAATTATCTGCCAGTGATGACATCACCCGTATTAAACAAATCATGCGCGAACGCAATTTACACAGCGTGTGCGAAGAAGCCGCCTGCCCCAATTTAGCCGAATGTTTCCAACACGGCACGGCGACTTTCATGATTATGGGGGATTTATGCACCCGCCGCTGTCCGTTTTGTGATGTCGCACACGGCAAACCGCTAGCATTAGATAAAGACGAACCCGCCCACCTAGCCGATGCCATCCAAGCAATGGCATTAAAATATGTGGTCATCACTTCCGTTGATAGAGATGATTTACGCGACGGCGGCGCAGGACATTTTGCCGACTGTATTGCACAAATCCGTGCAAAAACCCCTAACACTAAAATAGAAATTCTCGTACCTGATTTTCGCGGGCGCATTGAAAAAGCCGTGGCGATTCTTGCCGAACAACCCTGTGATGTGTTCAATCACAACTTGGAAACCGTGCCACGTTTATACAAACAAATCCGCCCAGGTGCAGATTATCGGGGTTCATTAGAATTATTACGCCAATACGGAGCAATCCATCCGCAAACCCCGACCAAATCAGGATTGATGCTCGGCGTGGGCGAACGTCCCGAAGAAATTCAGCAAGTTATGCAGGATTTAAGAACCGCAGGTTGCACCATGCTCACTTTAGGTCAGTATTTACAGCCCAGCAAAGCCCACACGCCCGTGCAGGAATACATTACACCCGCGCAGTTCGACGAATACGGCGAAATTGCTAAAAACATGGGCTTCAAACAAGTCGCTAGTGCGCCGATGGTCAGATCGTCTTATCATGCTGATTTACAGGCAAAAACCTTGGTTTAGGTGCTGGGCATGAACAAACAATTTGTTATAAACAAAAAAGAAATCGCTTATTCGGGTTTTTTTCGGCTGGAAAAATATTGGCTGCAACATACCCTGTATGGCGGTGGCTGGAGCGAAGAAATTTGTCGGGAACTGTTGGTGCGCGGCGGTTGTGTTGCGGTGCTGTTATACGATCCGCATACCGATAAAGTAGTATTAATCGAACAATTTCGTGCAGGAGCTATACTTAATCCAGACAACGCATGGCTGATTGAAATTGTCGCAGGTGCTATCGAAGAAGCCGAAACAGCGGTAGAAGTTGCGCATCGTGAAGCCTTTGAAGAAGCAGGTTGTGTCATTCAGGAATTGATGCAAATCAGTGAATTTTATACGACTCCTGGTGGCATGGCAGAGCGTATTACTTTATTTTGCGGTAAAGTGGACAGTACGCAAATTACCGATGGCGTACACGGTCTGGACGAAGAACAGGAAGATATTTTGGTACGCACGGTGGATTTTGCCGAAGCGTATCGTATGGTAGAAAGCAATGAAATAGATTCGGCAATTCCGATTCTAGCAATTCAATGGCTGGCATTGAATAAACACAAACTGCAAGCCGAGTGGGTGAATTAAACATAACATCTCAGACCTGCTAGGTTTTAAAAACCTAGTACACTGTCAGTTTAGTTATGACGGGTAAAGTTGCTAGACCTGCGAGGTTTTTAAAACCTCGCAG
>JAUYBJ010000128.1 GCA_030693155.1 Methylococcales bacterium
GTATTGGCGGCATGAAGCGTTACCGCATTCTTTCTGACAGACTAAGAAACCATCTTATTGATTTATATGATGATATTCTCGGAGTCTGCGCGGGGCTTTGGAACTTATATATCGCTAACCGATTGTTTTATAATGGAACAATAACTCTATTAGATGATGGTCAATAAAAACTATAACTGCCAACTTAAATACACTCAAAAATGACCACTTATCAAACAGCATTATTTATATTTCGGCGTGATTTACGGCTTATTGATAATAGCGCGTTAAATGCCGCTTTAGGTTCTTCTAAACACGTTATTGCCAGTTTTATTTTTGATGACCGCCAAATTAAAGCGCATTCTTATCAGAGTAAGCCTGCTTTGCATTTTATGTTGCAATCGTTGGCGGATTTGGCAGAACAGCTTAAAAATAATAATGCTGATTTAGCGTTGTTTCACGGTTTGCCAACGCAGGTTATTGAGCAGTTACACGCACAACAAAATATACAAGCGGTGTTTATTAATCGCGATTACACGCCGTTTAGTCGGCAGAGGGATGCTGAAATTGCCGATATTTGTCAGCGGTTAACTATTGCCTTGCACGTTGTGCCTGACGCGCTATTGACTGAACCAGAACACGCGCTTAAAAGTGATGGCAGTGCGTATAAAGTGTTTACTGCATTTTATAATAATGCCAGACAGTTTCCCGTAGACTTACCGCAAGACTTGCAAAACGGGCAGTTTTTAACCGTTGCCTCCACAACCACATTAGAGGCAATCGCTCGATTAAGTGATGGTACGATAGCCACTGCGCAAGGCGGACGTAAAGCCGCGATGCAAAGGCTAGATGAACTGACCGATTGTGCTGATTACGCTATAACGCGCGATTTTCCTGCGCTGCAATCCACCAGCCAATTATCAGCCCATCTGAAATTTGGTACGGCATCGGTGCGCGAGGTTTTTCACGATATAGCGCGGGACTTAGGCACAGAACATCCGTTATTACGGCAACTGTACTGGCGTGATTTTTTAACTCATATTGCCTACCATTTTCCCAAAGTTTTTGGTCACGCCTTCATCGACAAATTCGATAAGCTGACGTGGGATAATAATCGCGATTATTTTCAAGCGTGGGCAGACGGTAAAACAGGCTTTCCTATTGTTGATGCGGGAATGCGCGAATTAAACAGCACTGGTTTTATGCACAACCGCGTGCGTATGATTGTCGCTTCATTTTTGACTAAAGATTTACGCATTAGCTGGCGGTGGGGCGAGCGTTATTTTGCCCAACATTTAGTGGATTATGATCCCTGTTTAAATAACGGTAACTGGCAATGGGCAGCATCAACAGGGTGTGATGCACAACCGTATTTTCGTATATTTAATCCGTGGTTACAGCAACAAAAGTTTGATGCTAATGGGGATTATATGTATCGCTGGATACCTGAAATTCGCGCCGTGCCAATTAAAACCCTGCATCAATGGGATAAAAAACATTATGGCGATTTTTATCCTGCACCTATTATTAATCACAGTGTAGAAGTCGCTATTACTAAAGAACGCTTTAAAATAATGGCGTAGCACACCATGACTGCATTCTCACGAAATGCGTGGGAACGAGATAACCTATTCTTTACTTTTAAATAAAAAAATAATATGTCCGAACAAATCCAAGACGAACAAGAACAAATTAAACAACGTCGTAGCAAATTAACAGAGTTGCGCGAACACAGTATTGCGTTTCCAACTGATTTTCGCCGCAATGTCATTGCGGGGGAATTATTAGCACGCTATTCAGAACTGTCTAAAGAGGAATTAGAAGCCGAACCGTTACGTTTTCAATTAGCAGGGCGTATTATGACACGCCGTGTTATGGGAAAAGCGAGTTTTGTCCATATTCAAGATATGTCGGGTAAAATTCAGTTATATGTTACTCGTGATCATTTACCAGAAGGTTTTTATAACGAGCAGTTTAAAAAATGGGATATTGGCGATATTATCGGTGCGGAAGGTACCTTATTTAAAACCCAAACAGGAGAATTAAGTGTTAAGGTCGATGCGATTCGCTTATTAACGAAAGCCTTGCGTCCGTTGCCTGAAAAATTTCACGGTATTGCCGATCAGGAAATTAAATATCGTCAGCGGTATTTAGATTTAATTATGAGTGAGCAATCGCGGCAAACTTTTTTAATTCGTTCTAAAATCGTTTCTTATATTCGCCAGTTTTTAATTGACCGCGATTTTTTAGAAGTTGAAACGCCGATGATGCAGGTTATTCCAGGCGGTGCTACCGCGCGTCCTTTTATGACGCATCATAATGCGCTGGATATGGATATGTATTTGCGTATTGCACCTGAGTTATATTTAAAACGCTTGGTTGTCGGTGGCTTTGAACGGGTATTTGAAATTAATCGTAACTTCCGTAATGAAGGATTATCTACGCGTCATAATCCTGAATTTACCATGCTGGAATTTTATCAGGCATATTCAGAATATACAGATTTAATGGATTTAACCGAAGCGATGTTACGCGGAATTGCTCAGGAAGTCGTCGGGCAATCAGTGGTTACTTATCAAGGCGAAGAATATGATTTTGGTCAGCCATTTGTGCGCATGACGGTGGAAGAATCTATTTTACATTTTAATCCTGATTTAACGGTTGATGATATAAATACGCGTGAAGCCGCTGTTAAAGTAGCTGAAAAATTACATCTACCTGTGAAAGACAGTTACGGTTTGGGTAAAATTCAGATTGAAATTTTTGAAAAAACGGTAGAAAGTAAATTAATGAATCCGACATTTATTACCGCCTATCCTGTGGAAGTATCGCCACTTGCGCGTCGTAATGATAATAATCCCCACGTCACTGACCGTTTTGAATTTTTTGTTGGTGGGCGAGAAATTGCCAACGGTTTTACCGAGTTGAATGATGCCGAAGATCAGGCAGCGCGTTTTCAGCAACAGGTCGATGAAAAAGATGCGGGTGATGATGAGGCGATGCACTTTGATGCCGATTATATTACCGCGTTAGAACACGGTATGCCGCCGACTGCGGGCGAAGGTATCGGTATTGATAGATTGGTGATGTTATTTACTGACGCGCCGTCGATTCGTGATGTTTTATTATTTCCGCACATGAGACCTAAGTTGTAATTATTTTGTAGTTTGGGTTGTCGATTTTTAGCAATCTGACACGAAAATAACACAGCCGCAGGTTTTATCGGGTTGGCTATCGCCAGCCCAATCTATATTACTTATACGTTAACAATTTGTGAGGTGATTATAATGACTACTGTAGCTGACCCGATTATTGGTAGCTGGTATAAAGACGTAGAAAACAGTCTGAAATTTAAAGTTGTTGCTATTGATGAAGATACTATTGAAGTACAGTATCTAAATGGTGATATTGGTGAATATGATAATGACAGTTGGTATGGATCTACTTTTGATTATATTGAAGATCCCGAAGACTGGAGTGCGCCGTTTGATGATATTGAAACCGATGACTTAGGTTATTCGGATACCGATAAGCATCGACCGAATGCGGACGATATAGATATTGACGACTATTTGGATTAACGAGAGATTAGCATTATGAAAATGAGTCCTGAGGAATTTTTGGACTGGCCATCAAAGCGCATTACTCTGCTTGCTATGTCTGGTGCAGGTAAAACCACGCTTGCCAATAAATTACCTAAAGCGAAATGGTTTCATTATTCGGGCGATTATCGTATCGGCACCAAATACTTAAAAGAACCTATTTTAGATAATATAAAACGCCACGCTATCAGTGTGCCTTTTTTGCGCGAATTATTATTATCAGATTCTATTTATATTGCTAATAAAATTACCGTTGATAATCTGGCGGCAGTATCCAGCTTTTTAGGTAAATTAGGCAACCTAGCATTAGGTGGTTTGTCATTAGCTGAATTTAAACGCCGACAAAAACTGCATCATCAGGCGGAAATAGCGGCAATGAATGATGTTCCCGATTTTATTCATAAAGCCGATGATATTTATGGCTATAAACATTTTATTAATGATGCAGGCGGAAGTGTTTGTGAATTAGATGATCCTGAGGTATTGGAAAATCTGGCTAAAAATACACTGATTATTTATATTAAAATTCCGCCTGCGTTAGAGCAAACGATTATCGAACGCGCTAAAACCGATCCCAAGCCGTTATATTATCGGGAAACGTTTCTTGATGAGAAACTGACCGAATTTTTGGCGTTAAAAAATTACCGTTCCACGGAAGAAATGCCGCCTGATGAGTTTGTTACCTGGGTATTTCCTGAGTTATTTAAATCCAGATTGCCGCGTTATCAAGCGATTGCCGATCAATACGGCTATACCGTTGATGCTGATGATATTGCCAAGGTCAAAACGGAGGCAGATTTTATCGCATTGGTTGCCGATGCACTGGCGAAACAACCATGACAGGGGAGTTGCCCTTATGCCTTTAGTTGCCCATATTGATTTGCCGACGTTTCAGCGTCTGCGTGAAGAAGGCGAAGAAATTGTAGACCCAGAACGCGCCAGTCATCAGGATATTCGTGAATTGCACATTGGTTTATTGAATATGATGCCCGATGCGGCACTGGAAGCCACCGAACGGCAGTTTTTTCGCTTGGTGGGTGCGTGTAATCAAATTGCCCAATTTCATGTGCATCTGTTTACCATTGACGGCTTGCCGCGTGGTGAAGAAGCACAAGCGCATATTGATAAATACTATGAATCGTTTGAAAAAATTAAAGCCGATGGTTTAGACGCGCTGATTATCAGCGGGGCAAATGTGGTGCGCTCACGGTTACCCGAAGAAGATTTTTGGCAGCCGTTGACCGAAGTGTTTTCGTGGGCAAAAGAAAATGTCACCTCGGTATTGTGTTCGTGTTTAGCCACCCACGCGCTGATTCATTATTGCTATGGGGTTGAGCGTACTCGCTTACCTGAAAAACGCTGGGGCGTGTTTTCTCATAAACTGCTTAATCGTCATCATCCGTTAGTGGCAGAAATTAATAGCCGTTTTGATGTGCCGCATTCGCGTTTTAATGAGATATTTCAACGTGATATGGAAGTGCACGGGCTGCAAGTGTTGGCGGTCAGTTCGGAAGCGGGTGTGCATCTTGCGGTCAGTCCCGATGGGTTTCGTATCGTATTTTTTCAGGGGCATCCTGAATACGATGATATTAGTCTGTTAAAAGAATACAAGCGTGAAGTGCTGCGGTTTTATCGCGGTGAGATTAACGATTATCCGCCGTTTCCTGAACATTATTTTGATCCCGATGTGCAGCAGACTTTTTCTGATTACGAGCATGAAGTCAGAAAAGCGAAACGCACCGGTGAACCGCTGGCTGAATTTCCTGAGGCGGCGGTGGTCAGTCATCTGGATAATACTTGGAGCGATACTGCTAAAGCGGTGTTTAACAATTGGTTAGGTAAGGTGTATCAATTAACCAATCAGGATAGACGCTTGCCGTTTATGGATGGTATTGATCCCGACAACCCCTTGGGCTAGAGTCCAAAGCCTGTTTTGGACTCCACTGTTTTTCTACTTTCACCGTCTCGATAGCACCTGAATGGAATTTATTTTTGTCTACGGCACATTACGCAAGGCAATCGCTGGCGGCTGTCATGATGTATTAGCCCGTCACAGTGATTATGTTGCCGACGGTTATTTGCAAGGCACACTCTATGAAGTCAACGGTTATCCTGCCGCTATTGAATCAGCCAATCCGCACGATAAAGTGTATGGTGAGGTTTATAAAATGGCGGATAGCTGTTTAGTTTTGCCTGCTTTAGATGCCTATGAAGAATGCACGCCAGATTATCCAGAGCCGCATGAATATAGTAGAAAACAACGGACTATTTCATTATGCGGCGGTGGCAGGGTGAATGCGTGGGTTTATATTTTTAATCACCAAGTAACGCATTTAACGCGCATTGCATCGGGTGATTATCTGAATTACTGATGTTACGCATGAAAAAGCTATAGTCCACGAAAAGCACGAAAGACACGAAAAAAATCAACATCTATCATTCGGAGTCCGAGGAAACGTCCAAAACGTGTTTTGAATTCCATGTAACCAATTTGACTCGCTACCCAATTATGTTTCGTGCTTTTCGTGGACAAAATTTTTTAACGATTTGATTTATTTCTGTTCCATGAGCAACGCGGGCAATAGAAATGTCAGAATGCGTTGCTCTAGCCAGTACACAGGTTTGAGTGGATTGTTACCCGCAACAAAACCGACATGACCGCCATGTTGGGTGATTTCTAACTGCACACTGGGCGATAGTTCGTCTGCGTGAGGCAACACATCAGCCGTCATAAACGGATCATCCTGTGCCTGAATAACCAAGGTTGGAATAGCGATTTTATTAAGAAACTGCCGTGAGCTGGAACGCTGATAATAATCGTGGGCATCAGCAAAACCGTGTAATGGTGCGACTACCTTGTCATCGTATTGCCAAAAGGAGTTAATGGGTGATAAATCGCCCAGCTGTTGGATTTTATCGGCTTCTTTGCTCGCGCCTATGGCGGCTAAATGCTGCTGTTTTTCTGCCACATAACGTTTTAAATCATGTAATAACTTGGTGCGATACAGTTTGGAAAATCCCGTGTCCAGCTTGCTGGCACAACTACTTAAGACTAACGGCACCGCCACCGCCACAGCGGCAAAGAGTGAGACTTTATCGCCCTGTTCGCCCAGCCATTTCAATAATACATTACCGCCTAGCGAAAATCCGACGACCGCTATCGGTGTAGTCGGTTCACGGTGTCTTAGGGTTTGATAAAGAAATTGAATATCTTCGGTTTCGCCCGAATGATAACAGCGGGCGAGGTGGTTATATTCGCCGCTACAGCCCCGAAAATTCAATACGGCACTGCGCAATCCGTGTTGCCATAACACCCGTTGCAAGCCTTTGATATAACTGGATTGCGAACTGCCCGTTAAGCCGTGCAACAATATGACTAACGGCTGCGTGCCTGTGCCGCAATAGTCGATGTCGATAAAATCATTATCGGGAGTGCTTAGGCGTTCACGCACTAACGCAGGCGGCGGCGTGTTGCGCAGCAGAGACGGGTATAAGGTTTGTAAATGTGCGTGCTTCAACCACCACGCAGGTTTAAACTTAGCCACCAGCCAGTTGTTCTTGCACTTGACCATTGACGGCGCACAATACGCTACTGGCAAGCCCGTAAAATATGCCGTGTTCGACAATACCCGCCGTGTTATTAAGTAGCTCGTTCAGTGTTTGCGCGGTCAACTGGCTGTCGAACGTCATGTCCAGCACCAAACTGCCGTGCGAAGTCACCACCAGTCCATCACCATTGGCAGTGTGGCGTAAATCGCCCGTCGCGCCCATTGCTTCCAGTTTATGTTTAACCAGTTGCCACGCAAACGGCATGACTTCAATGGGAATGGCAAAGCGTTCACCGATGCGGCTGACAAATTTACTGCTATCCACCAGCACTATAAATTGCTTGCTGGCTTCTACTAACAGTTTCTCGCGTACCAAATCCGCACCGCGTCCTTTGAGCAAAGTTAAATCAGGGGTGACTTCGTCCGCACCATCAACATATAAATCAAGCTGTGTCAGGTGTTCGATAGCCATTAAAGGCAAGCCTAGTTGCCCTGCTTTGCGGGTGCTTACGACTGAACTTGCCACCACGGTCACGCGTAAATCGTCTTCGTGATAGCGACGTGCCAGTTGTTCAATAAAATAATTTGCTGTTGAACCCGTACCCAGTCCGACACACATACCATCTTTCACCTGTTGTGCCGCGTGGTGGGCAACCAATTCTTTATCGTTCATCTCATAAACTCCCTAATATCCAGCGCGTTATTTAGACTTGAATAAACCCGCCCAACGCGGCGATAAATGCAGACCATCAATTGCCCAATAATGTTCAGAACGTGATAGCGTGTGGGCGCATAAACAGCCTGCACGCCAATCCGCATCAATACGCCCCACAGCGGTTTCACTAAAATGGTCACTATCCAATCGGTCAATGCGATTTAATACCGTGGCTTTGCCATAGCCTGTGCCGCAATCTTGCGAAGGACGATATAACACGCCGTCCCGATAAAAAATATTGCCCGCAGGTCTTGCGTTACGCGCATCGGATTTTATAGGATTGTCTTTGTGTGCCGTCCAGACACCAAACGGCGAATCGGCGTAGTACACAGACAACTCATCGTTCAAACAGATGCCATCTTCTTCGCCAAGTGTTAAAAACAGCCACCATAAGCCGTTATGCTCAATGAGTGTGGCATCGGTAAAGCACACGTCCGTCAGCAGGGTTGCGGCTTTAGTCCAGCGGTCGGGAAACTGTTCACATTTCCACAGCGTTACTTCTCTGGACGCGCCCGCTTCGGGTAGCATATAAATGTCGCCCTGATAGTTCAAGATGAAAGGATAGGACAAATGGCTGCCCGTGTTCATGACGGTTTGTGCTTCACCATGACTGCCATCGGCAAACAGTTCCACTGCCGCCAAATAGCCGCATTGCGTGGTAAACGGCAATACTTCCAGCAATATCCACACGCGCCCGTCCTGTTCGACAGGAAACGGGTCTGCCCAGAAGCTGTCCGCAGGCGGATTTAACAGCCATTGGTGTTTACTGGGGTCGGGTAGTAATTCGTTACCTTTACCTGCAACGACAAACCATTGTTCATGGTAGAACAGTTTTTTTATGATTTTATTCAGTATCGCCCCTGCCTGTGACAAATAACCAGCAGTGGATGAGGGCAGGGTGGTAATAGTTTCAGCGGTGCAAGTAACCAGTGCGCCAGTCTGTTGATAACGCGATAATACCCGCTCAGGAAAACACGCGGCTTTCGCTAAGGTTCGGCTGACACTGCGCCACACCGCAAAATCATCCAATTGCCCAAAACTTTGATACAGGCAAACACAGCTATTATCGGGCAATGTTGCCCATAAACTGGATTCCAAGGCGATACCAGCGGCGGCAGATCGTCTGGCTGCGGTTGCCACATCCAGATCCTGTCCAGCAAAACGAAAAAACCAGAATCCCAATCGTCCTGTTCCGTGTTGTTGCCGAATGGCTTCGGAGTAAGTGCCGAAATGCAGAACCACGTCAATTGGCGATTCGTCTGTCTCAACAATATTTAAGTACGGTAATTGCCGCAACGCCGCGACACTGGCAGTTGCCCAATCGGGCGGCGTTGCGGTTAAACGAATGTTTAGCCGTTCAGATGTGTTCATAATAATAGTCTCGGTTTTTGGCGTAGGAAAATAGTGACCGCTCAGGATTGGTACATACTCCACAGTGCGGCTTCAAAATGTCGGGCAAAACTGATGGTATCAACTAATGGCGATGCTAATAGTTGTGGGCGTAAGGTAGTTCTTAATGTCATTAAATAGTCGGTATCGGCAGCGAAATTCATGGATTTGGCAACCATGTCGTCGTCATCAAAGGCAATCCAGTCGTTAAGTTCTACATTGGCAAGCATACTCGCACCGCGCCGCGCCGTAAATCTGTCTCCTGAAAGCGTCAGCACAGGTACGCCCATCCATAACGCTTGTATGCTGCTGCTAGCACCATTGTAAGGAAAGGTATCGAGAATAATATCGACACGCTGATAGTCGGCAAGCGATGCCGTATCACCCTCTAATAGCAAACGTTCGGGCAGAATGCCCTGCTCGGCAAATTGTTGGCACAGGTTTTGGCACGCGGTCGCATTATTTAGCTGCTGGTTTTTCAATAACAGCTGCGACTGCGGTACAGCGTGTAAAATTCGCGCCCATACTGCTAATACCGCCTCATTGATATGACTTGGTGCGTTAAAATTGGCAAAGGTAATCTGGTGGTTTGCTAAAGCAGGTAATGGATTAACGCTTTCCGCCCCCTCAGGCACACTAAAACAGCGGTAGGTGTCGGGCAGTTGCCACAGGCTTTCTGAAAAAATATCATCATCGTCTGACGGCGTAGCATAAGGATCGCCCAGCACATAATCCATTGCCGCCAGTCCGCTGGAGGCGAGAAAGCCCAGCCAATTAACCTGCACGGGCGCGGGTTTGTAAGCGAATACGGGCAAACGGTTGTAATTATGATGACCTGATAAATCAAACAGAATATGAATACCGTCTGCATGGATTAAACGCGCGGCGGCGGTATCGCTTAAACCTAACAAAGATTGCCAGACAGAAAACAGGCTTGGCAATGTCAGCGTCAGCTCATCGGTGTGCGGATGGGTCGGGTAGGCGTAGACT
The DNA here is from genome assembly GCA_030693155.1 of Methylococcales bacterium. Classification (GTDB taxonomy): domain Bacteria; phylum Pseudomonadota; class Gammaproteobacteria; order Methylococcales; family Methylomonadaceae; genus UBA4132. The sequence continues at coordinate 10,224 of JAUYBJ010000128.1, forward strand.
TCCACGCTACTGCTGTCCAGTTCGGGTAATAGTTGCGTTAAAAATTGCCCGACTTCGTGATGATGTAAATCACCCAATACCAGACCGATGCGCAACCGCTCAGGACAGGGATTGCAGTGCCACGTCGTAAACGGTGACTCAACTTTATGCTGTATCTGTTGCCCATACAGCACCGCTTCGGCTAAATACTCGGCGGGACTGTGTGCGCCGTGGTAAGTCATCGCAAGCAGTAAATTACTGCGTGCCTCGGTGTAATCTGGATTAATCGCCAAGGCGCGGCGAAAACTGGCTTCCGCTTGTGCCATGCGCCCTAACTCTTGATAAACAGCCCCTAAATTATTATGCACTTGGGCATCATTGGGTTTCAGGGCTAAGGCGCGTTGATAACTTGCCAGTGCGTCCAATAATTGCGCGTGTTGTTGAAAAATAATACCCAGATTATTGTGTGCTTCGGCGTTGTTGGGATTAATTGCCAAAGCGCGGCGATAAGCCGCTTCGGCTTTGGCTAACCGCCCTTGCCCTTGCAGGCTCAGCCCCAGATTATTATAGGCTTCGGCAAACTGCGGATTAATTTCCAGTGCGCATTGATAACAATCCCGCGCTTCCGTCAGTCGTCCTTGTGCCTGCAACAGCATACCCAGATTACTATAGGCTTTCACATCCTGTGGATTGAGGGCTAATGCCTGTTGATAATGCTGTTCCGCCTCAGTGTGCTGACCTTGCCACTGCAAAACACAAGCAAGATTACTATGCGCATCACTGAGTTCAGGATGGGCGGCTAATACGCGGCGATAACAGGCTTCGGCTTCGGGCAGTTGCCCTTGTTGTTGCAGAACGTGCCCTAAATTATAGTGCGCATCGGGATAATCAGGATTAAGCTCTAGTACACGGCGATAACTCAATTCGGCTTTAGCCCAATGCCCCAGCGTCATCAGCGTCAAGCCCAAATGATGATGCACATCAACCGTATCAGGATTCAATGCCAATGCGTGACGGTAGCTTATTACCGCTTCGCTCAATCGCCCCTGATTCATCAAAGTCACGCCCAGATTACTGTGCGCTTCGGCATCATCGGGCAGTAATTCAGCGGCTTTTTGCATCGGTACTAAGGACGCGGTGATTTGCCCCTGTTGCCGCAGTACCACGCCCAATACTTTCCAGCCAAAACCATGATCAGGAAAACGGGCGATTAATTCACCTGCGCGGATTTTGGTGGCACTATAATTATCCTGAGCGAACAGCGTCAGTAATTCATCAATGTCTGCTTGGCTGGGTTCTGGTGTGTTCATTCTTTTCCTGATAAAAAAGGCACGAAAGTCACGGCATCGAATTGTTCGATGTCATAATTATCCTCAGAAATGCGCGTGATACGCTGCAAAGATTGTCTGCCCGCCATCCCGACAGGAAGCACCAATACCCCGCCGATAGCCAGTTGCTGTAAAAAAGCAGATGGAATATCAGCAGGGGCGGCAGACACTAAAATACCATCAAACGGTGCATAATCCGCCCACCCCGCGCCACCATCGGCATACATAAAACTGATATTTTTCAGCCGTAAATCCCACAGATAATTTTTTGCTTTGCGTTGTAACGGCAAAATACGCTCCATGCTATACACATGATCCACCAATTGCGCCAACACAGCCGTTTGATAACCACAACCCGTACCGATTTCCAGCACCTTTTTTAAATGGTGGTGTGTGGATTTCAGCAATAATTCCGTCATTCGGGCAACGATATACGGCTGGGAAATAGTTTGGTTATAGCCGATAGGCAAGGCAACATCTTCATAAGCGCGACTGGCGAGAGCTTCATCGACAAAAATATGCCGAGGCGTATCACGCATCACTTCCAGCACTTTGTTATGGGTAATGCCTTGGTCTACCAAGCGTTTAATCATACGTTCGCGGGTGCGCAACGAAGTCATGCCGATCCCTTGCAGGCGTTGAATCATACTATTCATGTTCCTTAGGCAGCCATGCTTGTAACGCATTAACGCGCTCATACCATGTTAAATCAATTTGTAAGGGCGTAACAGACACAAACCCCGCATTAATCGCATAAAAATCCGTGCCTTCACCTGCATCCTGTTCTGCACCTGGAGGCCCGACCCAATAAATACTGCGTCCGCGCGGGTCGGTGCTTTTAATCACAGGTTCGGCTTTATGACGCTGCCCCAAGCGCGTTGCCTGATAGCCTTTTAATTCAGCTAACGGCACATCGGGAACATTGACATTAAGAATGGTATCGCGCGGTAACGGCTGTTTAATCAGTTGTTTTAACAAAGTCACAGCGACGTGTGCGGCAGTCTCAAAATGTTGCGGATTATGACTTGCTAACGAAATGGCGATAGCAGGTAAACCTAAAAATCGCCCTTCGGTAGCGGCGGCGACTGTACCAGAATACAACACATCATCACCTAAATTCGCACCGTGATTAATCCCCGCAATCACCATATCAGGCTCGTCAGTCAATAACCCCGTAATCGCCAAATGCACACAATCCGTCGGTGTCCCATCGACACGAATAAAACCGTTTTCCATCGTATGAGCGCGTAACGGGGTTTCCAGCGTCAGCGAATTACTCGCGCCGCTACGATTTCTATCAGGCGCGACTACTGACAGTTCTGCGTGATCTCGCAACGCGGCAACTAATGCACACAAACCTTCAGCTAAATAGCCGTCATCATTACTCACTAAAATACGCATCAAACCATTCGCCCTGTTGTTTTATAAGCCATAAAATAGAACATCTTAGCAACAATAGACGGCAAAATCAGCTTTAGTGGCAAAAAAATGTTATTCAAGTTAATGGCTATTGGGCATCTCGAAATACCACCTAAATAATTTAAACGCTTGCTAATGGTAGTCAATCGGCACGAGAACGCTCACAATTTAAGTTTTACCTTGGCAAGAGGGCTTGTTTTCCGGCTAACATCACCTGAACAGGTGATGTTA
>JAUYBJ010000146.1 GCA_030693155.1 Methylococcales bacterium
GCTCTTTAATCTCTTCTGATATAGTTTTTACAAATTTTAGTCGTGCCATCGGTTCTGCTGAAAATGATGTTGTTATACCTGATTATTTTTGTTTAACTACTTATCTCATTTACAATATCCTTAACTTAATCGCAGTGACGCGCCGCGTGGGAACGAGAGAAGTGATTTCAAAAATGCCAGAACCAGCTATTTTTCGTGCTTTTCGTGTCTTTCGTGGACAAATTTAAACCTTACTTACCCACTTCTTCCGTAAACACGCCGAAATCCATCATCCGTTGATAACGTTTTTCCAGCAGTTCATCGAGTGAATCTTGTTTGAGTTCGGCTAAATGGCGCAATAACACTTCTTTTAAATTCAAGGCAATCATTTTGAAATCACGATGTCCCCCGCCTAACGGCTCTCTGACCACTTCATCTAAAAAGCCTTGTTCGCGTACGCGGTCGGAAGTGATCCCCATTGCTTCGGCGGCAAGTTGCACTTTGTCAGGGCTTTTCCATAAAATCGCCGCGCAACCTTCGGGAGAAATCACCGAATAAGTGCTGTATTCCAGCATAATTAGACGGTCACCGACCCCAATCGCCAACGCACCGCCTGAACCGCCTTCACCGATGACGGTGCAGATAATCGGAGTTCTCAGTTTTGCCATTTCAAATAAATTGCGAGCAATGGCTTCACTTTGTCCGCGTTCTTCTGCGCCGATACCAGGGTATGCGCCAGGGGTGTCGATAAGACAAATAATCGGCAAGCCGAAACGTTCTGCCATTTTCATCACGCGCAAGGCTTTACGATAACCTTCGGGACGCGGCATACCGAAGTTACGGTAAATTTTTTCTTTGGTATCGCGCCCTTTTTGATGCCCGATAACCATAATCGGCTGTCCGTCAAGACGCGCCAGACCACACACAATAGCAGGATCATCGGCAAAGGCTCGGTCACCGTGCAGTTCTTGGAATTCAGTGAATAAATGTTCCACATAATCCAGTGTATACGGGCGTTCAGGGTGTCTGGACACTTGCGAAATCTGCCAATCAGACAGGTCGGCAAAAATGGATTGAGTGAGTGCCAGACTGCGGTCTTCCAGCTGTTTGAGCGCGTCGGAGATATTGATATTATTATCAGACTGCACATTGCGCAGTTCTTTTATTTTTGCTTCTAATTCAGCAATCGGTTGTTCAAAATCGAGAAATTTTAAGTCCATAGCAAGATAATCAGGGAATGAGGGGTGAACGTTAGGGGTGCGATTCTATACAAATACGGGGGCGGGTACAAGGCGCGTTAGGCTTTTGCCTGCCATATCACAAACTTGGTGTTGCTTGCCACCACGGTGCAGTTGCCGAATAATCGCTTTAAGTCTTGTTGATAAGCTAAATGACGGTTACCGATAACCCATAATGCACCGCCTTTTTTTAATACGATTTTCGCTTGTTTAAATAACTGCACGGCGATTTGATCGCCGATGGTGTTTTGTTGATGAAACGGCGGATTGCATAAAATCACATCGGCAGACTGTGCGGCAAAATTGCTTAAACCATCACCGATTTGAAACGTTGCCGCCCGTTCTGTACCAAAGGCACGATAAAAATTAGCCTGTGCCGAAGCCACCGCCATAAAGGATTCATCGACAAAATGCAGCGTTGCATTGGGATTGCGTTCGGCGGCAATCAAGCCGACCACGCCATTACCGCAGGCTAAATCAATCATGTCAGTCGCGCTGGAAACAATGGGCAGGTGTTGCAAAAAGAACCGAGTACCGATGTCCAGACTATCGCGCGAAAATACGTTGGCGTGATTGATCAGCCAATAATCGGTATTTTCCAGCTGGTATTGCACAGGATAGGGATTTGCAGGAATCGCCAAACTGTCATCCAGCGTGGCAAAAATCAGCCGTGCTTTTTTCTTGGCTAATGACGTGCTGGTAGTGCCGATAATACGCTCCAGCAATTTCCAGACATTAGCGGGTAAGGCTTTAATCATACCCGCGACAATAAACTGAGTATCAACGTTGATATGCGGACGCAGACGGATGAGCTGATCTTCTAACAATGCCAAGGTTTTCGGCACTTTAATGACCACGCAAGCGAACACGCCGTCCAACGTATCCAGACTGGATGCAAAAGTAACACCTGATTCAGGCAGATTATTAAGCCGCAGATTAATCCGTGTCGCTTGCTGTGATAAATACGAATCGGATGACGCGACAGGCTGCAAATGCTGCAACGCCACCGCTAACGCGCCAAAGGTATCATTGACGATTAACACGCGCGTATTCGGCGGCGTATCGGCAAGAGACTCCAGCACATACTCATCTGCCGCATCCCACGCGCGTAATAATTCGCGCGGACGGTGCGGCAAACGGTGCAGAATAAATATGTCTTGCGGGGCGGTCAGGGTGTGGTCTAAATCGGACATGATAATATTTTAAAAACGGGTGTTGTGGAGTACAAACCTAGGTTTGTATTCCACGGTATCTGAGACTGTGAAAGTATTTATGTGGGAGAGGCTTTAGCCTCGCATTCGAGGCTAAAGCCTCTCCGACAGTATATAAAAACGATGACTTGCAAAGGTTAAAATCTGTTTTGTGAGTTATTTTCATAATACTTTCACAGTCTCATCTGCTACGCACGCGACATAAACTTGCCTGTTTCGGTATTGACTTTGATTTTCTCGTCAGTTTCCAGATACTCAGGCACTTGCACTTCTAAGCCCGTATTGAGTTTAGCGGTTTTGGTGCGTCCTGCGGCAGTCGCACCTTTGATAGACGGGGCGGTTTCTACAATAGTCATTACCACCGAAGCAGGCAGTTCGATAGCGATAACCGCATCATCCACCAATAACGCCACGATGCCTTCCAAGCCTTCAATTAAATAACCGATTTGATCGGCTATGTCTTCGCTGTTTAAACTGTAAGGGGTGTAATCTTCGCTGTTCATAAAAATATAACTGTCGCCATCTTGGTAGGAATACTGCACTTTAACGCGGGCATAATCGGCTTCTTTAAACATATCCGTACCTTTCAACGACTCATCCAGCTTCTGCCCTGTTTTGAGATTGGTAAAACGGATTTTATACAGCGTGGACGCACCGCGTGACGAGGGATTTCTCACCTCAACCTGTTTAACAGCATGAGCCACGCCGTCGATGTCCACCACCATACCTGATTTTAATTCACTTGCTTTGGGCATTGTTTGTTTCTCAAATTTTGTAGGTAAATGAAATAGGTGTAAGTCTGTCATTTTTTACTTGCCAAGGCTTAATAATGGAAATAATCCCACTCCCTTTTTTTACAGTCTTTTTGTTCATAACTATTGAATGAACCATGAACAACAACATCTTATCGCCTTGCGTTCGACTTAATTCAACTTCATTTTTTGTTAAGATAATTGTATCGCCAGTCGTTTGTGTTCCCTTAACTTCAACAAAACGACTTTCGTTATCTTTTGTAATCATAAAATCGTAAGGTCGATTCGCAGAAACATCTTCTACTGTATAGCCTTCGGCTAAATAGTGATTTTTACAGATTTCCGTTGAGTAAGATTCAATCATTAATCGAGTTTCTACGTCACTTTGAAAACCTTGTCCTCCTGATGAATATTGAGCTGTCAACATATCTTCCTGAATTTCATCTTCTTGGGATGAGATTTTAGAACCGTCATAACTTCCGACATATTCGAGGAGGTTTGTTATCCATGCGTTATTTTGGATGTTTAAGTTCTTTGAATTACCTTTCGCATCGAGAACATAAAAAGAATTTGCTTGACCTGGATTTCCTTTTTTCTCCCCTTTAATATCGTGACCGATGGGAAATTTACGTTTGCTTATTGGAAGCAGAACACAATTATCTACCTCGGCTTTAATATTGTAGTTATAGTTCGCTCTCTCAGGCAGATTATTAGGAGATTGAATAGACTTGAAAACAGTCGCGTTCTTGTACCATCCAATAACCACCTGCCCCCTATCAATCGGATTTGTTGCAAACCAAATAACCAAAACATTATCGATTTCATTACCAACGTAGTCTTGCTCAATTCGACCAAGGTTAATTTCGCCTGGCTCTTTCATGTGAGGCTGAAAGTAGCCATATAACGTCCCCCTTATATTTAGAAAATTGTAAACCTCGTGACCAATATTTCCATTGTTATAATCACCGCCACCTATTGGCTTTTCGTCACCAGGTTTAGAACCCTGATAAAATTTCATGTAACCAACTCTAGCTAAAAGAACTCTCATAAAACACTCCTTTTACAAAACATCCTAAAGGTACGCAAATGCGAACCCTACAAAAACCTAATGGGTTTGTTATATCTCTACCTTATGAGGAAATTCAGGTACTAACAAAGACTGTGTCAATTCCTGCTCGGCATTAAAAAAACGCATCATGCCGTTTTCATTGCATAACCATACTTCTTTAGCACCAGCTGCAAAATAGAGCTGGCTTTTTTCCGTCATTTCTTTTTTGCTGTTGCTTGTTGAAATAACTTCAACGCAAATTTCTGGCGCGATTGAGGCATCTGCTTCCATTTTAATTTTTGCCCATGTTGCCAATGATACCCACGCAACATCGGCGACTTTTGTGCCTTTGCTCGTTTTAATGGCACATTCGGGTAGTGTTTTGCCTTTTTTCAATAAAGAACGCAGTAAAAACTCTATTTCACCTTGTAAGGCAGAGTGATACAGCTTTACAGGACTCATAACGATTTTACCTAACTCATCTAATTCAATTTTAAAGGGTAAGTCCTTTAAACTAGGATGCTCACAGACCTCTTGCCAGTTCATGATATTTCACCTTTGTATCTGTTGTGAATGACATACCGTGCAATTATAAAGCAATAAACGCCTTCAACAATTCGGCAGTATTTGCCATACCGCTATGCAGATTGTGTTCGATTTCTGCCATGGTGATTTCACCGTCTGTGACTCCTGCTGCCCAGTTGGCGATGACGGAAATGGCGGCGTATTCGATGCCTAATTCTTTGGCTAACGCGGCTTCGGGCATGGCGGTCATGCCGACTAAATCACAGCCGTCTTGTGCCATGCGTTTGATTTCTGCGGGAGTTTCTAAACGTGGGCCTTGGGTGCAGCCGTAAGTGCCGTTGTGTGTTATGGCAATGTTGGCATTGGCGGCGGCGGTGATTAATAACGCGCGTAATCGTGGATTGTAGGGATGGGTAAAGTCGATATGGGTTAAGGGATAGTTATTGTCGTCAAAAAAGGTGTGTTTGCGCCCGTAGCTGTAATCAATCAGTTGGTCGGGAATGGCGATATGGGCGGGTTTCATTGCTTCGGTCAGTCCACCGACGGCGGCGACGGCTATAATTTCGGTGACTCCCAGATGTTTTAATCCCCAGATGTTGGCACGGTAGTTGATGTTGTGCGGGGCGATGGTGTGCGGGTTGCCGTGACGCGCCAGAAAAATCACGGATTTGCCGTTTAATTCGCCTGTGACAAATTCGGCAGATGGTGCGCCGTAAGGGGTGTCTACGCGCTCACGTTTAATGATGGTTAAGTCGCTCAGTTGCGTTAAACCTGTGCCGCCGATGATGGCTAGTGTTGTCATGATGTGTTTCCTGTTAAATAAGTGAGTAAAAGCCTTGTCCACGAAAAACACGAAAAATGAATCGTGGTGTTCGTGCCTTTCGTGTAGTTAGTGGACGATATGTTTAGGCTTCTTTACAGGCATAAATGCCCGCTGCGTTACGGCAATAACCTTTGTAGTCCATGCCGTAACCGAATAAATAACGGTTTTCGGTGGTTAAACCGACAAAATCCGCTTTGATAGGTTTGTCGTGTCCAATATTTTTATCAATGAGTACCGCGCTGTAAACGGCGCGCGCACCTTGTTCGATACAATACTCATAAATTGCGGCGAGGGTAATGCCTTCATCAAGTATGTCATCAATAATCAACACGGTACGGTCTTGCAAGGAGGTGCGCGGTTTGAGTATCCATTCAATGCCACCGCCAAAGGTTTGGTTTCTGTAACGACTGGCATTAATAGCATCAATGTTTAACGGCATGGTTAAGCGGGTGAGCAGTTTACCTGAGACCACGATACCGCCGTTCATCACGCATAAGACCAGCGGATTGCTATCGGCAAGTTTGCTGTTAATGTCTGCCGCCATGTTATCTAACGCGGCTTCTACGGCTTGTTCGTCGTAGAGCATTTCGGCGTTGTCGAGCATTTGTTGAAGTTCGTTAAGCATTGTATGGATTACCTTGGGTCAGAAGAGTGGCAATGTGTTGCCATTGCGGGGTGTTCATCAGTTCTTCACGGTTCATCTCTGGTTTACCTTGCATGGCTTGCAGACGTTGTTGTCTGAGCGGGTCTTGGGTTACGGGCAAGGCATTCAAGACTTGTTCGGCGGCGGCAGGATTATTGCATACTAATATCATGTCGCAACCTGCTTGCTGCGCTTGTCTGGCGCGTTCGGGAAAATCGCCGACACTTGCCGCGCCTTCCATGCTGAGATCATCGCTGAAAATCGTGCCGTTGAAACCCAGTTCGCCGCGCAAAATCTGTTGCAGCCAAAACGCGGAAAAGCCCGCTGGATTGGGGTCAATTTGCGGATACACAACGTGGGCGGGCATGATGGCTTCCAAGCCTTCGTTTATCAGTTGGGCGAACGGTTGCAAATCTTTGGCACGGATGCTGGCTAAATCACGTTCATCAATCGGTAGCGTTAAGTGTGAATCCAACGCGACTGCGCCGTGACCGGGGAAATGTTTCCCCGTTGCCGCCATACCCGCCTCATTCATGCCTTTTCTGAATAAGCTGGATAAGTGCGTTGCCAATTCGGCATCGGTGGAAAAGGAGCGGTCGCCGATAATTTCACTGACTCCGCAATCAATATCCAACACAGGCGCAAAGCTGAAATCCACGCCGACGGCTAACAGTTCCATTGCCATCAACCAGCCTGCGGCTTCTGCCATGTCGGGTTGGTTCGCATAATACGCGGCGGGTGGTAAGCGGGTGAAGCCATTACGAAAGCGTTGCACTCTGCCGCCTTCTTGGTCAATGGCAATTAAAATATCGCCGTTGCGTGCCGCGCGGATGCTGCTAATCAGCTTGGTGACTTGGGCGGGGCTTTCGTAGTTGCGGGAAAATAAAATCACCGCGCCCGTGTTGGGGTGGTTGATGATGTCGCGCTCATGCTCGGTCAGTGTTAAGCCTGCGACATCGAGCATAATCGGGCCAAAGGGTTGTTTAGTCATGGTGTAGTCGTTTGGGTTGAACAAAAAAATGTGTCCACGAAAGACACGAAAAGCACGAAAAAAGGGTAGCGATATTGGAGTACAAATTTAGTACACCATTCCTTTAGTTATGACGGGGAAGTTGCTAGACCTGCGAGGTTTTAAAAACCTCGCAGGTCTTTATCGCACCGTCATACTAAAATGGACTGACTACTAGTTTGTATTCCTGCAATGTTCAAGTCCACCAAAAACATTTCGTGCTTTTCGTGTTTTTCGTGGATATTAATTAAATGTGCTATTCACGCACAGGTTTTTTCTCTAATTTGCGTTGCAGTGTACGACGGTGCATATTTAACGCGCGGGCGGCGGCGGAGATGTTGCCGTCATGCTGCATCAATACTTTTTGTAAATGCTCCCATTCCAGACGTTTAACGGATAGCGGATTTTCGCTGATAGCGACCGAAGAATCACCGTCGTTTTTATTGAGTGCATTGACAATTTCGTCAGCATTGGCGGGTTTGGTTAAATAATGCACTGCACCCAGTTTTATCGCCTCAACAGCGGTAGCAATGCTGGCAAAGCCTGTGAGCATGACGATTTGGGTATTATCATCCAAGGCAATGAGGGCTTTCACCATCTCCAAGCCTGATTCATAGCCGATACGCAAATCAATCACCGCGTATTCGGGCAGGTTTTGTTCGGCAAGTAAAATGCCACTGCTGACATCGTTTGCCACGATAACTTCATAATTGCGTTTTTCCAACGCGCTTTTTAACACGGTACAGAATGTAACGTCGTCATCGACTAGCAATAAGCGCGGGTTGTCTATTTCCGTAGTGGTCATGATTAGGCTTCTGTGGTTAAAAGTGGAAGAGTGATTTCGACACACGCGCCGCCCGATTTTCTGTTGTAAAGGCTGATTTTACCGCCTAGGCGGTTAATAGTGGAGTAGGTTAAAAACAAACCAACGCCCAAGCCGCGTTTTTTACTGACGACAGGTTGTTTACCTGCAAATTCCAACAGTTCGGGAGGCAGACCGATACCGAAATCACATATTTTAATAGTGAGTTGCTCTAAATCCCAGTCCGCATAAAATTCAATGCCGAGTTCGGGCTGGGTGGCTTCGGCAGCATTATTAAGAATGTTGATTAAAGAATGCGTGAGTGTGCGTTCCGCAATAATTTTTGCATCTATATCAACCGTAGGCACGACAAAGAAATTGAGTTTTGCCGAGGGCTGGTGGGTGCGCCATTGCATGATGACGTTATCAATATAATCGGTCAATAACATACTGCTACCTGATTCTGCCCGCATTTCCCCTGCCGATGCGGACATCACGGACAGCGTGTCTTTGCAGCGGTTGATTTGTTGCTGCATGATGATGGCTTTCTGGTGTAAATCAGGATACAGATGCACTGGGTATTCTTGTTCCAATTCATGTGCAAGGATGGCAATAATGCCCAGCGGCGTTCCCATGTCGTGTGCCGCACTGGCGGCTAACGTACCTAATGCCACGACGCGCTCATCGCGTAACGCATTTTCCCGCGCTTCGGCAAGGTTGCGCTCTTGAATTTTCAACGCCTTAGCCAAGGCGACCACAAAGAAAGCTACCAGACCCGCACTGAACACAAAACCAAACCACATACCAAACATATGCAAATTAAAATAATGCTTGTCGCTGAGAATATGTGCCTGCTTGAGCATTTGATAACTACTCATGCCAGAGTGTGTCATTTCTGTGGAGATAGGCGCGTGCGGCTCTATGGAGGGCAACGGTATGTTATAGGCAATCAGTATCGTGTACATGGTGGTGGTTAAAATAACCATATACCACGCATACGACTGCTGTAGCATAATGGCGGTAATAATCACGGGCAACAAAAACACCCAGATAATAGGATTGGATGCACCGCCCGTCATATACAGTAAACCTGTGATACCAATGACATCAATGACGAGTTGCGAGAAGATTTCCATCTGCGTCACTGGTTCATCGGTGTCCAGTCGCATTGAGGTGTACAAATTAACCGCGACAATCGCAGCAATGACCAACCAGAGCTGTTGTTCGGGCAGACGAATATTAAGTATATACACCGATATAAAAATCAGCAGTGATTCGCTGGCTACCATCATGTTTCTGAGGATAAACAACCACTTTAGATTTTGTCGGGCAGAAATTTCTGATTTGGGAATGGGGGAGACTTGTGAGAGCATGGCTGGACTGGACGCGAAGAGGTTAAGGATACTTAGTCGTAATGATAACGACATTGGATAATGACTAATTCTGATTCGATAAACGTGTACACCAGCCGATGCTCGTCATTAATTCGGCGCGACCAAAAACCCGCAAACTGATGTTTAAGCGGCTCAGGTTTGCCTATGCCTACAAAAGGATTGCGTTGAATATCTTTAATCAGGGTATTAATGCGTTTCAGAATTTGCTTATCGGTTACTTGCCAATACAGATAATCTTGCCACGCACGGTCACGAAAACTAATCATTATTCTTCGATTAAGCCCATTTTAATGAGATTTTTACGGTCGTTAATATCTTGTACGGCTTGCAATAAATCTTGAGCATTAGCAGACGAACGAGTCAGATAGTCTGTTTCCTGCCACGCATTAAAATCTTCGAGACTGACCAAAACCACAGGCTTATGATGGTCGTGGGTAATAATCAACGGTTCGTGGTTATCGCTGACCTCATCCATAAACTCGGCAAAATTTTGTAGGGCTTGGTTGAACGTGATGGCTTGCATGACGGATTCTCTACGGCGATTATTTTTAATTATCGTTCCCACGCTCTGCGTGGGAATGCCACTGTGACGCTCCAGCGTCTTCTTATTTACACAACAACAACAACAACCGTGCAGGATAAGTTCCCGCGCTGGAGCGTGGGAACTATAACAAAATCAATAAACGTTTTTGCGCTGTCCTAGCTGCAATACCAAGATAGTCAGTTGTTTATCGCGTATATTGCAGATAATACGATAATCGCCAACCCGATAACGCCAAGAACCAGCATATTTACCTGTTAGTGCTTTTCCCTGCTGTCTTGGGTTGCTTTGTTGCGATAAACGATCAAGAAAAGCGATGATTCTTTGCCTGTCACTCTTGTCAACACGCAATAATGTTTTGCGTGCTTTGTCATCAAAATCAATCGTCCAGTGCATTTATTTGTCTTTTTACTTCGTCAAAACTGACCGTTGTACTTTTGCCGCTGATTAAATCATCCATAGCTGCATCTGCGAGAGACGCATCGTGTACATCTTCCAAATAAGTTTGCATGATTTCTTTTAGCAGTTGATTTATCGACTTACCTTGTTGTTCAGCCAAGTACAAAAATTCTTGTTCTTCGGTTTGATTCAGTTCAAGTGTTAGCATTTTTGCCCCTCAGTTCAGTAGGGTACGCTGTGCGTACCTTTTGGAATTCAATGGTACGCACAGCGTACCCTACAAACTATCATGTATTACTGCAATTTAGCTTTCAGTATTTTATTCACTTCCGCAGGATTGGCTTTACCCTGCATGGCTTTCATCACTTGCCCGACAAAAAACGCGAACATTTTTTCATTGCCGTTCAAATACTGTTCCACTTGTTTGGCATTGGCAGCAATGATACCGTCGATAATCGCTTCAATCGCGCCAGTGTCGGTAATTTGTTTCAAGCCTTGGGCTTCGATGATGTCATCCGCTGTATCGGTGCTTTGCCACAGTGCTTCAAATACCTGTTTGGCAATTTTGCCAGAAATAGTGCTGTCGGCAATTCGGGCTAATAAACCAGCAAGACGTTCCGCATTAATCGGTGATTCGGTAATATCCAAACCTGCTTTATTCAGCGCGGCGGATAAATCGCCTGTTATCCAGTTGGCGCACAATTTTGCTTCACAGGCGGATAATTTAACAACGGTTTCAAAATAATCGGCAAGCGGGCGGGATGCGGTGAGTATGCCCGCGCTTTCGTCATCCAACGCATAGTCTGTTTTAAAGCGCAGTTTTTTCGCTTGCGGTAATTCGGGTAGCTCCGCTTTTATTTGCGCTTTAAATGCTTCACTGATATAAACAGGCAGTAAGTCAGGATCAGGGAAATAGCGGTAATCATTGGCTTCTTCTTTGCTGCGCATTGAACGCGTTTCGTCTTTTACTGAATCATACAAACGGGTTTCTTGCACTATAGTGCCGCCGTTTTCCAGAATTTCAATTTGGCGTTCTACTTCGTGGTTGATGGCTTTTTCGACAAATTTAAACGAATTGATGTTTTTAATTTCCGCACGCGTGCCAAATTCTTGTTGTCCGATAGGTCGCACAGACACATTGGCATCACAACGAAATGAACCTTCCTGCATATTACCGTCACAGATTCCCAGATAACGCACTAACTCATGCAGAGTGCGCATATACGCCACTGCTTCTTTGGCAGAACGCATATCAGGCTCAGACACAATTTCTAATAACGGTGTACCTGCACGGTTTAAATCTATACCGCTTAAACCATGAAAACTTTCATGTAAGGATTTACCTGCATCTTCTTCTAAATGGGCGCGAGTCACGCCGATGCGTTTCGTTTCGCCATCAACTTCAATGTCAATATGTCCAACGCCGACAATGGGATCATCCATTTGGCTGATTTGATAGCCTTTGGGCAAATCTGGGTAAAAATAATTTTTACGCGCAAACACCGAATACGGGGCAATATGGGCTTCGATAGCCATACCGAAAATAACAGCTTTGTGTACCGCTTCTTCATTCAGCACAGGCAATACCCCCGGCAAACCTAAATCAACCGCACAGGCTTGTGTATTAGGCTCTGCACCGTAGGCGGTAGACGCGCCAGAAAAAATCTTTGATTTTGTGGACAGTTGGGTATGAATTTCCAACCCGATAACCGTTTCCCATTGTGCCATTGATGGACTCCTTACTTAAAATTCACAGGTTATTTTATAATTCACGGATAATGTACTGCTATCGCTTCAAGCTGAAGGATTATTTTTTACACCGCGTTCAGCGCGTTACGCTGTATTGTGGCAAATATGATACTTTATATCTTGCTCTAATACCCGCTTGATTGATAAAGTAACACTATTTTTCATTCCCCACAGGAAACAGGTAAAAATGTTCAAAAGAATTCGCGGACTGTTCTCCAACGACCTTTCTATTGACTTAGGAACCGCTAACACATTGATCTATATCCCAGGTCAAGGCATAGTGCTTAATGAGCCATCGGTTGTTGCCATTAAAGAAGACAAAGTGCGTGGCGCGAAAACCATTGCCGCAGTCGGCGCGGATGCCAAGCAAATGTTAGGACGCACACCCGGTAACATCACTGCTATTCGTCCCTTGAAAGACGGCGTTATCGCCGATTTCAATATCACCGAAAAAATGCTGCGCCACTTCATCGAAAAAGTGCATAAACGTAAACTGTTCAGCCCTAGTCCGCGTATTTTAATTTGTGTACCCTGCGGTTCAACACAAGTTGAGCGT
This sequence comes from Methylococcales bacterium, assembly GCA_030693155.1. Taxonomy (GTDB): domain Bacteria; phylum Pseudomonadota; class Gammaproteobacteria; order Methylococcales; family Methylomonadaceae; genus UBA4132. Next base: position 12,670 of record JAUYBJ010000146.1, read on the forward strand.
CGTGCGATTCGTGAATCTGCCATGATGGCAGGTGCAAGAGCGGTTTATTTAATCGAAGAACCCATGTCTGCGGCGATTGGCGCAGGATTACCTGTTGATGAAGCACGCGGTTCTATGGTGCTGGATATTGGCGGCGGTACGTCTGAAGTCGCGGTTATTTCTATCAACGGTATTGTGTATTCCTCCTCAGTGCGTATCGGTGGCGACCGTTTTGATGAAGCGATTGTCAGTTATGTGCGCCGCAACTATGGAACACTCATCGGTGAAGCAACCGCAGAACGCATCAAACTGGAAATCGGTTCGGCTTATCCCGGCTCTGAAGTACGCGAAATTGAAGTAAAAGGGCGTAATCTTGCCGAAGGTATTCCGCGCAGTTTCACACTAAACAGCAATGAAATTTTAGAAGCCCTGCAAGAACCGCTGGCAGGTATTGTCGGTGCAGTCAAAACCGCGCTGGAACAAACACCGCCCGAATTAGGCTCAGATGTCGCTAATCGCGGTATCTATTTAACAGGCGGCGGCGCCTTATTACGCGATATTGACCGTTTAATTTCCGAAGAAACGGGTTTGCCTGTCTATATTGCTGATGATCCGCTGACCTGCGTAGCCAGAGGCGGCGGCATGGTCTTGGAAATGATGGAGAAAAAAGGTATTTCCAGTTTTTCTTTAGAATAACGCTTTCATTTAAATCGCTTATTCTCGCCACGATAGGTACCGACACTGCCTATTGTGGCTCCATTAACTGATACGAGGCTTCGCTATAAAACTCATCTTTGCCACTGGACCATCAATTAATACGCGCCTACTAGTGGCAGTTATTGCTTCAATTGCCTTGCTGGTAACTGAGCACAGAAGCACTCAACTAAATACGTTGCGTATGTCGTTATCGTACCTTGTTGACCCGTTGAAATATATTGTTGATTTGCCCAGTGCAATCATCAATCATGCGTCCGAGTCCCTTGGTTCTTATGCGTCCTTAGTCAGTGAAAATGCAAGTTTACGTGATGAACAACTCGTACGCCAAACCCAGTTGCTTAAACTGGACGCTCTGGAAAAAGAAAATGTTCGCCTGCGTGCTTTATTGGAAAATTCATTTAAGCTGGGCGAGCAGGTATTAATAGCCGAATTACTCTCTATTAACACCGCACCTTATGAGCATATTCTCGTGGTCAACAAAGGCACGAATTTCGGTGTGCATGAACAGCAACCCGTGCTGGATGCCAATGGTGTGGTGGGGCAGGTATTTCGCGCCTTACCACTGACCTCGGAAATCATGTTAATTACTGATCCCAATCATGCCATTCCCGTACAGATTAACCGTAATGGCTTATTAACCATTGCGGTCGGCAGTGGTCAACTGAATCAGCTTAATTTACCGTTTTTACCCAGTAATGCCGATATTCGACCGGGTGATTTATTGATTACATCGGGTTTGGGCGGTACATTTCCACAAGGTTATCCTGTTGCAGTGGTTGATGAATTTACCTCACAGCCCAACAAACCGTTTGCCAACATTACCGCGACTCCTAAATCACTATTGGATCGCAACAGAGAATTAATGATAGTCTGGAGTCACTCAGCCCCTGTACCGCTCATCTCAAAACCCAATGCGGCGGCTGAACCTATGACCCCACCCTCACCCGCACCTACGGCTGTCCCTGCAAATGAATAAGTCATTTTGGTTGTGTCGCATCACCCTGACTATTATCGTGGCAATGTGCTTGAGAATCGCGCCGTGGTCACATACGCTGGAGCTGTATAATCCAGATTGGGTGCTGTTGGTGCTGATGTACTGGTCGGCCGCATTGCCCGAGCGCATTGGTATTTTTACTGCGTGGACTTACGGTGTACTCACCGATGTGTTAACAGGACAATTATTCGGTCAACACGCATTAGCGTATTCGCTGGTTATTTATGCCTGTCTCAAACTGCACAAACGCTTGCGCCAATACACCTTATTACAACAAGGCGTATTTGTTTTCTGTAGTCTGCTGTTAGCGCAACTGATTTTTTTCTTCATAAAAAACCTGCAACATCTCGCCCAGTTTAATAGTGACTTTTGGCCGCCGGTCATTACTGGCACCGTCTGCTGGCCATTGATTTATAGCGCATTACGTTGTGTACGCATACCCAGCAATGTTAAATAACCGTGTTATCACACCGTAATCATGTCGAGCTTTCACTCCATTAAGGACACGCAACTAGAAAATCATTTTTTTCTTAAGCGCATTATCGCGGCATTTGTTGCCATTGTGCTATTAACATCAGGATTGATTGTGCGCCTGATTCACCTGCAAGTTTCAGGTCATGAACATTATGCGACACTGGCGAAAGACAACAGCATCAAAATTTATCCGATTATTCCCACGCGCGGCATGATTTACGACCGTCACGGCAATATTCTCGCTGAAAACACCCAGTCTTACAGTCTGGAAATCATCCCTGAAAAATCCAAAAACCTTGATGATACCCTGCTGCGACTGCAAAAATTACTCAACATCTCTGACGAAAAAATCGACCTGTTTCAAAAGCAACGCAAACGCCAAAAACGTTTCGCCAGTACGCCCTTACTATTAAGCATGAGCGATGATGAAATCGCCACCTTTGCCGTCAATCGCCCCTTTTTTCCAGGTGTTGATATTAAGCAACGACTGGTCAGACATTATCCTTATGGCGAACTTGCCGCCCATGTGGTCGGTTATGTCGGACGCATCAACGAAGCCGAAATAAAAACCCTGCCCTCCGCAGAATACCAAGGCTCAACCCACATCGGTAAACTGGGCATAGAAAGTTCTTACGAAACCGAACTACACGGCAAAACAGGCTATGCAGAAATAGAAACCAACGTACAGGCTCGACCGCTCAATACCCTGAATGAAACCGATGCCGTTCAAGGAGCAAATCTATATCTGACTTTAGATATGGACTTGCAAAAAACTGCCTATGACGCACTCGCCCCGTTCAATGGCGCGGTCGTTGCCATTGAAGTGAAAACAGGCGGTGTCCTGACATTTACCAGTCGCCCCAGCTTTGATCCTAATCCTTTCGTAGCAGGTATTGCCAGCGATGCCTATCAAGCCCTGCAATCTTCCGAGGCGCAACCGCTGTTTAATCGTGCGTTGCGCGGACTGTATCCGCCCGGATCAACCCTGAAACCGTTTGTCGCCCTCGCAGGACTGGAGCACAACGCCGTTACCGCTTCACAACGTTTTTTTTGCCCTGGTTACTATCAATTACCTAATGTCGATCATAAATATCGGTGCTGGAAGAAAACAGGGCATGACTGGGTGAATGTCAACAAAGCCATTACCGAATCCTGCGACGTGTATTTTTACCGTCTCGCCTCCATACTCGGCATTGACGATATGCACAGTTTTTTACAAAAATTCGGCTTCGGTGAAAAAACAGGCATTGATTTAGTTGGTGAAAAACCCGGCTTACTGCCATCACGCGAATGGAAATTTGAACAAAAAAAACAATCGTGGTATCCGGGTGAAAGCCTTATCACCGCGATAGGTCAAGGCTCCAATCAAGTCACTCCGCTACAACTTGCCAGAGCCACCGCCACACTTGCCAACCGAGGCAACGTCGTCACGCCGTTTCTGGTCGATAAAATCGTCACCGCAACAGATACCCATGCAGGGCCTGAAACGCACAACGAGATTATCGCGCTTAAAAAAAGCAATGTTGAAGCCATCGTCTCGGCAATGGTGGATGTCGTCCACAACGAACGCGGCACCGCTCACGACCTGAAAAAAGACTTCAACTATTTCATGGCGGGCAAAACAGGCACTGCTCAAGTGTTGGGCATCAAACAAAATGCCAAATACGATGAAAATGCCATTGAATTCAAATACCGCGACCACGCCCTGTTTATCGCCTTCGCCCCTGCTGATGATCCTAAAATTGCCGTTGCCGTCATTGCGGAAAACGGCGGACACGGTGGCTCAGTCGCCGCGCCCATTGCTGCAAAAATCATCAAGCAATACCTAAAAGACACCCAATGAAAACTGAAACCTATCATCATCAATTTGAAACACCCTCCATCATCGGCACAATCCTGCGCAAACTGCACATAGATATACCGTTGTTTATCGGCTTATCACTCACCGCCTGCCTCAGTTTTGTTATCTTATACAGTGCGGGCAGTCAGGACATGGGACTACTCACCCGACAAGGCGCACGCATCGGACTCGCCTTCGCCTTCATGACTATCCTCGCCCACATAGACCCCGCGCAATTCAAACGCTACTCCGCATTACTGTTCGGCATTGGCATCGTCTTACTCGCCGCCGTCTTGGTCATGGGACAAACCGCCCTCGGTGCGCAACGCTGGCTAAATCTGGGCTTTTTTCGTTTCCAACCCTCAGAAATGATAAAAATCACCACCCCCATGATGATAGCGTGGTATCTATCAGAACACCCATTACCGCCCAGACCCAAACATCTGCTAATTGCCAGTATCCTGATACTGGTTCCCACCCTGCTGATTGCCAAACAACCCGATTTAGGCACTGCCATACTGGTTGCCAGCTCAGGCGCGGGCGTATTATTTTTTGCAGGCTTATCATGGTGGTACATCATCGGCATCCTGACCAGCTTAACCGCATTAACACCCATACTCTGGCACTTCATGCACGACTACCAACGTGCGCGGGTATTGACTTTTTTAAACCCCGAAGCCGACCCATTAGGGCGCGGCTACCACATCATCCAGTCAAAAATCGCCATCGGTTCAGGCGGACTTTACGGCAAAGGCTGGCTGGGCAGTACCCAATCCGAACTGGATTTTTTACCCGAAAGCTCCACCGACTTTATCTTTGCCGTGTTTGCCGAAGAATTCGGTTTATTCGGTTGCTCAGGCTTATTAGCCCTATACCTGCTCATCATCACCCGCTGTCTATACATCGCCTCCCAAGCCCGCGACACCTACTGCCGCTTACTGGGCGGCAGTCTGGCATTCACCTTTTTCGTCTACGTCTTCGTCAACATCGGCATGGTTATCGGAGTCCTCCCCGTCGTCGGCGTTCCCCTGCCCCTCATCAGCTACGGCGGCACCTCCATCGTCACCCTGCTATCAGGCTTCGGCATATTAATGTCCATCCACACTCACAAAAAGTTTTTGCATCGTTGATGTTGTCATACACCCACAACGATAATGCTAATTTTATAAAACATTTTAGATATTTCTTAATGACTCATTTGCCATTTCCATTGTTGAATGGTATCTGATGTCATGGAGTCGGTTAGCCAGACGGCTTGTTGGAGAGCTTTGGCATTTTCATTGTTAGATAATTCTGGTTTACAGAGTTGTTTGCACATATCTAACAGGTTTTTATAGGGTATAGGGTTTTTACTGAATAATGTGCTGTTGCGATACCATCCTAATTCTTTTAACTGGGTTTTGACTAAAGCGACATAGATATATTTTGAATAACTTAAATTAAGTTCCATATTGACATATTCACGAAAAATATCGGCTTCAACAATAATATTTGAAATACTCATAATATCTTGAATAACTCGCATAATGGCTTGAGTATCTATATTGCTAAAGGCTTTTTCAGTGGTGGTATAAACCATTTTATCAACGCGGACTACTTTGCCTTCTTCCATTAGAGTATTTAAGATAAACCCAGCATGACCTGTGCTTTTACTTCTCAATCTTTCTGCTATTTCCTGCATAGTCATGGCAACTTTTGATTCATTAAGCACTTTTATAATGACATCGGTTTGAGTAATGCGATTTAAATCAGGGTCGATACTTACGCTATCTGAACCTGATTTTCCATTAAAATAAAGTCCATACTCTTCTCCGTATTCTCTAACAAGATGACGTAAAGTAAAATATTCTATTTCACCGCGTTGGCTTTTAGTTTGATGATAATAATCATGCAAATGCAAGGCTGTTACTTGGCACTGCTTAAAATAGTCAAGTAAATGCTTCATGATTTCAGAAATGTCAAACTTTTCAATATCAATGAATATTAAGTTTCTATAAGTACCATGACCGCATAAATAAACATATTCAGAGTTATTAAGACCACCACCTTTTTGTAATGTCTCATCAAATAGAGTTTTTGAATAGTTGTTTTTATTTATTATTCGGGCAATATCTTTCCAAGGCAAACCAGCAGGATGAAAAGTCAATACATGAGCAATAGCTTCTATTTTACTGAGTTTTTTAGGATAAATATCTTGTTCTGTTATTTCAATTTTATCAAGTTTCTCTAGTTGTTTAATGCCATTAATCGCCGATGCTTTGCTATATCCATAATTTGACATTAATTCATTAGAGTTGTTGTTCCATTATAAAACAATCAGTTAGCGAGATATGAGTTCCAAAGCCCCGCGCAGACTCCGAGAATATCATCATATAAATCAATAAGATGGTTTCTTAGTCTGTCAGAAAGAATGCGGTAACGCTTCATGCCGCCAATACTATGCTCGACTTTTATTCTCACAGAAGCCATGCGC
>JAUYBJ010000151.1 GCA_030693155.1 Methylococcales bacterium
GCGCAACACCAGCATGGCGATAGCGTAGGTTTTCCCCGTACCCGCACTGGCTTCTATCAGATTGATACCTTGCAATAATTCAGTGTGAGCCGCGTCGAAATATTCAGTGTGCATGGGTGCAATTATTTAATGGGTGAGTGAAAAGCCATAGTCCACGAAAAGCACAAAAGGCACGAAAAATAAAAATCTGGTGGTGTATTAGGTTCTGTTGACATTTCGGGAATAGTCATTCAGAAACAACCAGTTATAGATATATAGCAAAATCATAACTTACTGATATAGTTAGCGATTTTACCAAATGTCAACAGAGCCTAAACCCATTACCATTTTTTACTCTTTTTCATGCTTTTCGTGTCTTTCGTAGACAATAGTTCTTGTGCGTAACATCAGTTAATACTCGTTATTCAGCTAACAAGGTAGCAATCGCCGACTTCGCATTACACTGTGCGATAACCTCGGCTAACTGCACTTCATCCAGCTTATGTTTGATGGCTTCCGCGCCATTAAAAGCAAACACCTGATAATCCTTTTTGGCAAACGTCACGATTTGGCACTTCTTGAAAGGCTGATTTTCAAACGGCATTGTTGGCGCATCCACAGTTAACGGCGCAGTGCCTTCCAGACTGGGCGCGTAAATCATAAAGTCGCCGTGCATCGCCAGCACCGCGCGATATTGCTTTGCACTGGTCAAATATAAATAGCCGACTTCAACGTCTTTTTCTTTTAATCTCATGGTCATTAAATCCTTGATTGTGTCATTCCACACCACTCCCAACGCCCGTTTTTTGGCTGGAGTCAGTTGTTTAATATGGTATTCGAGTTTGCTTGCCGCTGAACGATTTTCACAGGATTTACTCGCGATTAAATGAGCAGGCGGATTCATCTTGGTGAACTTTGCGCCCTTACCCGCAAGATGCTTGTTAAAGCGTGCTTCAACATCGGTAGCAATGCCCGTGTAAATTTTACCATTGCGACATTCCAGCAAATAAACACACCACGCGCTTGTTGTCTTGGCAGTCATTATCACATCGTTATCTGGTTATCAGTGCTTACTGCACATTCTGTAATCAGCAAACAGTCTACTTTCTTTCACTAATTCTGACAAACCAGCCGCTTAACCTAAAAACAGCAAACTAATTAGACTTCACTCACTCATTCTTTATCTATGTGCATTAACGCACATACTGCGATTATTTTTTTGATTATGGTGTCTGTAAGGTTTTGACGTAATCCCGCCATTCGTTGAGTTGTGAATTTATCGAACGGTCAGCTCAGCTTCGGGGCAAACGAAAAAATCCTTAACTGAAGTCTCGCCTCGAAGTTGGTTTAGATAACTAGCCATCCTTGTTTTTTTATTAGGAGAATACGATGAATCACAATAAACATACTATGCAAGATTGTATAGAAGCTTGTAACCATTGCTATCAAGTTTGCCTGCAAACTGCTATGAATCACTGCCTTGAATCAGGTGGGAAACACGTTGAAGCCGCACATTTTCGCCTCATGATGAATTGTGCCGAAATCTGTCAAACCTCTGTCAACTTTCAACTCAGCAACTCTGTCTTTCAACATCGTCTTTGCGAAATCTGCGCAGAAGTCTGCGAGGCGTGTGCTGATGATTGCGAAAAAATTGGTGATATGGACGAATGCGTTAAGGCGTGTCGCGCCTGTGCCGAGAGTTGTCGGCACATGGCGAGTAAAGGCACTGCACAGGAAGCCTGTTGCAAGAACAACAACTAATCACCCGTTATCCCAAAACACATTGATATTAACTACTTTTAGGAACTAACCATGAAAAATTTCGCTATCGCATCCGTCATCGTACCCCTGTTACTCATTGCCCTGCGCGTCTCCGCAGAAACGCCTGAGACAGATCAAGCCAAAACTCATGTCGCAGGAACACCTATTGACCAATCGCATCCAGGCTCGACGATGTCTACCGACGAACAGGCTACCGCCAAACATTTGGCAACCTCGGTAGCGTATGAGCAAGCTGCGATACATCATAAAGCTGCTGCTAACGCTAAGACAGCAGAAGAACGAGCAGAACATGCAAAAGCCGCTGACAAAGCCTCTTTAGCGGCGTGCGAAAAGAGCAAAGATGCGCCTGAGACTAGCAAATAACATCACGTTGAAGGCGGTCGATAACGCTTGAGCAATGGTAAGTATCCTTAACTCAAGCTGTATTACAGACACCAGATAGTACTGGAGTCTGAACGAGGTCTTTAACATTTAAAGACCTCATTTTAAATGCAATACGTTAGCAAAGGAGACCACCATGCAAATCATAAACAAAGCCATTGCAGCAGTTGCACAACCATATTTCAAAAAAATTAATCCTAAGGAGTTCAAAATGCTAAAACAATTTTCATTGCTTACCGTTATGTTAACGGGGCTAATGCTGACTAACTTCAGCGTCCAAGCTGAATCCACCCCACCCGCGCCTGTTAATGCGGAACTTGAAAACACTGAGCGCAATGTTCGTGATAGTAATAACACTACGCTCACGCCAGAAGATCAAAAAGAAAATGAGGCTGATCGCCCAATCACGGCTGCCATTCGCCGCGAGATCGTTGAAAACAATTCGCTGTCAAGCAATGCACACAATATCAAAATTATCACCCGTGATGGTCTGGTAACGCTGCGTGGTCCTGTTGAAAATGCGGGCGAAAAAATCAAACTGCAAGCCATCGCCGAAAAAGTAAAGGGCGTGAAGCAAGTAGATAATCAACTAGAAAGCAAAACGCCTTAATCGGCACAGGAGATAGGTCATGAAAAAAGCAGTTTTTTGTATCGCCCAAAACGTCGATCAAGCCACACTTATTGTAGACCAGTTAAAAACGGCTGGTTTCTCAAATAATGATATTTCCGTATTGTTACCCGACAAATCAGGTACTAAGGATTTTGCATACGAAATGCACACCAAACTGCCTGAAGGCGCAGCTATCGGTGGCACAGCAGGCATCGGCGTTGGTGCGGTATTGGGCTGGCTGGCGGGCATCGGTAGTTTAGCCATTCCAGGTGTGGGTCCATTCATTGCCGCCGGGCCCATTATGGGTGCTTTAAGCGGGGCGGCGGTGGGTGCTGCTACGGGTAGCATGGTTGGTGCGCTCGTTGGTCTGGGTATTCCAGAGTATGAAGCAAAACGTTATGAAGGCAAGATCATCGGCGGCAACGCGTTGATTTCCGTGCATACCGAAAGTGCTGAATCACTTTCGCAAGCAAAGAAAATCTTCGAGCAGGCGGGCGCAGAAGATATTTCATCAACCGGTGAAGCCAGTGTAAGTCATGAAACCCGTGCAAGTCATGAAACCAATGCAATGTAAGTCATTAGAAATACTGACAAGTTTTGTTGAGCGATGCGTTGGGGTAATCCACGCTCATCGCCCAGCCAGCGAAGCGGGTCGGGTTAGGCGATAGCCGTAACCCGACCCACATACTATGATGCCAACTACTTCTTATTAGTCAGTTTTCGGCAACAATCCCGCAACCCATTAGGAGAAAAAAATGTCCAGTGAGAAACCTATAGAGAAACTATCCAATCAAACACACGATATGCACCGAGCAATCGTGTCTTTGATGGAGGAACTAGAAGCGATTGATTTGTACAACCAACGTGCTGATGTCTGTATGGATGCAGAACTTAAGACCATCATTGAACACAATCGAGATGAGGAAAAAGAACATGCTGCCATGATACTGGAGTGGATTCAACGCAACGACCCCAAGTTCTCCGAAAAACTTAAAAACTACTTATTCACTGAACAAGCTATCGCACATTAGTAAATAAGTAGACAACCTAACGCAAAAAATTTAAGGAAAAGCAGCTATGAGTACCATCACTACTAAAGACGGCACAATAATCTACTATAAAGACTGGGGTTCAGGACACCCCGTTGTTTTCAGTCACGGCTGGCCACTGACTGCCGATGCGTGGGAAAACCAGATGCTCTATTTGGCTGCCAACGGCTATCGTTGCATTGCCCATGATCGCCGTGGTCACGGACGTTCAAGTCAACCCTATAAAGGTAATAATATGAACACTTACGCGGATGATTTATCGGAGCTTATCCAAACCTTGGATTTGAAAAAAATGACGCTGATTGGTCACTCGACTGGCGGCGGTGAAGTAACCCGCTATATCGGTCGTCATGGTAACAAACACGTTGAAAAAATTGTGCTAATGGGATCGGTTACGCCATTAATGCTCAAAACTAATGTTAATTTCATTGGTCTGCCGATGGAGAAGTTCGATGAGATTCGCGCAAATGTCCTCGCCGACCGATCACAGTTTTTCAAAGACCTCACCACGCCGTTTTATGGAACTAACAGAAAAGGTGTGACGATTAGCCAAGGTATTCGTGATGCGTTCTGGTTGCAGGGTATGCAGGGCGGTTTAAAGAACCAGTTTGATTGTATCGAAGCCTTTTCTGAGACTGATTTCACCGAAGACCTGCAAAAATTCGACGTACCCACGTTAATTATTCATGGTGACGACGATCAGATTGTACCTGTTGATGCCTCAGCTCATGCGTCCGCGAAATACATTAAGAATGCGACACTGAAAATTTATTCAGGTGGCTCGCATGGTCTCGCCGACACCCACAAAGACCAGCTCAACGCCGATTTGCTTGCTTTTCTCAATACCTAATGTCCATCTGTATTTATAACGGAAAAGGAATATACCCCATGTCTGACGAAAAAAACTTAACTACTAATGCAGGCTGCCCCGTCGCTGATAATCAAAACGTATTGACTGCTGGCGCACGCGGCCCGCAACTGCTACAAGATGTCTGGTATGTAGAGAAAATGGCTCACTTTGACCGTGAAGTTATTCCTGAGCGGCGTATGCACGCCAAAGGTTCGGGAGCTTATGGTACATTCACCGTGACCCATGATATTACTCAATATACTCGTGCCAAGCTGTTTTCTGACATCGGCAAAAAAACCGAACTGTTTGCCCGCTTCTCTACTGTGGCAGGTGAGCGCGGTGCAGCGGATGCTGAACGTGATATTCGCGGTTTCGCACTGAAATTTTACACCGAAGAAGGCAACTGGGATTTAGTCGGTATCAATACCCCCGTATTTTTTCTGCGTGATCCGCTGAAATTTCCCGATTTAAATCATGTCTTGAAACGCGACCCGCGTACCAATCTACACAACGCGAAAAGCAACTGGGATTTGTGGACATTACTGCCCGAAGCCTTGCATCACATCACCATGTTTATGAGTGATCGCGGCATTCCTGCCACTTACCGCAATATGCACGGTTTTGGTAGCCATACCTTTAGTTTTATCAATGCCAACAATGAACGCCATTGGGTTAAGTTTCACTTTGAAACGCAACAGGGCATTAAAAACCTGACTGATGCTGAAGCGGCAGCAATTATGGGTAAGGATAGAGAAAGTCACCAGCGTGATTTATACGACAGTATCGAACAGGGTAATTTTCCGAAATGGATACTTAAAGTACAAGTTATGTCTGAAGCCGATGCAGAAAAACTATCTTACAATCCGTTTGATTTGACCAAAGTATGGACGCACAAGGATTTTCCGTTAATTGAAGTCGGCGTGCTGGAATTAAACCGCAATCCTGAAAATTATTTTGCAGAAGTAGAACAATCCGCCTTTAACCCTGCCAGCATTGTGCCGGGTATCGGTTTTTCTCCCGATAAAATGCTACAGGGGCGATTGTTTTCTTATGGCGATGCCCAGCGTTACCGTTTGGGGGTAAATCATCAACAAATCCCCGTCAATGCCCCGCGTTGCCCTGTGCATAATTACCATCGAGATGGTGCAATGCGAGTGGATGGTAACTTTGGTAGCACCATAGGCTATGAACCGAACAGCGCAGGTGAATGGCAACAACAACCCGATTTTTCTGAACCACCACTGCCTTTAGACGGCGCAGCTGACCGCTGGGATTACGAAGATACAGATTACTATTCGCAACCCGCCGCATTGTTTCGCTTGATGACTCCCCCACAACAACAGGCGTTATTTGATAATACCGCGCGTTCTATTATGGATGTGCCGCGTGAAATTCAACTGCGTCATATCGACCACTGCCTGAAAGCTGATCCAGCGTATGGCAAGGGTATCGCCGACGCGTTGGGTATCGACTTGAGTGCTGTAAATCATAAATGAAACCGCCCAAAAGCAGCGTGGATTTTGGAAACTTCAACAAGACGCGCTGCTTTCAGATAGCTCTACTCGTAATCTTCATCATTGATTTACGGACAATCAATGGAATCACATACCCACGAGATATTAACTATCTCGCAGGTTTATGTACACACTCCAACTTATTAACAATATTGGGCTAAGGATTAAGCGGGGGGTATCTAGTGCGAAAATAACAAAGACTGATTAACTTTTTCCCGGGAGCATACCGACAGATCCGGGTTTGATGCGTTTGCAGGTCACAACCACGTCTTCCAGATGACATTGTTTGCCGCTTTTATCGCCTGTGCAATCCACACAAACCGCTTTACCGTTATCTTTTATTTTTTCAACGTGCCACCCGTAGCCCTGTGACTGACAAAAACGTTTGCTGTATTTACTCAAGTTAAACGGCTTGGAGGCTTCGGTAATGGCTTGCGGTTCTGCGGCGCAAGTAGGGGATGTCAGGGTATTTGCCATTAAATCGCGGTAAATATATTCAGTTGCCCATGTGCTGCCCGAAAAAAAACTCAATACGGCTAACAGGATTAGGGGTTTTAGTTTCATGATTCTCTCCTCAATTATTTATTATTATTTTTCTGTGCTGTCGCTCAAAACCCGAATATTCATCTGGGCATTTTCCTGTTCTACCTGTTGCTTGATAGGTGCGAATTTTTCATTTTCACTTTGTTTAATCAATAAGATAACTGCTACGATAGCAAATACAGTGCCGCCTACAATCAGCCAGAATTTGTCTTTGGTTTGTTCTTCTTCGCTCATTTTTTCCACCTTTATTATGGGTCATTAATCAGTTCTATCACTGCTATGGTTATTGCTTAGTAGTGAATCGACACTATACGAGTGACTGAATAGGTCTGTCAATAAGTTTTCGATTCGATATTATATAAGCCGCGTATTCTGTGGGGTTGCGGCAGTGCAATCAGTCCAGCATCCTCAAACAAATTCTGAGATAATAAGTTCTGAGTCATAAAACTGTATTTTATCCCGCCCCGTATTTTTAGCTGACACAGACAATGAAAGACAAAAAAACATTTAAACCCTGCGATTTGATTATCTTTGGTGCGCTGGGCGATTTATCTCGCCGCAAGTTGCTTATTTCCCTGTATCGGCTGGAAAATGCTAATCTGATTGAACCTGATACCCGCATTATCGGTGTTGATAGACATACTCATGCCAGTGCTGAGTTTGTTGAGATTGCCCACAAAAGTTTGCAGGAATTTTTAAACGACAAGCTGGACGATAAAATATGGAAGCGGTTTTCTGCGCGTTTGTCGTACCTGAAAATCGACTTGACGCAAATGGCAGAATATCAGCAACTGCATACCGTTTTGGATACCGAAAACCGCGTAACGGTTAATTATTTTGCCGTCGCCCCGTTTTTATTCAGCAATATCTGCCAAGGCTTGGCTCAGTCAGGTGTATTAACCGAAGAATCACGCATGGTAATGGAAAAACCCATCGGGCATGATTTGAAATCGTCTCAAGTCATCAACGACGAAGTAGCGAAAGTATTCAACGAAACACAAGTCTTTCGTATCGACCATTATTTAGGTAAAGAAACCGTTTTAAATCTGCTGGCGTTACGCTTTGCCAATTCTATTTTTACCACCAACTGGAATCACAATACCATCGACCATATTCAAGTGACGGTCGCGGAAGAAGTCGGTATTGAAGGACGGTGGGAATATTTCGATAAAACAGGGCAGTTGCGTGATATGTTGCAGAATCATTTATTACAGATTCTGACCTTTATCGCGATGGAACCGCCTGTGAATCTGGAAGCGAAAAGCATCCACCGTGAAAAAATCAAAGTGCTGGAAGCCTTGCGCCCCATTACCCGTGCCAATGTCGATGAAAAAACCGTGCGCGGTCAATACACCGCAGGTTATATGAAAGGCAAAGCGGTTCCAGGTTATTTGGAAGAAGACGGCGCGAATACAGAAAGCACCACCGAAAGTTTTGTTGCCTTGCGCGTTGATATTGATAACTGGCGTTGGGCGGGTGTGCCGTTTTATCTGCGTACCGGTAAACGCATGACCAACAAACGCACCGAGATTGTGATTTATTTTAAACAGTTACCACATAACATTTTTGCCGATAGTTTCCGTGAATTACCCCCCAATAAATTGATTATTCACTTGCAACCCAATGAAGGCGTGGAAGTGGAAATTCTCAATAAAATTCCGGGGATTGACGAACACATCAAAATCCAGAAAACCAAGCTGGATTTGAGTTTTTCTGAAACCTTTAAGAAAAGCAGTATTTTCGGTGGTTATGAAAAATTGGTACTGGAAGCCATGCGCGGCAACCCTACCCTGTTTTTAAGCCGTGAAGAAATTGAACAAGCGTGGACGTGGGTCGATTCCATTCAGGATGCGTGGCGGCATTCAGGTGACAGCCCTAAAAATTATCCCGCTGGCACTTGGGGGCCTGTCGCCTCCATTGCTTTGATTGCGCGTGATGGTAGGGCTTGGGAAGAGTAAACATGATAGAACTGCATCCAAATTTCATTATTGATGAAAAGGCACATAAAAAGTCTGTTGTTTTGCCGTACACTGAATGGCAAAACATTTTAGCCATATTGGAAGAGTTCGATGATATTCGCG
>JAUYBJ010000152.1 GCA_030693155.1 Methylococcales bacterium
CAACCGATGAACTTAAAGAACGCATTTTGAAGTTTATTGCGTTTTTCAACGCAACTCTGGCTAAACCTTTTCGATGGACTTATATTGGCAAACCTTTGGTCGTGTGACACACCCTGCGTATTTTCGGTTTGGTGTACTAGCTGGAATCGAACCAACTACCTACCATTTCTGGTTGCTCTACCGTTGATCTATCGCCGCGTTATTTGACTCCATCAACACCGATACACAGTAACCTACATGGCTGTGTCAGTTAGGCGTTTGAACCTAAACCGCTGTTGTTGGTGGGGTGTCAAATTCTGTTTTAGACCTTTCAGGTTTTAAAAACCTGAAAGGTCTTGATATTCTTATACATATATCCGTGTTTCGCGTTCGTCTTAAATTTTAAACCCCGCGCGTGAAATCATTTTCTCAACTTCTTTGCACACATTGACATAACGCAATTCAACATCAGGATGTTGTTTGCTGAAAACCCGAAAAATCTCATCCGCAAACGCTTGACCAACGGTTTCAACCCCCTCAAAATCAAAAACGACTATTTTAAATCGCTCAATACGCGCTAATAAGCGTTTGGCTTGCGAGCGGGAAATCAGCTTTTCATGTCCATATTGCGCTAAACGCACGGGAACAACGGTTTTTGCAAAGCTATAATCTTCATCGGTAAAAGCATCAAAAACCTGCTTGATATTTCGAGATGAATTATTATGAAGTTGCATAGAAACGGTTGTTCCTGATATGGGGAACTCATTTTCAGCAATCCAATCAACCTCCTGTTCTTGCTGATGGTCAAAATGAACATTTCCTGACAGAATCCAAAAACTATCAAACAGCCGTGATGAAAAAAAGATACCTTCACCACTATGATTATCTGGGTCGGTCGTTAATTTTCCTTTAGCCAATTCGAGTAAAGCCTGTCTTTCATCCGTTAAATTTAATATGCGTTGGATTTTCTTAAAAATACCTTCGCCATTATCGCGAATCATAATCTCGCAATGTGCGGCTGTTCTTATTAGGAGAATTTCAACTTTTTCCCCAGAAGAATGGTCAATTGCGTTATTCAACATTTCAGTAAAACCATACTGCCAAATATTCATCACATTTTCGGGTAACAACCCTAATCGCGGGGCAATATCATTTTGCCAGACGATATGTTCTTCAAGCGATTTATCCAACGGGTAAGCGTTTTCCCATCGTTCAAGCGGCTGTAAACTGTAATGCCTGCTTTGTGTCGAGCCAGTAACCAATAACGCTTTTTCCTTTACTAACGTTTGGATGTGCTTATTAACGGCTTGGCGAGTTATATCAAACTGCTTCGCCGTCAAACTGGCGATGTCTTTTGAATGTTTCTCTACATTGGCAACAATAAATTGACGAATTTCTTCGGTTTTTTTGCGTAACTTAGTCATAGTAATTAGTTTAATGTCAATTTTAAAAATATTATTGTCAACTAAATATAATTTATTGTCAATTTTAAGTACATAGACATAACCCATGAATCTGTCGGGTTACGCTACGCTAACCTGACCTACAAGGCTGCATTTTACATCTCGTTCCCAAGCCAGAGCTTGGGAACGAGACTACTGTTTTAATGACACCAGCATCACGACCACAAACGCCGTCAGATAAATCCACGGGAAAGCAATCAGGTAGGTGACCAGCTTTGTCGCGCTCGCTGAATAAGCCCACCACGCACCAATACCAGAAATACCAAACGTAATTGGAACGCCTATCGCCATAATCACCAGAAATCCAGCCCACGAATTTTGCATATTGGCAATGCTAATAACGCTACCTACCGCCAAAAACGCGCCTAATCCGACCCCAATCAAACTGACTACGGTATTAACCCACAATATTGTAGATGACATTTCACACCTCAATTAACCATAGTAATAACAGATAGTATATCTCGTTCCCAAACTCCAGTTTGGGAACACCTATTGCCAAGATCCGCTTGGTGTGACAGCGAGCAAAACAATCTTATTTTTACGTTTATATGCCCCGAACACCAAGCAGAGCTTGAGGGTAGGCGTTCCCAAGCCAGAGCTTGGGAACGAGAAAACTGACTACGGTATTAACCCACAATATTGTAGATGACATTTCACACCTCAATTAACAATAGTAATAACAGATAGTATATCGCGTTCCCAAACTCCAGTTTGGGAACACCTATTGCCAAGCTCCGCTTGGTGTGACAGCGAGCAAAACAAGTTTATTGTTACGTTTATATACCCCGAACGCCAAGCAGAGCTTGAGGGTAGGCATTCCCAAGCCGAGCTTGGGAACGAGAAATACCTTCAAGCAACCAAATCACTTCCAGATTTCGCCGTGTCTCGCTTTCCAGCTTGCGACTGCTACGAATGCCTTGCAGATAGCCGTATAGGTACAGTTTCAGCAAGGCTTCTGGATGGTAAGCGGGCTGCCCTGAATGGATGACTATCTGCATATTGTTAAAGCCTAGGGCGAGTAAGTCCAAGGTGTTGACATAGGCATCAATCGCGCGAACCCAATTGTTCTCGCTGACATAGTCTTCGACACGCGCTGGCAGCAGCATATCTTGCTGCCGATTAAGGGTGGGTTGGTAACGGCGTACTGTCATTGGCTTTATTGGCTCGGTCTACTGGTGTGTGGGGTATTATACTGGTTTGGGGCGAATACTTTCACAGTCTCCAGAGCTTGGGAACGAGAAACCTGACTAACCAAATAATCCCTTGCGGCGAGAAATTGCATTATTAATCAGTTTTGATAGCTCGCTAACCTCAGCGCGTAATCTTTCCAGTTCGTCTATTACTGTGGAAATATTTGGACTATCAGAGTTCTTTTTATAATCTGCAAACTTAGCACCGCCACGGGCAGAGTCATGAATGCTTTGGTCAAATTTATCTGGTGCTTCCTTAAGCTTTTCCAAAAGCTTTCCAAATTGCCGAAAAGCCAGATTACTAAGTGTGCCATCGCTCATTTTATCAAGTATTTCGGTAGGAATATCGCCAAATCTATGAGAAGTTTTGGTAGGATATTCCGTTGCAATTGCGTAGTGAACCTCAAGTTGTGTAGAGGTCGTTAGATTCCACATTGCTTCAAATCCATTTCTGATGTAATTCCAATCGTAACTATCACTAGGTTCTCGTGTAATTTGGTCAATAAGATTGGGATTACGAACGAACTCCCAAATAAGTTCAGAAGCCTCCTGCTCAGTAATCTTCATATTTTTTAGCCCTTCATTAATGAAGGTTGCAAATGTTTCTGTAGGAAAATGTTTACGCAAAGCAATTACGCCAAGCCTCTCATCGTGGCTTAAACCGAATAGGTAATCTTCCTCAAAGATCATATCCCTAGTTTTCATTGCTGCTCGAACCAAGGGAGATTCGTCGTTAATTAATCTTGCGTATAAATCAGGCTCATCTTCTTCGTAAAAGTGGTTATCCTTAACAGCTAACATGCGTACAACTGGATTAGGGTCATCTATTGCTTTTGCAATCAGCTTATCTGGTGCGTCTCCGAGTTGCAGTAATAACTCAATTCGCTGCATCGTATCTAGCGCATCCCAAAGCTCAGACCATATTTTTTCACTAAAGGTTGTATGTCTTAGTAATAGTTCGAAATGTTTCTTGTCCATAAATTCTACTTAATTCACTCGTTCCCACACGCTGTGTGGGAACGAGTTATGGGTTTATGCCCAAAGCCAAGGATAGTTTTGTTTATGCTGTGCTTCGTACTGGTCAATTTTATCAACGTGTTTCAGCGTCAAGCCAATATCATCTAAACCGCTTAATAAATTACCTTGACGGAATGGGTCGATTTCAAAGGTGAAGCCATTACCTGCTGGGGTAGTGACAGCGCGATTTTCTAAATCAACGGTGAATTTCACGCCTTCGTTCGCGGCGATTTCTGCCATTAACGCATCGAGTTGTGCTTGGCTGACGATAATTGCCAGAATGCCGTTTTTAAAACAGTTGTTGTAGAAAATATCGGCGTAGCTGGTGGAGATGATGGTGTTGAAACCATAATCGGCGATTGCCCACGGCGCGTGTTCACGCGATGAGCCACAACCGAAGTTATCACCGACGACCAGAATTTTCGCGTCTTTAAAGACAGGTTTGTTCAGTTCAAAATCAGCGTTGTCGCTGCCGTGATCATTAAAACGCCAGTCGTGGAATAGGTGTTGACCAAAACCACTGCGCTCTACTTTTTTCAGAAACTGTTTCGGAATGATTTGATCGGTATCGACGTTGCTGCGGTTCATTAACGCAGCAATGCTTTCGTGTTTTGTGTAAGGTTGCATTATCTTAAGTCCTTATAGTTTGCGTATATCAACAAAATGACCAGCGGCGGCGGCAGCGGCTGCCATTGCAGGTGATACTAAATGGGTTCTGCCGCCTTTACCTTGACGACCTTCAAAGTTACGGTTTGAAGTAGACGCACAACGTTGTCCTTTGCTGAGTTCGTCGCCGTTCATGGCTAAACACATGGAACAACCAGGTTCGCGCCATTCCCAACCTGCATCAATAAAGATTTTGTCTAAGCCTTCTTTTTCGGCTTGCTCTTTAACGTGGTAAGAACCGGGGACAACGATAGCGGTTACGCCGTCAGCTACTTTTGTGCCTTTTGCCACTTCGGCGGCACTGCGAAAATCTTCGATACGTCCGTTGGTGCATGAACCTATGAAGACGTAATCAATTTTGATGTCAGTAATCGGCATATTGGCGGTTAAACCCATATACGCTAAGGCAGATTCACAGGCTTTGCGTTTGCCTTCGTTGTCGAAACTTTCAGGCGCGGGTACGTTAGCATCGACACCGATAACTTGTTCAGGTGAGGTCCCCCATGATACTTGTGGCGCAATATCAGCCGCATCCAAGGTAATGACAGCGTCAAATTCTGCACCTGCATCACTGGGTAAACTTTTCCAGTAAGCCAAGGCTTGTTCCCACATTGCAGCTTTGGGCGCAAATTCTTTGCCGTTCAGGTATTCGTAGGTTTTCTCATCAGGAGCAACAAGACCAGCTCTTGCACCTGCTTCAATCGCCATGTTGCACAGCGTCATGCGTCCTTCCATGCTTAATGCTTTAATCGCATCGCCTGCATATTCGATTACATAACCCGTACCACCAGCGGTGCCGATTTTGCCGATAATGGCTAAAGCAATATCTTTCGCGGTGCTGTATTTAGATAATTCACCGTTGACTTGCACCAACATGGTTTTGGATTTTTTTTGTGGCAAGGTTTGGGTTGCCATAACGTGTTCGACTTCGGAGGTGCCTATACCAAACGCTAATGCACCAAACGCGCCATGTGTTGCGGTATGACTGTCGCCACAAACAACGACCATACCTGGATGCACAAAGCCATGTTCAGGCACAACCACATGAATTACGCCGTTGTTGGGGCTTTTCATGTCGTATAAATTCAAGCCGTTTTCTTTGCAATTATCCGCCATGGTTTCGATTTGTTTTCTGGCGATTAAATCAGCAATCGGTAAATCACGGTTTTTAGTCGGTACGCAATGATCCATGGTCGCTAAAATGCTGTGCGGATTGCGGACTTTACGACCTGAGATTTTCAAACCTTCAAAGGCTTGTGGGCTGGTGACTTCGTGCATTAAATGACGGTCAACATAGATTAATGGGGCTTGACCTTCGACATCGACGACGAGGTGACTGTCCCAAATTTTTTCGTACATGGTTTTTTTCATGGTGTCTTCCAAGGATTATTACTGCTCTCTAGGGAGCATAAGGGCGTATTACAGTTTAATTAAGTAAAGGTCGTTATTTTGTTGCTATCTGAATAGGATAAATAAGTGATGAGGGATATTTGCAAGGCAGCATCTCAAAAGATACTCCCGACATGAATACATTTTTCGTTTAGCCGCTGAGCCGAACTAAGCTGATATAAATATCGTTAGTCGTTACTTAATAAAATAATCATACATGACGGGGTAAAATACGGCAATCTCTCAAGTTTAACTAACAATGCTTATGGCGAAACGTTATGCTAAGTCATCGCCTTACGCCCCATTAGCCCACTCCGACAATTACCCTTATGTCTTGGTTTATCACTAATCTGATTACTGTCTTTTTATTACCGCCACTGAGTTTATTTGTACTATTGGCGGTGGGTATTGCACTGCTACCCCGCCATCCCAAACAGGCGCGACGCTTACTGATTGGTTCATTGGCAGTGCTGTGGTTATGTGCCACGCCTTATGTGTCAGAGGGCGCATTACAATGGCTGGAAGCTCGCGCCACACCGCTGTCTAATCCGCCACCTGACGCGCAAGCTATCGTGATACTGGGCGGCGGCAGTTATTTTCATGCACCCGAATATGCTAATCAGGACATTGCGGGGACAGGTACGTTGTTACGTTTGCGCTACGGTGCCAAGTTATACCGTGAAACCCATCGCCCCATTTTAGTCACTGGCGGTAAGCCGATGGGCAACAGCGTTTCTGAAAGCCACCAAATGCGCGACATACTGGAGCAGGATTTTCGTGTTCCCGTTAGCTGGACGGAAGATTCATCCGATAATACCTTTGAAAATGCCCGTTATACCTTTGATATTTTACAAAAAGCGGGCATTACTAAAATTTACCTGATTACGCAAGCATGGCATCTGCCACGCGCTGCCGAAGCCTTTCGCCGCGCAGGCTTTCAGGTGGTTGAAGCCCCCACTGTTTTTACTACCCGCTATCAGATTGATATGCTGGCTTTTTTACCCACCGCAGCAGGATTAGGGTGTAGTTCGCTTTTTGTCCATGAAGCAATTGGCATCATCTGGTATCAAATCAAGTCGTTCATCGTAGAATTGCCATCATGATTCCAGTGCCACGCAGTTTCTCATTTCTGCCAGAGTGTGCCAAAATCGACCCGCCTTTCAACCACTACCCACACCCCAGCATAATGATTAATGTCGAGCAGTTAATTTTTGAATACCCGAACCTCAGGGCGTTGGACGAGGTGTCTTTTCATATTCCACAAGGCAGCATCACCGCATTAGTCGGGCCCAACGGCGCGGGTAAATCCACGCTGTTGCGCTGTATGGCGGCGTTGGATCAGCCCATGAGTGGCAATATTCGGATTAATGATATTGATGTGCTGGAACACCCGCGCGAATGCCACCGTGTCATCGGTTATTTATCAGATTTTTTCGGACTGTATGACCGCCTAACGGTGCGGCAATGTTTGCATTATGTGGCACGCGCCCAAGGCATCGCTGAAGACGACTGCGCCGCCGCTATCGACAAAGTGAGTAGCGGTCTGTATATCAACGACCGTCTGGACGTATTGGCAGGCACATTATCACGCGGTTTGCGGCAGCGCGTGGCTATCGGGCAAGCCATTATTCACTCGCCGCGCGTGGTATTGCTCGATGAACCTGCATCGGGTTTAGACCCCGAAGCCCGTCACGAACTCGCGGAATTATTTTTAAATTTACAACAACAGGGCATGACCTTGTTGGTGTCATCACATATTCTCGCCGAACTGGAAGCCTACAGCACCGATATGTTAGTGCTACGCGAAGGGAAAATTATTGAACAAGTGGCGATTAAAACCACCACCCACGCGCACACCCAATATTTCAAACTGACACTGGCAACACCTGTGGACAATCTCGCCGCCGTGTTGCAATCCATAGACACGCTCACGGTGTTAAAAACCGAAGGCAATCAAGCCGCGTGGCTGCAAATACAAGGCGACAGCGTACAACACCATCAACTATTAACCACCCTGTTAGCCCGCAACTTACCTGTGTGTGAATTCGCTAAAATCACCAGCAATTTACAAGACGCTTATCTGGACACCATTAGGCACCGCGCATGAATCTGAATCCTGAATTTCAACGTCAACTGCAATTAGAATTTTCTCAAGCCCGCCTTGTTGGTGTGCCGCTGATTTTAGGCATCATCTTCACCCTCACCTATTTTCTCGATAACCAAACTCATAACGAAGTTAGCATCACCGCCCAAACCGCCTTAGGGTTATTCTTGCTCATGGTGTCATTTTGGGGAGCGCGGCAAGCGGTAGACAGCGTACTGGAAGAACAACGCAGTCACACATGGGACACGCAACGTTTATCCGCATTAGACCCGTGGACAATGGTATGCGGCAAATTATTGGGCAGTACGCTGGTCGTGTGGTATGGCGGCGTTATCTGCTTGCTGGTGTATGGCTTGTCGGCAAACAATCTCGGCAATCTATTATGGGTGTACGGCTACGCGATTAGCAGCGGCTTATTGGTGCAGAATATCAGCTTATTACTGAGCCTGATTGCCTTGCGCAAAGGGCAAATCAACAGCAATTCCGTCATCACTGGCTTGGCAATCATAGCGGCGTTTACCATCGGCTCATGGATTATGCCGTTATCAAGCAACCCGCAAGCCTTACAACACACGCCCTCCGATGCCAGTTGGTACGGTATCAGCACCACCAGCCAGTTTTTAACTTTAATGACCGTCTGCTGGGCATTGTTCTGGTGTGTGGTCGGCAATTACCGCCTCATGGCGCAAGAATTACGCATCCGCACCTTGCCGTGGGTGTGGTTCGCGTTCGCGCTGTTTCTGATGGTCTACGCAGGTGGCTTTATCGAAGCCCAGCACTTCGGCGAATATTTTTATACCACCGCGTTCGCCATCTGCTTAACCCTCAGCTACCTGATTGTGTTTACCGAATATAACGAACCGATGCGCATTAAACGCCTGCTCACCTACATCACACAGGAAAACTGGCAACGCGCCGCCGAAGAACTGCCGTTATGGTGCGTCACCTTTATCTTAGCGGCGGTCGTGGCATTACCGCTATCCTTTGCCCATCCCGCCGATATTGAAGAACTGCACGTTTACCCCATCACCATTTTATTGTTCCTGCTACGCGACATCGGCATCTTCCTGTTTTTCAGCTTCGGCAAAAATCCACAACGCGCATTCAGCCTGACCTTGCTGTCATTCGTATTGCTCTATGGCGTATTACCCGGCATATTCGCGGCGGCGGATTTAAAAGCGGTATCGGCGTTATTTTTCCCGCTAACCGCCGACAGCATGGGCATTTCCATTATTTGCATGGGCGTACAAAGTGCGCTGGTGTGGTATGTTCTGTATCAACGCTGGCAGGAAAGTGTTTGATGTGTTGGAGTCCAAAACGGGGTTTGGGCTTTAATTCAGTAGGGTACGCACAGCGTACCCTACATTGCTTACCACTTGGAAAAATAGGAAACTGGCTTTTTGGACATTTTATTGATCTTCGTTTTAATTGGGATTAATGGCATATTCGCCATGTCGGAAATCGCAGTCGTATCTTCTCGTAAAGCCCGTTTGCACAAATTGGAGGGCGAACATCGCAAAGGGGCTAAATCGGCTATTTTATTGCATGATAATCCCTCGCGTTTTTTTTCGACCGTTCAAGTAGGCATAACGTCTGTTGGCATTTTAAGTGGTGCTATCGGTGAAAATGCGTTCACAATACCGCTTCATAAAATGCTAGTGCAGATACCTTACATTTCGCCTTATGCAGAGGGAATCTCACTGACCTTAACAGTGATAATAATTACCTATTTTTCCGTTGTGATTGGAGAATTAGTACCCAAGCGTTTGGCAATGCGCAGTCCAGAAACTATCGCACTTATTATTGCGCCTGCTATGACTTTGTTGGCAAAATTAACCAGTCCATTAGTTTGGCTGTTGTCATCTTCAAGTAATCTTTTACTGTTGATATTTGGAATGCACCGCCAGAAAGAGACATCTGTCACCAATGAAGAAATCAAAATTATGATGCAACAGGGGGCAGAAGAGGGAGTTTTTCACGAAAGTGAGCAGCAAATTGTTGCAAATGTGCTGAAATTAGATGAACAGCGGGTGGGAGCTATTATGACCCCGCGCAAGAAAATATATTTTATTGATCTCAGCGATACCAAGGACAGTATCTTTAATAAAATTATTCATTGCCATTATTCACACATCGTTATTTGTAAAAACGGTCTGGAAAACGTAGTGGGTATATTACGACGTAGTGATTTATTAAATCCCGCGTTAGAGGGAGATTCTTTAGATATAGAAAACTATATGCACATACCACTGTATATTCCTGACATTATGACGATCCCTTATTTGTTGGATGCGTTTCGTAAAGCGCGTACTCAATTTGCATTCATCGTCAATGAATATGGAGAAATGAAAGGAATTGTTACTCTAATTGATGTGTTATCGGCAATTATGGGTGATTTTCCGTCAGAATATTTAACATCCGCGCCAGAAATTGTTCGACGTGATGACGGTTCTTACTTGGTGGATGGAAGTATTAGTCTTTCTCGCTTAAAAGTTATTCTGAATATTGATAGCCAATTCCCTAATGAACAGTCGAATAGCTACAATACCTTAGCTGGTTTTATCATGTCTTATATGGAAAAGATACCCAATGTTGCAGATCACTTTGAATATGATGAATGGCGTTTTGAAATTGTAGATATGGACCAATCTCAAATTGATAAAGTGTTAATAGAAAGACTGACACGGTAAGTATCGTAGATTGGGTTGCCGTCTTTTTGGCAACCCAACGCAATCCGTAAGATAAGTAACACGATAAGATGCGCTAATAGGATGTGCTGAGGCACGAAGCGCATCGTTCGAGTTATCACGAATGATGCGCCTCCTATCGTCGGCACATCCTATTGTACTATTCATATTCAAAACAGGTTGATGGGGTCAGGCATGATTTTAATTCGCCAACAGCATGAGACTAAGACTATTTTGTTATCCCAATATGCCAAGGAAAAGATTGCGTTGGAGGCGTTGTTGAAAGCATTAATCACAGTTGTTGATTAGCCGTCAGGTACGCTGCTTAGGCTATGGCTCATTAAATTTACCAGAAAGCACCGTCTCTTTAGGGCGGGGATGTAAGGTGTGCTGTTGATTTTTGACAACGTAGACAACAAGCCGTATTTTGGCAACCATGAAACCGATAATCAAAACCCTATCCGTCAGAGTCCGCGACAAACACGCTGGTGTATTAAATC
>JAUYBJ010000154.1 GCA_030693155.1 Methylococcales bacterium
AAAGTAAAATGTCCGCACTCGGCGCAGCTATGCGAAAATTGGTACAGATTTGTTTTGGTGTCTTTAAACACCAACTACCCTATCAACCACAAATACCATAATTTGCTACTTGTGATTGATTTGGAGAGATGGTATCTACAAAAGCTAAGTAGGGTAGGCATTGCCCACCCTAAAATCGCACCTTATTTCTTCACTTCTTCAAAATCAGCATCAATCACACCGTCATCATCTTCTGCCGCGTGGCTTGCACCACCTGCATGATGTGCGTGTTCTTCACCGCCTTCCGCGCCTTTTTGGGCATAAACACGTTCGGCTAATTTTCCTGACAACTCAGTTAAGTCGTTGGTTTTGGCTTCGATAAGGTCTTTATCGTCGGTTTTAACCGCTTCTTTCAGTGCGTCAATTGCTTGGTGGATACTGGCGGCTTCGTCTGCACCGACTTGATCCGCCAATTCTTTCAGCGATTTTTCAGTGGCGTGAATCATGCCGTCTGCGTGGTTTCTAGCGTGGACTAATTCAACTAATTTTTTATCTTCTTCGGCGTGTGCTTCGGCATCTTTAATCATGCGTTCAACTTCATCCTCCGATAAACCGCTTGAGGCTTTGATGATGATAGATTGTTTTTTGCCTGTCGCTTTGTCTTTTGCCGACACGTTTAAAATACCGTTGGCATCAATATCAAACGACACTTCAACTTGAGGTACGCCGCGTGGTGCAGGTGGAATATCCGCCAAGTCAAAACGACCTAATGATTTATTCGCCGCCGCTTTTTCGCGCTCGCCTTGTAAAACGTGAATCGTTACCGCTGTTTGGTTGTCGTCAGCAGTTGAGAATACTTGTGACGCATTGGTTGGAATGGTGGTATTTTTCTCAATCAGTTTAGTCAACACACCACCCATTGTTTCAATACCCAGCGACAATGGAATAACGTCTAACAACAATACGTCTTTCACATCACCTGATAACACGCCCGCTTGAATTGCCGCGCCTAAAGCAACCGCTTCGTCTGGATTAACGTCTTTGCGTGGCTCTTGACCGAAAATGCTTTTTACCATTTCTTGGACTTTAGGCATACGGGTTTGACCGCCGACTAAAATCACGTCGTTAATTTCAGATGCTGATACGCCAGCATCTTTCAACGCCATTTCACAAGGGCCTTTGGTGCGTAAAATCAATTCTTCCACTAAAGATTCTAATTTAGCGCGCGTTAATTTCACGTTTAAATGTTTTGGGCCTGAGGCATCTGCGGTGATGTACGGTAAGTTGACATCGGTTTGTTGGCTGGATGACAATTCGATTTTCGCTTTTTCAGCCGCTTCTTTCAGACGTTGTAAAGCCAATGGATCGTTATGTACGTCTACGCCTGTGTCTTTTTTAAATTCTTCTGCCAGATATTCGATAACACGCGAGTCGAAATCTTCACCACCCAAGAAAGTATCGCCGTTGGTTGATAACACTTCAAATTGATGTTCGCCTTCGATTTCCGCAATTTCAATAATTGAAATATCGAATGTACCGCCGCCCAAATCATACACTGCGATTTTGGTGTCGCCTTTGGGTTTATCCATACCGAACGCTAATGCAGACGCAGTGGGTTCGTTGATAATACGTCTAACTTCCAAGCCCGCAATACGACCCGCGTCTTTAGTCGCTTGACGTTGTGAGTCGTTGAAATACGCAGGTACAGTGATAACCGCTTCGGTGACGGCTTCACCTAAATAGGCTTCTGCGTCTTTTTTCAGCTTCATTAAAATACGCGCTGAAATTTCGGGTGCTGCCATTTTTTTGCCATGACATTCTACCCACGCATCACCGTTTTCTGCTTCAACGATTGCGTAAGGCACCATTTTGATGTCTTTTTGGACGACATCTTCTTTAAATTTACGACCAATTAAACGCTTGATGGCGAACAACGTGTTTTTTGGGTTAGTGACCGCTTGGCGTTTTGCCGATTGACCCACTAATACTTCGTCATCACTGCTAAAAGCGATAATAGAAGGCGTAGTACGCGCGCCTTCGCTGTTTTCGATGACTTTTGCAACGCCGTTTTCTAAGACTGCCACGCAGGAGTTGGTCGTTCCTAAGTCTATGCCAATTATTTTAGCCATTATTGTTGTTCCTATTGAATGTGTAAAAGTTGTTACTTAAATGGGGGTTGTTTTTTGTTGTTCAAGGGTTAATCAGCAGCTTTTGCAACCACAACCATTGCAGGGCGTAATAAACGACCATTCAACATATAGCCTTTAGAAAATACATTAACCACGGTATTAGGTTCAGCACCTTCGACAAACTGCATCAGCACCGCTTGATGCTGTTCGGCATTAAACGGCAAGCCCATCGGGTCGATGGTGACAATGTTGTATTTGCTGAACGCGGACTCGAATTGTTTAATGGTGAGTTCGCTGCCTTCGCGGAATTTTTGCACTTCTTCGCTGTCGCCTGTTGCCGCTTGCAGGCCCAATACTAAACTGTCTAACACCACTAATAATTCTTTCGCAAAACCTGTTAAAGCGAATTTATGCGCGTCTTCCAAATCTTTTTGGGTGCGGCGTTTCAGGTTTTCCATTTCGGCTTGCGCACGCACCGCTTTATCCCAATTGGCATGAGCCGTTTGTTTCGCTTCTTCTAATTCTTTTTTCAGCTCATCAATGGTGTATTCGTGTTCGCCCACTTCGGTGTGCGACTGATCTTCCTCGTTAATGAGGTTTTCAATATTGGAAGTATCTAAAATTTCGGGTTCTGTACTCATGCTGTATGCCTGTTGTTATTGTTGCGTAGATTGGGTTAGCGCGGCGTAACCCAGCTGATAATCAAGTTTCTACAATGGGGATGATGCTTTTCAGATTCAAGGCTGAGATTAAGTGTTTGTTGCTTAACAAGGCATATTTTTGATTGTTTCCATAATAAATAGTACGATTAATCACACTGTGTGATGACTATATAGAGTACTATTTAAGAGGTGCGTGATATTTTCAAAGGAGTAAAAACATGAATACAGTGAATGCAAATGATTTAAAACTAAGGGGTGTTACCGCAATTGAAGCCGCCTTGATTGATGAACAAGAAGTTGCTATCGCAGTAAGAGGTAAACGGCGTTTTATTGTTGTGGATGTGGATTATTATCAACATTTGCGGGAATGTGAATTGGAAAGTGCGGTGCGGCAAGCGAAAGAGGATATAGCTGCGGGGCGTTATGTTATCGAATCCGCTGAAGAACATACCAACAGGATCATAAAAGAATATGACTTACCGCCTGAAAATACCTGAGTCTTACGCTAAAAAATTAGGCAAATTTCTTAAAACACATCCTGAATTAATAGCTCCCTACAAAAAAACCGTAGAACTGTTAGAAACCAATCCCTATCATCCCTCATTAAGACTGCATACCTTGCAAGGTAGCCTAAAAAACTTTCATAGTGTGTCTATCAACCTAAAATACCGAATTGTTATTAACTTCATTATTGAAGATCAACAAATTATCCTGATTGATGTCAACAAGCATTACGAATAAATACACCTGCAATGTTTAACCCCCGCAATTTTACAATGACGGTTTTGGATTCAAGGCTACGCTTAATAATTTTGCGGTCACATCGACGAAGGGGATGATTTTTTGGTATGCCATGCGGGTTGGGCCTATTACGCCTAATACTCCGACGACTTCATCGCTGATGGAATAGGAAGAGGTGACTAAACTGCATTGGTCGAAAGCATGGTAGCCTGATTCTTTACCGATAAAAATTTGTACGCCTTCGGCTTTCATGCAGTGATCCAGCAGGTGAATCACGCCTTGTTTTTGGTTGAAAGCTTCAAACAGGGTGCGCAAATGTTCTCTATCGGCTAATTCCGAAAAGCCCATTAAATTAGTTTCACCTGTGAGGACATAATCGTCTTTTGCAGGCTGTTGGTTGAATGCCAGTTGCGCCATTTTGATGGCATCAAGCATTCCCTGATTCATACGTTGCTGGTCGTCTTCCAGTTCTTTTAAAACAGCTTCACGGACAGCAACCAGACTGCGCCCGCAATAAATCGAATTGAGATAATTGGCGGCTTGTTGTAATTCCGCCGCGCTGAATACTTTGTCGGTGTGAATAATTTTGTTATGCACTTCCTGTTCATTAGTGACGAAAATCACTAAGACACGGGTGTTGGATAACGGTAGAAATTCGATATGACGCAAACACACCAGCTCGCGGCGCGGCAGAGTGACTACGCCCGCCATTTGGGTTAAATCCGCCAGTAACCGTGATGCCGCGCCGATGACATCAGTGTTATCTTCTGCCGATAACCCTTGGTGCAGGCGATTCAATTCGTCAGAATCCAAGGCTTTAACGGTCAATAAGTTATCAACAAATAAGCGATAACCGCTCACGGTGGGAACGCGCCCTGCGGAGGTGTGCGGCGATTGAATAAAGCCTTGCTGTTCCAAATCCGCCATGACATTGCGGATGGTGGCAGGGCTTAAATTCGCTTCTTGCGCCAATACTTTTGAACCCACAGGCTGACCGTCACTGATATACCGCTCAACCAGTTTTTTTAATAATTGCAACGACCTGTCACTTAGCATTTGCGTTTTGTTCACTCTGACCTCTGCAACACTTTAAAATGCGGGCTTATGCTCTAACGCATCATAACGCGCGATGCTGGATAGTATTTCTTCACAAGCATCTTCTATGCCAAACCAGCCTTCAACGTTCACCCATTTACCTTCTTCAAGGTCTTTATAATGCTCAAAGAAATGGGAAATTTTAGCCAACCGACCTTCAGAAATATCTTGATAGGTTTGTATGCGGTCAAAAGCTGAAGTCAGTTTCTTGACTGGTACCGCTAACACTTTATTATCAACACCCGCTTCGTCAGTCATTTTCAGAATACCAATAGGGCGACAACGCACCACACAACCGCCCAACACAGGGTCTGGAGTCATCACTAACACATCAACAGGATCTCCATCACCCGAAAGGCTATGCGGAAGATAACCATAATTAGTTGGGTATTGCATGGCCGTCCCCATGAAGCGGTCTACTGTCAACGCCCCCGTATCTTTGTCCATTTCATATTTCACAGGATAACTAAAAGCGGGAATTTCAATAACAACATTAATATCCATCGGTACATTTATTCCAGACGAAACTCGTATTTGCGGCATAACAGACTCTTTAGTGAATGATAGAATGGCGACATTATAACAGTTGTTCGCCGCCTGACCTGAGAGGAATACCCGCTATGCAAGGAGTCACCGAAAAAATGCGCACCCGACTGAGCAATCCCGTTCAGTATCAATTATTGTTAAACGATGACAGCATCGACCTGAACCCCTATCTGGGCAAGCATATCACTCTGCGATTTACGGGCAATATTGCCTGTGTGCATTGCCATAAAGCCATAAAAAAAACCTTCAATCAAGGCTATTGCTATCCCTGTTTTATCAAATTGGCACAATGCGATATGTGCATCATGAAGCCCGAAACCTGCCACTATCACAAGGGAACTTGTCGAGAGCCAACATGGGGCGAAACTTTCTGTTTTCAACCTCACATTGTTTATCTCGCCAACTCCAGCGGCATTAAAGTCGGCATTACCAGGCAAACGCAAATCCCTACCCGTTGGATAGATCAAGGCGCGGTACAAGCATTGCCGATTTTTAGAGTCGGCTCGCGTTATATGGCAGGCTTGATTGAAGTGGTATTGGCGAAACACGTCAGCGACAAAACCAGTTGGCAAAAAATGCTCAAAAGTCAGCCTGAACCCATTGATTTAAGCGCACAACGCGACGTGTTACTCGCCGACTGCGCGGCAGAACTGGCAGAGATTCGCCAACAATTCCCCAGCACCTTGATGGAATTATTGCCTGATGAACCCGTGGTCGATATACAGTTTCCCATACAGCACTATCCCGACAAGCTAAAGTCGTTCAATTTTGATAAATCACCCGATGTGTCAGGTATTTTGCAAGGCATAAAGGGGCAGTATTTGTTATTGGATACAGGTGTGTTGAATATCCGT
Organism: Methylococcales bacterium; assembly: GCA_030693155.1. GTDB lineage: Bacteria > Pseudomonadota > Gammaproteobacteria > Methylococcales > Methylomonadaceae > UBA4132. The sequence continues at coordinate 6,007 of JAUYBJ010000154.1, forward strand.
AAATTCAGCGGCTATGAGCTGGAGTTTTCAGCGCAATAGTAGACTTGTTGCGATAATAAAATTTAGTGTGATGATAAACAATGGAATCCAAACTCATGAGTTTGAACTCCACACACAAAATCAACTGGTTATAACTCTGTCACAACAACTTTAGTGTGTCACGACTGCCAGTCCTTCAAGGACTGGCAGTCGTGGTATTAAAACGCCTCGCCCAATAATCGCCCCAATTCACTGTGATGCAATACTTTACTGAACGGGATTAACGCCGCTTCTTTGCCGTGCGTAAACACTAATACGGGAGTGCTGGTGTGGGTGCCTGTTGCCCATACCACTTGTTGTTGTGCGGAGACGACTTGGGCTAACAGATTTTGCCGATTTTCTTTTTGATAGGGATAAAACGCGCTGTTCATCGGCATTTTCGGTACTTCCTTTTCACCCAGCGTGCCGTGCTTGGCTTGATAAAATGGATTGGCTTCGGTGGTCAATACGATTTTCGCCTGTTCTACCGTAATTTTAAACTCAGTGGCTTTATTGACCAGCTCAACCAGTTTTTCAGGTGTGCGTTCGGCGACAGGCAAGGCATCGAATTGTTTAAAAATCGCTTCGTAGCTTTGTTGCTGGGCATACAGCCTGTCTAAAACTTCTGGATTACCAAAATTGTAATCAGGTTTGAACTGCTTTTTACCGAACGCATCACCCGCTAACGGACGCGGCTTCGGCACATTAGACGCAGAGTAGCTAAAACCAAAACCGCCTGTTTCGTGGTCGGCAGTCACGACAATTAATGTATCAGGGTGACTATCTGCCCAATCCAGCACCGCATTCAGCGTGTCATTGAATTTCAGCATTTCATGCAGCATTCGCCCCGTATCATTACGGTGTGCCGCCATGTCAATCTGCCCACCTTCTACCATTAAAAAGAAACCTTCGGGACGTTTGGCTAAAATCGTCAACGCCTGTTCGGTCATTTCTTTTAAGGTCGGCTGAGTGCGCTGGGCATCATCACGGTGTTTATTTTCGGTGATACCATCCGCCATTAACGAATCGGCAAATAAACCCAAGGTTTTACCCGTCGCCTGTTGCAACTGGGCTTTATTAAACACCAGTTGATAGCCTTGTTGCGTGGCGGTAGTCAGTAAATTTTTCTCATCTTTACGCGCTGAACTGATGTGAAAACCCGTGCCGACCTGAGCTTTAATCCGCTGATGCAGTGCTGATTTTTCGTCTTTTGCCGCTTCGGGTAAAAAATGACTCAAGCCGCCAGAAAACATCAAATCAGCATGAGTGCTTAATAAATCTTCGGCGATGTCGGCTTCCATACTGCGGTGCGCTTCATGCGCGGCAAAGGCGGCGGGCGTAGCATGAGTGATACGGGTATCTGAGACCAAGCCAGTCGCCTTGCCCAGTTGTTTGGCTTTATCAATCAGTGTGGCTTGGCGATTGCCGTCTTTATCCACGCCTATCATTTCCGAACCCGCCATTTTGCCTGTGGCGATTTGCGTGGCGGAAGCCGCCGAATCCACCACCAGCGCGGCATCAGGATGGGTCATCGACAAACCCAAACGCCCGTCATTCAAAATACGGTCAAAGGCGGTGCGGTGTGTGGTTAATACGCCGTGTGGGGCTTGCCGCGCATACGATAGCAACAAACCCACTTGCTGCGGCCCCATGCCATCACCAATCAGCAAAATAATATTTTTAACTTTGCTTGCCTGTTGCGGCGGGCTTACGGGTAAAGTGCTGCAACTGGCGAGTGTTACCACCAGACCAGCGGTTATACATACTTTGTGCCAAACGTGTGTTGGTATCATTTGCTATATCCTGAGTGCTTAAAAGGGTTTTTATTATTTAATTTAACTTAACGCATTGTTTTATATCAAATAAAACAAAAATAATTGCACATTCGGCGCGATTAAGTCATGAGGAAATGTTAGAAAAACTCATTTTTTCAAACAATATCATGCTAATCTTTACCATATTATTATTTTGACGAGTAAACCGATGAATTATATTGAAGAAAAACGCGATTCTATACGACTGGATGTCCGATGTACTATTTATTGTAAGTCATTAGGTTCTGTTGACATTTGAAAGTTACATCCCCAAAACATGGCGATTTTGGGATGACATGAAAAATCGAATAGAACTGAGTGATGAAGAATGGCAAGCGATTTATAGCGTGTTACTATTGAATCCACGGGTTTATGTAG
>JAUYBJ010000168.1 GCA_030693155.1 Methylococcales bacterium
CAACCGATGAACTTAAAGAACGCATTTTGAAGTTTATTGCGTTTTTCAACGCAACTCTGGCTAAACCTTTTCGATGGACTTATATTGGCAAACCTTTGGTCGTGTGACACACCCTGCGTATTTTCGGTTTGGTGTACTAGCCCCTTTGAAGAAGGTAATGCGTTTGCCAAGTTGTATTATGATTTTTCGCCGCAAACGCATGGTATGGCGGGCTTTTCGATTTATCGTTCGGAAGTATCGGCAAATGATCCTTATGTATCCTATCTGCAAAACAGCAGAGGACAACCGATTAATTCTGGTAATTTAGCGATAAGAGACGGGCGCAATTTTAATAAATTAACCTTGCGCGAAACCGAATTCAGCACCACGCCGACCAACGAAGAAAAAAAACGTTATTTTGCCCGTTTCGACCATCAATTTGATAATAAAGCCACATTAAAAGCCGATTTCAGTGTGCAGAATCGCTTCATCAATACGGGTTTATTCAGCACCACTAATCCATCAGCCAATTTTAACGGCGGTGTAGGGGAATTATCCGCCTTGCCGCAAGACCAGCGCATCAATGGCAAACTGGAATTCGGAATGCCGTTGCATTTTGCCGCGTTACCGACTTGGTTGGCGGCGCACAATGTGGTCGCAGGTTTTGATGCCAATGAAGAAAATATGCACCGTGTGCGTTATAACTTAAGCAACTGGCGCGATTGGAACAGCAAAACGGCAACTATTTATAATGCCAGCGGCACCAGTAATACTTATGGCGGCTATGTACAGGATGAATGGCAACCGCTGGAGAAACTCAGTGTGTATGCAGGTGGACGGTTTGATAGTTGGAGTTCATCGGGGCAGGTACAACAAATGACTCCGCTGCTGCCCTACAGTCACCAATACGACGAACGCACTTTCACGCAATTCAGCCAGAAAGGTGCGGTGGTCTATAAGCCGCTGGATTTGATTTGTACACCAGCTCGGTCGCCAACTCCAACCGTTTCGGCATACTCAGGCGTGTCACTACCGAAGCCGCGCCGAATTTAAAACCCGAAAAAGCCTTTTCGTGGGAAATTGGCGCAGAAACCCATTTTGATACAGGCACTAATTTAACCGCGACTTATTATGAAACTGATTTGACTGATTTGTTTTATGTGAAAGACATTATTACGGGTACAGCCAATGACTTGAGACAAACCAGCAACACAGGTAAAGCCAAGATTCGCGGTATCGAAGCGACGCTTAAACAAACGCTGGTTGACGGTGTCTGGTTATTTGGCAATGTCAGTTATACGCACACCAAAATTACCGAAAATTCAAGCGATCCCAATACGGTCGGAAAAGAACTGACTCGCGCCCCCGAGCTGATGTGGAATGTCGGCGTAGAAGGCGAATATAAAGGTGTGTTCGGTTCAGTGATTGGACGTTATGTGGATAAGTCTTATGCTGATGCCACTAATCGTGATGTCGCGGTGGGCGTGCAAGGCGCGTGGGATGCTTATTATCTGCTGGATACCAAGATAGGTTATGAAGTGCTGAAAGGCATTAAAGCCAGCTTTGCGGTGCAGAATTTATTGGATGAACATTACTACCAGTCGGCTCTTATGCCAGGTCGAACCTTTATTGGTGAAGTGACGGTGAATTTTTAAGTGATCTGCATTGCCTGTTGATTATTTGCCGACAAATGCCGCCGTATCGCGCTTTAACCAATAATCCCGCGCTAATTGCTGGGCTTGTGCTTGGCTGTCGGCTTTGCCTAGTAGTTTCAAAGCAACGGCTGTCGTACCGATAACAGTGGCTTCGGCGAAGTCATCGTCTATTTTACCTTGCCAGAGTAACGCGAGTTGCTCAGGATCGAGTTGTTCGGCTTTAACGTGGCGACGGGTGAACAGCGCGTCCCAATTTTCATCAGAGAGTTCGCCGTGATGCACGCTTTGGACTAGGCAATCTACGTCTGGGTTGCGTTCGGTTTCGCCGCCCTCACCTTTTAATACCGCGCTGTGCGCTTGTTGTAATAAGGCGGAGGCTTGTTGATGCACAGGGCGATAGCTGGGATGGAAAATACCTTGAATGCTGTAATCGGCATTGAACGGATTTAATAAGCGCACCAGCGTATGCACAGGGGAACGTAAGCCCAACAGCGGACGCAGTTCGATAATCTCATGCAGTTTCGGACAGAAATGTTCCAGCGATAAATAGCTGAAGTTGTGTTGTTCCAGTTGTTGCTGGGCTTGGTGCAGGGAAGTGGCTGGATGCAAACCTAAATACGGCAGTACGTTAGCAGTGTACAGTCTGCCCGCCGTATGTCCTTCTGAACCGTGCATTAACACGCGGATGCCGTTTTGCGTCAGTAACAACGCGGACAGTAAAAACCACGGTAAATGGCGGCGTTTACCCGCATAGGATGACCAATCCAAATCAACGGGCGTGTGTAACGCTATGTGATTGAAGGATTCACGCGCCGCCTGTACAAAACCCGCCAGTTCTTCGGGGGTTTCTTCTTTAACACGCATCAGCATTAAAAACGCGCCCAGCTGTATCGGTTCGACTTCATTCGCCAGAATCATGCGCATGGCACGGTGCGCTTCTTCTTGCGTCAATGGTCGAGAGCCTTTTTTACCTTTGCCCAGTATGCGGATAATGCCAGCGAACGGGTGTTCAGGGTGCGGCGTTTGTTCGTGATGCGTTAAGTTCATAGGGTAAACCTGAAATAATGGTCAATTAACAACGCAGCGAACAGGAGCGTGATGTACACAATGGAATACCAGAACGTGGTCATGGCAGTGGCTTTATCTTTGTTACGCATCATTAATACAGCGTAATAAATAAAACCCAAGCCCAAGGGAATGACGGTGGCTAAATAAATCAAGCCGCTCATGCCTGTTAAATACGGTAACAGGGTGACAATCAGCAATAACAAACTGTAGAGCAGAATTTGTAACAGCGTGTGGTCAACGCCGTTCGTCACTGGCAACATCGGAATTCTAAAATCTTCGTAGATTTTTTGGTATTTATCCTGTCTGGCAATGGCAAGCGGCCAGAAATGCGGCGGTGTCCAGACGAAAATAATCAATACCAATAATAAAGCGTACGGATGCACTTCGCCAGTAATCGCGCACCACCCCAATAAGGGCGGCGTTGCACCGAACGCACCGCCGATAACGATATTTTGCGGAGTCATGCGTTTCAGGTATTTGGTATACACCACGGCATAACCGAATAAGGACAGTAAGGTCAGCCACGCGGTTAAGGCGTTGACCTTAAGTATCAACACCACCATGGCAATCACGCCCAGCACAATGGCAAAAATTATCACTTGTTTGGGCGTTAAATAGCCCATGGGAATCGGGCGGTGCGGGTTTAATTTTTTATCAATATCTCGGTCAACGAAATGATTGATAGCAGCGGCAGACGCAGCAGCCAGTGCGATACCGATATTGGCATAAATCATGGTATCAATGGGCGGCAACGCAGGAACGGCTAATAACATCCCGACCACAGCGGTAAAAATCATTTCTATCACCACATTTGATTTGCACAGATTGAGATAGCATTTCCAGGTGGATGGACGAAGGGGGGCGGTGTTTGTCATTATTTAGATAAATTCCAACTTTTTAATTATTCCATAGAATACAGTGAACTATTCATTTTTGAAATAGTACAAGGTATTAACCATTGAGTCTCATGTTTAAAAGCGTGTCGCAGGTCATATCAGTGGTTTATAAACCAATAACCATAAATAAGTCGTCGATAACAGGGTTAAAAATGCGTTACGACCATTTTCAGCTATACCCTTTATTCATTGAGATAAATTAACTGATGATGTTAAAATTCGACTCGGCTCATTGATATGGCAGCCCGATTATTGCTTTATCATGATTAGCTCACTCACACAGGAGATTTTCCCATGCAAAAAAAACTGTTCACCGCTGCAGCGATTGCAGCACTCATGTCAGGTTGCGCGGCGCAGCCGATGCCCACTTTTGAACCTTTTCAAGCGCAAGACTTAAATCCTTTACTCGCTGCTGGTTATACACAAAAAGTTGATAACTTTTTCATCATTAATGATTCATCAAACTCAATGTCTGACGATTATTCAGGTTTAGGTTATGCGTCACAACCTGATGCAACCAAATTTTCAGTTGAAAAAACAATTTTAAGTCGCATTAACGACACTATCCCTAACCTACCCAACCCAGTGACTGAAAGCATTCGCAGCTTCGGTTTCGGCCCTTGTTTAGACAATGGCTTTACTAAATTAAACCAAGAACCGACGGCTTATTCTAAAGCCACGTTCAGTGCTGGTATTGACTCACTGGAATGCTCTAGCGGCGGTTCACCATTAGATGATGGTATTATTGGCTCAACAGCTGATTTAGCTCCAACTGCTGGAAAAATTGCCGTGTTAGTGATGAGCGACGGTCATGACCTAGACTCTTATGGCACCAAAGAAATGGCAGCCATGAAAGCACAGTATGGCGACAGACTGTGTGTTTACGGTGTATGGACAGGCAACCCGAACGAAATCTCTGGTTTAGCGGTATTAAACCAATTGTCCAGCATTGCAGGTTGTGGATTTGCGGTGTCTGCGGAAAGCATTTCTACTCCCGAAAAACTGGGACTGTTTGTAAAAACCATTTTCTTACAACCAGGCGTACCTCCTGTCATTCCTACTCCTGTTCTTCATGTTGATATAGAGTTTGATAATGACGAATACACATTGGAACACTCTACGCTGGTTAAATCTCATGTAAATGGACATAGCAGCAATCCTGAGACTGTCAGACAACATTTAGAAGCTCAAGTAAAAGGTATTGCGACCACCCCTGATGCCCAGTATGAAGTACAAGGTCATACCAACTACACAGGTAAAGAAGCGCGTAACATTGCCTTAGGTCAAGGTCGTGCGCAAACAGTCTACAACTATCTGACTACAACTTATCCAGGCATTGAAAAACAACTGTTAGCACCTAAAGGCTACAGCTGGAACTGTCCAGAAGAAGCTGATCCAAGAAGTGCACACAACCGTAGAGTGGATTTGGAATTGAATGGCGGCTGTCAACACACTGCTATTTCAACTCAAGAGTTGAAACAGCATTACGGCAATCCCGTTTTAGGCGGCAAACATAAACATCATCATCGCCATCATTAATAAGCAGTGATGTTAAACATAGCCTAGCCTCGGCGGGCTATGTTGTTGAATGTTGCCATACGGAGTACACACCTCGGTTTGTACTCCGTTTTTATCAGTTCTCATCCCCTGCCAACAGCTTTTTAATATTGCTTTGATGCCGCCACACCAGCAACACCATCATCACTAGAGACGCACCCACCAACATCACATCACCGACAATAAACCACGCATAAATCGGCGACAACACCGAAGCAATCAATGCCGACAACGACGAAATTTTACCCAGCTTATACACCACCAGCCAAGTACCGACAAACGCAAAACCCAACCACCAAGAAAATCCCAGCAACACCCCGATAGAAGTAGCCACCCCCTTACCGCCTTCAAACTTGAAAAATATCGGATAAAGATGCCCGATAAAGGCCGCTAAACCCGTTGCCGCCAATAATTCCACAGGCACAGCCAGCACATTCGCCGCATACACAGGCAGCAAACCTTTCAGCAAATCACCCAACAAGGTAATAATTGCCGCTTTCTTACCGCCGATACGCATCACATTAGTCGCACCTGGATTGCCCGAACCCTGTTCACGCGGGTCAGGCAATCCCATCAAGCGACACACGATAATCGCGCTGGAAATTGAGCCTATTAAATAAGCTGCTGGAATAAACAACCATGCCATCATTTGAATACCTTCCATTATTAAGAACTTGTAAGCCAAGGAGGTTTCCTTGATACTTAGCGAATTAAAAAACTGCACATCATAAACTGGAAAACACTATGGATATTATTTTTTTAGGCGGACTTGAGATTGAAACCATCATCGGCATCTATGATTGGGAACGAGAAACCAAACAAACCGTCGTTCTCGACCTCGAAATGGCTTTCGACATTCAAAAAGCCGCTGAAACCGACGACATTCAATACACACTGGATTATAAAACCGTCTCCAAGCGCATTATCTCCTTTGTCGAAGACAGTCAGTTTTTGCTGGTGGAAAAACTGATTTCTGAAATCGCCGATATTATTCGTCACGAATTCAACGTGCCGTGGGTCAAAATCACCCTCAACAAAAAAGGCGCGATTCGCGGTGCCAGTGACGTAGGCATCATCATTGAACGCGGGGCAAAATAGCTCATGCGCGGCTATATCAGCATCGGCAGCAACATCGACAAAGAAATTCATATTCCCGCCAGCTTGCGGGCATTGGAACGGCAGTTTGGTACATTGACCATCTCAAGTATTTATGAATCAGAGGCGGTGGGGTTTTCAGGTGATACTTTTCATAATCTGATTGTCGGCTTTGACTCTGATTCAGACGTTAAAGCGGTTGCCAAACAACTACGAGATATTGAATTGGACAATGGACGCACCCGCAACAGTCAGAAATTTTCTGCCCGAACGCTGGATTTAGATTTAATTTTATACGGCGATTTAATTATCAGCGACGGACGCTTACAAATACCGCGTGATGAAATTGAAAAATACGCCTTTGTACTCGAACCGCTCGCAGAAATTGCCCCCACTGACATTCATCCTGTCAGCGGCATAAGCTATGCTGAACTGTGGCAACAGTTTGATAAAACCGATTTGCAACAACACAAAATAGAATAAACAGTCCACGAAAAACACAAGAAGCATGAACATAATTCATGGCTTTTATCGCATTCCCACGCCGTGCGTGGGAATGCGGACAACGAGAAAACATCATGAAAATCGCCATCGTTAAACTCTCTGCCTTAGGTGACATTGTTCATGCAATGGTCGCTTTGCAATTTATCAAAGCTCAGTATCCAGACGCGCAAATTGACTGGTTGGTGGAACAGGGTTTTGCCGAAGTATTGCGGCATAATCCTGATATTACCAATTTACTCACGGTCAATTTAAAAGCCTTAAAAACCAATAAAGCGGGTGTTTTTCAGCAAATCAGCAAAGTGCGCCGTTATGCGCACAATCATTATGATTTGGTGATTGATGCCCAAGGGCTGATTAAATCTGCCGTTGTTGCCAAACTGTTGGGTAGAAAAGTGGCGGGGTTTGCTGCTGATTCCGTTAGAGAAAAAGCGGCGGCGCGGTTTTATAACACTAAATTTGCCTGTGCCTACGATACCAACACCATCGACCGCAATGCGTTCATTTTGTCTGAGCCGTTGGGTTTTCAAATCAGTCATGAGCAGATTCTCAACAAACAGCCGTTTTTATTTTTCCAAAATGAAGACCCGATAATTTACGATTATTTACGCAACGATAAAGCGAATATCGTGCTGGTCATCAGTTCAACGTGGGAAAGCCGCAATTATCCAGCTGAAAAATTTATCACCGTCGCCGATACCCTACAGCAAAACTGTTTGGTAGTTTGGGGCAATGAGGCAGAAAAACACAAAGCGGAACACATGGCGAGTCAGTCTGAGTTTATTACTGTGATGCCTAAACTGGATTTAAACAGCCTGAAAGCCTTGATTGCCAAAGCGGATTTATTGATAGGCAATGACACAGGGCCGACGCATATTGCGTGGAGTTTAAATCGCCCGTCGATTACTATTTTCGGCCCTACGCCTGTGAGTCGGGTGTATCAAACGGACATAAACAAGGTGGTGAAATCAGCGTCTATCGTCAATCCGTATAAATTGAATAAGCAGGATTTTTCGATTAAAGACATAGCTGAGCAGGACATTATTGTGATGGCTAAGGCGTTGTTGTTCTGAAAGTAGGCGCGAATTTATTCGCGCTGTGCGGATAAATCCGCACTTACAAACAGCAAACACGCCACCGCTACCGCAGGTGCGCAATCCGCTGTGGATAACTCTGATTCACCTGATACTTCGGGGCAACACGCGGAAAAATCCACATAATCACGCCCCAATAAACCTGCCAGTTCACGCACTAAAAACCGTCCGATACCTGCGCCGATTAATGGCGCGTCGCTGGTAAAATCGCCGTGTACGTTCAGCCGATGCTGACAGGCGCACAGAATATTGGCGACTTGTTGGGTGCGCAGATTGCCTGCAAAATCTTGCCAGCGCGCTAATTCTTCAGGATGAAAATCACAGCCTATCATGCGCGATAAGCGTCTGGCACTTGCCGCCACGGTTTTTTCTGCGCCGTCTGCGGTGTCGTTTTGGTCGTGAGCTTCGTTCAGTTCGCCTGTGACGCGATACACATCTGCCATGGTGGCAAAATATTCCGCCATTAAGCCAATTTCTTGCCCGTTATCTACCGAGGTTTGCGCGACTGCCATCACGGCGGTGCGCACCACGCCTGTATACACCAGCTCTTGGGAGATTAAGCGTTGATAATCGCTATACGCCTCGGTGACGACACGCCCGTTATCCAATAATAAAATATCGGTGGTGGTGCTGCCTATATCGACAAATAAACCACTACTTACCTGTTGGGTAGCAAGTGTGGCACTGGCTAACCAGTTGGCGGAGGCAATCGCCGCATAATGTTGAGGTGCAACCTGCATGGCGGCGATAAAGCCCGTATTACCCGCAAAAATAAACACGGAATGATTGCCTAATAACGCGCTCATAGTGGTAATAATTTGCGCCACGCCCTCATCCCGATTAGCGAATAAATCCACCAGTTCGCCCGTCATCGTGACCGCATGACGTATTTGCTCAGCGGGCAAGTCACGCATGATGTTTGTCACTGCTGAACGCAATTGATCCAAGCCTTTCCATAACGGACAGGGCTGTTGATAAACCTTGATAATCTGTCCGTGATGATTTAATAGCGCGGCTTTAACGTGCGCCCCGCCGATGTCCCAACCGATAATATGCTGCATAATGTTTTAGGTAAATTGAACGCGA
>JAUYBJ010000169.1 GCA_030693155.1 Methylococcales bacterium
TCACCGTATTGAAAACCACGGTCTGTTACGTCGATATGAGTTTGGGCTACGCCATTGACTAGCATCATGATGATGTTGTGAAAAATGAATCCGAAGTTAGGCTTTGTTTGCCAAAAATTCCACCATATCATCATTTTGTACACGATGATAAATGTCTTCTACGGGTAACGTTAAGCCAATGGATTCAAAAGTAACTTCATCACCTAGAAAATAATGGCTTGGTATCCAGCCTTCGTTTCTTCTAAATACTTGAACATCGACAAAATCTTGTTCAATCAGTACATATTCTTGCAAGCTGGGAATGTTGATGTAAGACATAAACTTAAGAGTCGTATCTTTTTTGCGGGTGGATTTGGATAACACTTCGACGATAATCATCGGCGTTTCAGTAAAATAAGGCTCTGAGTTATCAAAGCGACAATCTACCATCATATCGGGATAAAAGAAGTTTGAATTAATCCTTAATTTCATATCTGAACCAAATGGTTCACAGGGCTGGTTTTCTAAGTGATTACCGAATTTTCTTAAAACATTCACCGATATTCTTTCATGATTAGCACTTGCGCCCGCCATTGCATAAACATAACCATCTATCAACTCATGTTTTATATCACTGCTTAATTCACCCGTTAAGTAGTCGTCTACGCTGATTAAATCGCTGGGTTTTATCGCTAACATGGTGTTACTCCGAGAATAATTAAGCTGATTTACTTAAGAGTAGGGCGGTAATGGTGAAATGCAAGTCTCGTTCCCAAACTCCAGTTTGGGAATGCCTACTACCAAGCTCCGCTTGGTGTGGCATGAACGCGCTGGGCTTTACATTTCAACGATTAACATCAAGCAGAGCTTGAAGGTAGGCATTCCCAAGCAGAGCTTGGGAACGAGACAGACAGACATACGGGGTATTCAGTTAGACCTTTTTCTTTAGTTGCTTTACTCTCAACTTCATATATTCGACCTTCCTGAGGTTTTCATCACCTTTTGCCTTTATGAGAGCTTGTGACCATAACCCTTTATCAATTTCTCCATTGTCGTACTCTTCCTCTGCTTGTGCGTAAAAATCTGCACTTTTTTCTTCGAGATTAAGTTCTATCTCATCTTTTATATCTTTAACTTTGCCTATAGCTGCTGAAGCAAGAGTTGCGCCGCTGCCACCACTGTCCTTGTTTATGACGATGAAGAAGATAATGACACTAATAATTGATGCGACAACTAAGGAAGGATCATTGCTTCTTCCCGTTATTGTATAAATAGTAACAAAAATTGGAAACCAAGCTATCGCGGCAAAAATTATTGCTTTTATAAACTTCATCTTTACTCCTTAAAGGTTATGCTCAGACACGTCTAACGACTAATTATATGGTTTGACTTAATGGCATTAAAAAACAATACAAATAAAAAACACTGACCCCACCAAATATGATTGGTAATGCAAGCTCAAAGCTTAATTTGACTGCATTTGAAAACTTTATGAAACCACGCTTATATTCATAAGTGATTTTTTCATTTTTAATACTTATTTCTTTGAGCGTACCCGTTATCGTTCCAATATCAGAATCTTCATCATCATGATATTCATGAAGAAAACATTCTTCGGCAGTTAAACCTATTGTATCTCCCGTTGTATTTGCTGTTTTCCGAGCAATTAGTGTAGGAAGATAATATTGGGTTACTTCGATAAACGAGTAAATTAAAAAACTTAGCAAAAAATAACAAGTAACCGTAAAAATAAACCAACCAGCCATTGTTTCATTTTTTGACAAATCTAAGCCTAGTATTGCTACTTTCTGGGGTAATGCTTTAGTTAAAGCAATAAATAACGAAATTCCAGATAAAATCAGAAGTTTTGTCTTAGTCTTTTTTAAATCATCACTTAAATTAAGCATTTCTATGTATTAAACCCCAAATTAGATTAGCCATATAACGCAAAGCTCAGCGGGCTGAGCGAGGTGGAGCGGTTGAGGTGAGGAACGAACCCCAACAAAAACAAGTAACTATGTGAGTGTTGGGGTTCGCTATCGCTCACCCCAACCTACGAATAACGTTTAAAGATTAACGTGCCGTTCGTGCCGCCAAACCCAAACGAATTAGACATGGCAACATCAATTTTCATGTCGCGGGCTGTGTTGGGTACATAATCCAAATCACATTCTGGGTCTGGATTTTCTAAATTAATAGTCGGAGGGGCAATCTGGTTTTTGATAGCTAACGCACTCAAAACGGCTTCAATACCACCTGCCGCGCCTAGCATATGACCAATCATGGATTTTGTTGAGCTGATAGCGACTTTATAGGCATGATCGCCTAAGGCGGCTTTCATAGCGTGGGTTTCGCCGACATCGCCTGCTGGAGTTGAGGTGCCGTGTGCATTGATATAATCAATTTGGTCGGCATTCAAGCCTGCATCACGCATGGCGTTCCTCATGCAGCGTGCCGCGCCTTCGCCGCCTTCAGAGGGGGTAGTAATATGATAAGCATCGCCGCTCATACCGTACCCGACCAATTCAGCGTAAATTTTTGCACCGCGTGCCAGTGCGTGTTCCAGTTCTTCAAGAACGACAACACCTGCACCATCACTGAGAACAAAACCATCACGGTCTTTATCCCACGGACGGCTGGCACCTTGTGGGTTATCATTACGGCGTGATAGGGCTTTTGCAGAAGCAAACCCACCCATTGCAGTGGGGGAGGTTGTACAACGCTCTGCACCACCTGCAATCATGACATCGGCATCGCCGTATTGGATTAAACGCGCTGCATCACCGATGTTGTGTGTGCCTGTGGCACAGGCGGTGACGATGGCAAAATTAGGGCCTTTCAAACCATATTTAATGGAGAGATTGCCAGAAATCATGTTGATGATATTTCCGGGTACGAAGAAAGGCGAAATGCGGCGCGGGCCGCTTTTTTCGTAAGTAGCGTAGCATTCTTCTATGCCTGTAATGCCGCCGATACCTGAACCTATGGCAACACCGATGCGTTCTGCATTGGCTTCTGTGACTTCTAAACCTGAGTCTTCAAATGCCTGACAACCTGCGGCAATCCCATAATGGACAAAACCGTCCATGCGTTTTGCATCTTTTTCGGCGACATATTGAGTAATATCAAAATTGCGTATGACACCGCCAAAAGTGGTGGCAAAAGGCTCGATGTTAAAAGAATCAATGGTGCTGATGCCACTTTTGCCGTTAATAATGCCAGTCCAAGTATCTGCGACTGTATTGGCTAAAGGCGTAACTGCGCCTAATCCAGTTATGACAACTCGACGTTTGCTCAATGTGATGTACCGTAAAAAAAGAGAGGGAGGGAATAAGGGGGCAGTTATTTAGTGGATGAACAAGTGTTCACCCACTAAAATCAGTATTAGGCGTTTTTTGTTACATAATCAATAGCTTGCTGAACTGTAGTGATCTTTTCAGCGTCTTCGTCTGGAATTTCACATTCAAATTCTTCT
>JAUYBJ010000173.1 GCA_030693155.1 Methylococcales bacterium
GCACCGCCGATATGATCGTTATCACCATGACTGATAATCAGTCGGTCAAGGTTAGCCACACCTTGCTGATGTAAAAACGGCAATAACACGTTTTTGCCCTGATCGCTGTCAGCAGAAAATTTCGCCCCCGTGTCATACACCAGATTATGTTCAGCGGTTTGTATCACTACCGCCAAACCTTGCCCCACATCTAACAACGTCAGTTTGATGTCGCCAGTCGCAGGTCGGGGGCTATCGGTAAACATCAGCGGCAATAATAATACTGCGCCCAGCCAGCGGGCGGGTATGCCTCTGGGGGCGAGTAAAATCAGTATGCTCAATACGGCAAACAACAACGCCCACATTGACGGCTGAACATGATTGATAATCGCAAAGGGCAGGGCGGCTAATGTGTCTAACAGGTATTGCAGTTGTTGCAACAGCCAGTCCACCAGCCAAAATAATCCACTCGCTAAGGTGTTGCTCACGAGCATCAACAGCACCGCTAATAATGCCAACGGCACGACTAAAAAACTGATGACAGGCACGGCGACCAGATTGGCAACGGGCGAAATCAAGGAGATTTGCTGAAAGAATAATAAGGTCAGCGGGGCTAAACCCAGCGACATGACCGCATTGAGTTTTACGGTTTCCCAGATAATCTTCAGTTGTCCCAAACGTCCAGAAACCGTGTAAATAATCAGAGCTACGGCAATAAATGATAGCCATGAGCCTGCTGATAACACGGCGAGCGGATCAAACAGTAATATCGTCAATAAAGCGGTGGCTAAAATGTGTAACGGTCGGGTGTTACGTTGGGTAATAATGGCTACCATTGCGACTGCCAACATAATGACCGCCCGTTGCGTGGGGACAAAAAATCCCGCCAGTGCGGCATAAAATACACCGACAAGCAACGCAACGACGGCGGCGACTTGTTGAGGTGAGCGTGTTAATAGCCCTGTCCATGCCCATAATTTCAACACTAAAAAATACACCAAACCTGCAATCAAGCCGATGTGTGAGCCTGAAATAACCACGAGATGCGTTGTGCCAGTCTTGCGGAATATCTCCCACTGCGGCGTGGTAATCGCACTCCCGTCACCTATGGTCAGGGCTTTGATTAATGCCAGACTGGGGCGGGTGGCTAATAATACACTCAATTGGTCAGTGATGGTTTGCCGCCATATCTGGATATTGAACCACGCTACTTCGCGCCCCAATAACACGGGTGTGGGTGCAGGGCGAATATAGCCGGTTGCGCCGATACCTGCGATAAATAACTGCCGTTCATAATCCGCACCGTTGCTATTGAGGCTACCGTGCGGGCGTTTTAATTTAACGCTGAATGTCCATTGCTGACCTGCTTTAATGGCTTGGTCTGGATAATACCAGCTTAAACGTAGCTTACTGGGCAGGGGTTTTTCTGACGCAGTAACCAGAAAATCAAAGCTCACGCGCTGTTCATCAACGTCGGGCAAACTGGCGATAATCCCTGTGACGGGGATGTCGATGCCTTCCAGTTGCGCGGGTAATCTGTCCGCTAAGCGCACCATAGCAAAGGCGCACGCCCACAGTATGCCGATCATAAAAATCAGGCTACGCCAATAACGCAACCATGCCATAATGCCCGCCACGATGCCGCCGAGTATCAGCCATTGCGGTTCGGGCAACGAGGGCAGTTGTTGTATCAGCAATATACCCGCTAACAACGATAAGGCGGCAGCAATCATGGAGTTCCTTGGTGTTTTTGAGTGTATCAAAACCTGATAAACTCGATTCAAGTACGATTTTAACTTTATATGGAGACTCAGATGCTTAAAGAATTTTTTAGAAAGTATATGCCGCATCCTGATGTAATCAGACAGCATAAAAGTCTGCAATTTCTAGGGGCAAGATTACACGATCCCAATCTGCTGCATCTCAATCGCCGCTCGGTGTCACTTGCTTTTGCGATAGGGTTATTTTGCGCGTGGATTCCAACGCCCATGCAAATGGCGTTTGCCGCAACGGGGGCGTTTTATTTTCGCGGTCATTTACCGATAGCCGTGGGTTTGGTATGGCTGACCAACCCGATTACCATGCCGCCGCTGTTTTATTTTTCCTATCGGGTCGGGTTGTCGGTGTTGAATATGCCCACGGCGGAATTTTCACTGGATGCGGTGTTATCAGGTAGCCTGTGGATGCCGTTTTTAACAGGGTGTTTGATTATGGGGGTAATTTGCTCAACAGCCGGTTATTTTGGAATTCAGGGATTTTGGATTTACCACACGAAAAGAAAATGGCTGCATCGACAAGCAAAACGCAGTCGTAAACCTGCTAATCCATTTAGAGCAATGTATTAACGGATGGGAGTCCAAAACGTGTTTTGGACTCTGTTACACTTTTACACCTATCAAACCCACGCCTTCGCGTCCGTCCCACAAGCTCACCTCATAATAATATTTCGCTGGAAAATAACTGGCGTGTTCCACTAAAAACCCTGCTTGGTTGAATAATTTCGCCATAGTTTCAATGTCGATAAAATTGAAATACTCAGGCATGGCTTGCAGAATTTCGTCTTTATTGGCTTGCGCCGCTAAACGCGGATTATTAGTTAAGCTGACTCTGGCAGGGTTTGCATGACCTTCGGCTTTGCGTTGTAAAAAATCAGCCAGAAGACCTTCATTCATGCCGTGAAAAATAGAATCAGCAACAATGAAAATTTTTGCCGTTCGGTTCTAACCAGCGGGCAAAGCGGGCGAGACACAGCGCAATGGTTTCGGTATCGAAAAAATGAAATACCCGCCCGCACAAAATGGCGGATAGGTTGCCATCTTCAACCTCAATTTCATCAACACACGAACCTGCAAGCAGTTGTAAGTTGGGCTGTAAATGCGGCGGGGTGTGCTGATACAAAGTCTCTAAATGCCGTCCGTCCAAATCATTGACAATCACCCGTCCGCCCTGCTGCAAAATACGCGGTGCGGCGACCCCATAAGCGGCACCGACTTCTAATACTGGCTTGTTGGCGGTCAACGCATAATGAATAAAGGCTTCGGTGTAAGTATCCAGTTCTTGGGCAATCATCCAGCCCATATTATTAAGTGTGGGGACTAATTTAATTTCCATGCTGTTGGGGGGGTGTAATGAAAGAGGAAAAACACATTATAGGGAACGACTGCCAGTCCTTGAAGGACTGGCAGTCGTTATAAGATAAACGCTTAATCTTCAATAACGATACTGTCGCCGCGTTTTACCCAACCCGCTGTAAGGACTTGCGCATACACACCGACGCTGGGTAATTCTTTACCTGCAAACGGGACAAGCGGGCGGTTTTTGGCAATCGCGTGTTTGAATATGCCGTTATCTTGCGGTAAATCGCCTTGCGCCAAGGTGGGCATGACGCAACGCGGGCAAGGGTCAGAAATGCGTAGGCGTAAGGTGTCGCCGATTTTAATGGTTTTACCCACCCAGTCATTTTCGACAAAACCTTCCAGACCGCTGGTATCAATCATCATATTCGGTCTGAAACGGCGCACTTCAAAACGTCCTTCAGGGTACAGTTTTTGCATGGCGGCTATGGAACTGGTGGTCAATAAATGCAACGCCGCATAATCAAAAAATGAGCCTTGTGGCGCGTCACCTGCAACGGCTTCGCTGGAAATTTCGTTACTTTCGCCGTCGTATTCAGGCCAGTATTGTTCCAGTGTTGCTGCGTCTGGGGCTTGGGTTGCCAGTTTTACGTCGCTACCTAAAGCAGCAGACAGTTGCTGATTAACATCTGCCGCATCACTGCGTAACACTTCACCATTCGGTAAATGAATCCAAATTGCTGGCAGGGTTGCGTCTGGTTGGGTTGTATAGGCGGCACGAAAAGAAAAAAGCTCAGGCCATTTTTTTGGATTTTTTGCACTGATGACGTTATTGGTTGCGCTATCAATCAGCGCGTAAGAGCGGTCGCCTAAGACACCGCCTAGTGTGACGTGTGTGCCGTTCAGTTCTTCGCCCATCATAGATTTAACGGGATAACGCCACAGTGTTGAGACGGTGATGGTTGCTTGGTTTGACATAATTGTTCCTATTGTGTGTTTTTATAATTAGAGCAGCTCTAAGGCTACCCGTTGGATTATTGACATAAGGGCGATTATTGTCAACTTGTAAGCGTACCGTTACTCAACGATGATGCCGATATAAGTGGCATTATTGCTCTCGATACTTTCTTTGACCGTGTTATTGGCATCGACTATACAGCCCAGCCAATAAGTGCCGCCCTTGATGACAGTGTCGGGAATAAGCAGTTCGGTCGTCAGCGTTGATGGGTTGCCGTCTTGTTTGAGGGTTATCGAACGGGTTTTTAACAGCGTGTCGCGGGTGTCGATACGGTTATCGGCAGATAGATAATAAGTCGCTTGGACAGGAAGGGTGCGGGTTTTACCTGCATTTTCGTAGCTGAATTCTGCGTTTATTTTCTGCCCGCGCGTGACACGGTAAATCGGCTCTGGACAGGCGGTAATCAACGCGCCGTTTATATCAGGTTTTTGGTAAGCACATTGTTTTGGTAGCTCCACATTATGTGTATCAAAAATCCGTGTCCGATGATGCACACTAAAAAAACTACCGCTTCCGCCTGCTATTTTTTCACCGTATCGCCAATGACTGACGCTGATGTCTTCTTGGGCAACGGGCGATAAACCGTGCAGGGCGATTAAACCTGTGGCGGCATCTTCACCTATATACGGTTGTACTACGTCGCCGTTAGTGACCAGTAAATTGTCGCCGCCCATCAAGTTAAGCACATTGCCTTCGTGTTGCAAGCCTGCGCTGTGTCCTAGTTCGTGCATCACAATCGAATGCAGGCTTGCATAGCTGCCGCCGTATTCAAACAATGCAGGTTTGTTATTCGTGAAACCGATTTTGCTGATACCGACAGGTTCGCGGCTGGGGCGATAACGGGTATTGATGATAATGTCGGATTCTGTGGCGGTGCAGGTTAGCGAATAATCAGCATCGCTTTGTTCAATGGCAGACACACCTGCGTAATCTGCGCCCAAATCTTT
This sequence comes from Methylococcales bacterium, assembly GCA_030693155.1. GTDB lineage: Bacteria > Pseudomonadota > Gammaproteobacteria > Methylococcales > Methylomonadaceae > UBA4132. Next base: position 5,019 of record JAUYBJ010000173.1, read on the forward strand.
CATCCATATTTCACTTTCGCCATTATTTACCCCCACGCCATTGGTATCAACACCGCCGAGTTCATAACGGAACTGGCTGGGATTGAGGTTCATGGTGTTGAGAGCTGCCAGCACGGCGGCGTATTGCGGCGAACCAGCGGGAATACTGGCAGAATCAATGACAGGTTTGTAGGCTTTGACCGTCCAGTGTTTTTTCTTGCCGTGGTTGCTGGGCAGAATGCAGGTGATTTGTTGCCACGCCAGTGCTTCGCTGGTGTGCAGTATGAGCAGGGTGACTATTAATGTAACCTGACTTCGAGATAAGAGCTTTTGTCCACGAAAAGCACGAAAAGCACGAAAAAAACTGAATTCAAGCATTCTTCTTGGTGAAATGACAGCTAACCAACCGTGCAGTGTGCTGCTATTTTTCGTATTTTTCATGGGTATTGCTTGCCTGTGTTATATCAAACTCAGGTTGTGGGAAGTAATATGTTTAATACCCGCGCCCTAAATTGCGAATGCCCATCAACTTTCCGTTTTCAAAACGTAACGATTGCTGAATGCGTGATGAGCCGAAGTTGTACGTCCATTCTTCAATAATAACGTCTATCTGGGTGCTGTTATTTTGCTCATAAGTAAAGCGGCTATCGGGATAAGCGCGTTTTTGATTACCGTAGTATTGTTGGTTTTGGATGAGATGACCGCTGCTTCTTTTTTCGATATGACTTTCAACCGATGTCGGTGAGCCGCATTTGTGATAAACCTCGCTTTTATCCATGCCTTCATTGATAACGTAAGCCCCGCACCTTAAGGCAAGTGCGGGCTGACTGATGATAAGACTGAGTAATAAAAGCCAATAGCGGGATGGTTTTATTTTATGAGCCATTGGCGAGTTTATGTTATTTAAATAGTGTATTAAATCTGTTGTTTTTACTTTGAGACACGACTGCCGGTTCATCAAGGACTGGCAGTCATTAGTATCACGGTAACAAGTTTAACCCGCTACCCGTTATATTATTTGCTTTTCAACAGCTTGATTATTTCTTCCGCCGCCATTTTGTGGGCAACAGGATTCCAGTGACCATCCATTGGCAGGAAATCCATGCGTTCATGTTTTTCATCCCAATAGCGTTGAAATGAGGGCTGCATATCCACTACATCAAGTCCGTATTGCGCCGCTGATGTTGCGAATAATTGCCGCTCTTCGGCATTCCATGCGTGTTCATGGTTTTGTGAATAAATGGCTTTGCGATCACCATCCAGCAAAAACACGACGCGAAAGCCGTTTGCGGAGCTTAACGAACGCAATTCTGAAAAATAATAGTTTAATACCTGTTGTTTTTTTGGAATCAAATTTTCGCTGTGACTGACCGCTTGCGGCGCAGGGTGCATAAGCGATTTTAAGGATTTCGATGCCCAGTCAGGGAACTTCAGGTTGTAGTAAAGGTAACGAATTAAGGCGGAGCGCAACACCCGCTCTTTATTGGGCGATTCGGTGTAGGCGTTATGCTCTAATAATACTGTGGTGTTATCAGTGATAGAAAAACCATTGTGTCCTACGCTGGGTTTGCCGAGTAGGTCAGATAAATCATAAGGTTCAACAAACAGCACGACGGTTGCAGGTTGAATCGTGGGTGTAAAATACTTCACAATTTGCAGTGAGTCTGCCAAACCATCGCCTGAGGCGGAAACGGTCTGTACTTTTTTAGGAAAGGTTTCCGATAAGCGTCCTTGCACTGTGTCTGGAAAATCGAGCATAAAACTTTCAATGTAACTGTCGCCGACCACAAGAACGCCGCCTTTTTCAGATGAATCAGGGGTGTTGGTAAAGCCCTGACTGTTGGTAACGCCCGTGTGTGCCGTTCCCATCGACCAGCCATAAGAATAGACGTAAGGCTGATTGGGCAGAAAACGGCTGAACGGTTTTTCAATACTGGTTGCCTCCATGCGTATCCCTGAATTAACAGGCAGAAAGCGCAACAAGCCTTCCAGCAATACAAGACAAACAATCGCCCCTAAACCAAGACCAAGAAAAAATCGCATAGTGTTGTCTGTTAAAAATTGAAATAAAGGAATTCTGATATGCCACGAGTTTCACTGATGGCTAACAGTACGAAGGTGATAACCAGAGCCGCGCCTAATACTGCGCCACCGATAACACCGCTGAGTTTTGCTTCATAATCGTGCAGTATGCCTTTACCCAGCATTTGATATGCGTTGGGTAAGAAAAAAGCGGTTGCCGCACACGCAACAATCCACATCGTGCATTCGTCAATATCCATAATACGATTGATGCCGAGCAAGCTGTCACTGAATGAACCGTGAAACGTGCCTGTTATCATGGCGTGTAAAATACCCAGCGCGGTGTCTATGGAAGTGGCGCGGAAGAATACCCATGACACCACCACCGCAACAAAGGTAAACAACCAGCCAAGGGAAGTAATAGCGATGTTTTGTCTGTCACCCAATAGATGCCGAATAGCATGATTGATAATGAGGTAGATGCCATGCAACGCGCCCCAGATAACAAATGTCCAGCTTGCACCATGCCACAAACCGCCGAGTAACATGGTGGTCATTAAATTAACGTGTCGCCGCGCCGCACCCAGACGATTGCCGCCCAGCGGGATATACAAATAATCACGCAGAAAAGTGGACAGCGTAATGTGCCAGCGTCGCCAAAAGTCGATAATGGAGCGGGCTTTATACGGTGAATTGAAGTTAATCGGCAGAATAATGCCGAACATATACGACAGACCGTAAGCCATATCCGAATAAGCTGAAAAATCAAAATAGAGTTGAAAGGTGTAGGCAAGTGAACCGCACCACGCTTCAAGCACACTGAGACTGGCATAATGCAGATCAAATACAGGGCCGACAAAACGGGCAATACCATCTGCCAGAATCACTTTTTTAAACAGTCCGATGACAAAAAACAGCGTACCGACGGTTAAGCGACCCTGTGAGAAAACGTGTGATTCCGCTCTGTCGAATTGCGGCATCATGTCTTTGTGATGCAGAATCGGTCCCGCGATTAAATGCGGAAAGTAAGTGACAAACAGCCCGTAGTTTTCCGTTTTATATTCACGAATTCGTGCCACATGACAATCGACCAGATAAGCGATTTGCGTAAAGGTGAAAAAGGAAATACCAATCGGCAGCGTGATGTTAAACGGGGTGTAATCAGCCCCGACCAGCCACGCCAGACTTTGACCGAAAAAATCGAAATATTTGAAAAACCCCAGCAAACTCAGATTGAAAATCAACCCTGTGATTAACGCCCATTTTGCTTTGTGATCATGTCGCGCTTCTTTTTCTCGGCTTATCCACCGACCTATTAAATAGTTGACGGTGATAGAACCCAGCAACAACGGCAGGAAATTGATATTCCAGTAGATGTAAAAGCCGATGGAGGCAAGAAACAGGAAGACGATAGACAGCCGTAAAGAGATTTTTGAAAGCAGAAAATACCCGAGTAATGCCACAGGTAAGAAGGCAAAAACAAATAAGAATGTATTGAATAGCATCTATAAACCAACCTCTAGTTTGAATGTGTCGCCCAATATCATGATTGAATAGGAAACATCATAATCTATCTGGTAAATGTCGCGCTATAAAAAAAAGCCCAACATTTGCGATGAATGGGCTTTATTAATTCGGTACTTTAAACAATCAAACCGTCTTCCATGTGCAGCACTTTGCCCATTCTGGATGCCAGATCATGGTCGTGCGTGACTACCAGAAAACTGATATTCAATTCATGATTTAATTCCAGCATCAGCTGATACACCGAATCGGCAGTTTTGCTGTCCAGATTGCCTGTCGGTTCATCGGCTAAAATTACCTTGGGTTTATTAATCAACGCTCTGGCAATCGCGGCGCGTTGGCGTTCACCGCCTGATAATTCCCCCGGTTTGTGTTCGATACGATGCCCTAAGCCGACGCGCTCTAATAATGCAGTGGCGCGTTGTTTGGCTTCTTTGACCGATAAATCAGCAATCAATAACGGCATGGCGACATTTTCCAAGACCGTGAATTCACCTAATAAATGATGCGACTGATAAATAAATCCCAGCGATTGATTGCGCAACTGTGCCAGTTTAGTGCTGTTGACCGAATTGAGATTTACGCCGTCCAGAATCACTTCACCGCTGGACGGTTTATCCAAACCGCCCAATAAGTGCATCAGGGTACTTTTGCCCGAACCCGATACGCCCATAATCGCGACTCGCTCGCCCGCAGTAATCGCTAAATCCACGCCTTTCAATACTTCAACGTCGAGTTCGCCCTGATAGTGTTTTTTTAATTTTTTACATTCCAAAATAACGGGCTGTTTATTCATAACGCAGTACCTCGGCTGGGTTGATTTTAGCAGCTTGCCACGCAGGATAAATGGTCGCCAGTAAGGACAGTAAAAACGCCATGCCCGCCGTTGCCCACACATCCGACCATAGCAGTTCAGAAGGTAACTCGCTGATGTAATACGTTTGCGCGTTTAAGAATTTAACGTTGAATAACTTTTCAATACCGCTCACTATTTCAGGAACATTAATCGCCAGTAAGACACCGCAGACAACGCCCAGTATCGTACCGAGTATGCCGATAACCGTACCCAGCACCATAAAAATACCCATCACCGACGCAGAAGTCAGACCTTGGGTTTTTAAAATAGCAATGTCGCTGCGTTTATCGGTCACCACCATAATCAGCGTGGAAACAATATTAAACGCCGATACCGCCACCATCAGCAGCAGAATAATCGACATGACCTTTTTTTCCATTTTAATGGCTTGGAAAAAATTATCATGCGCCATTGTCCAATCACTGACCGAATAATTACCTGCAAACGATTTAGCCAGAGCCAGAGTGATTTGCGGCGCGTTGAGTAAATCATCCATTTTAATACGCAGGGCAGTGACGGTATTTTCCATACGAAACAGTTTAGCGGCATCCTCCATGTGAATGAGTGCCATATTGCGGTCGTATTCATACATACCGACCTGAAAAATACCCACCACAGTAAAACGGCGCATTCTAGGCACAACTCCCGCAGGTGTGGAATTGACTTGCGGGCTGATGAGCGTGATTTTATCGCCCACGGTCACACCCAGATAATTCGCCTGTTCCAGTCCCAGCACAATGCCGTATTCACCTGCGACTAAATCCGATAATTTACCCATTTTCATTTTATCGGCTATTTCTGATACGCGGGTTTCGTATTCGGGCAAAATGCCGCTGACCACCGTGCCATTCACGCGGCGGTCGGCATTAATCATCACCTGCCCGTTAATAAACGGCGCAGTGCCTTGAACGTGCGGGTAAGTTTTTAACTGTTGTTCCAGAGCTTGCCAGTTATCCAGTTGCCCATACAGCCCTGAAATAGTGGCGTGAGAAGTCATGCTCAGCATCCGTTCGCTGATTTTGCCGACAAAACCGTTCATCACCGATAACACAGTAATCAACGCGGTAACGCTCAACGCGATACCTAATACCGATGCCAACGTGACAAAAGAAATAAACTGAGTACGGCGTTTTGCCCGCGTATAACGCAAGCCGATATAAAAAATAAGGGGTTTAAACATGGAGTTTTTGAGAGGCAGGGGGAATTAAAGTTTTCGACACGCAGGGCAAAAACCGTATAAATAAAGACTGTGATCGGTTAATTCATAACCTAATTTTTTGGCAATGTCTTTTTGGCGGGTTTCAATGGATTCATCGGTGAACTCATCGACTTTGCCGCATTTCATACACAGAATATGATCGTGATGATGACTGTTTGCCAGTTCAAAAATGGAATTACCGCCGTCGAAATGGTGGCGCGTGACTAAACCTGCCGCTTCAAATTGTGTTAATACCCGATAAACCGTTGCCAAACCTATATCTTCATCTTCACTGAGCAGAATTTTATAGACCTGTTCAGCCGTTAAATGGCGTTTATCAAGCTGTTTTTCCAGAATTTGCAGAATTTTAATCCGTGGTAACGTGACTTTTAAACCTGCATTCTTTAAATCATGCGTTTCCAACATTCTTCTCCTGTGACATCGCCGTAGGCGGATTGTGTAGATTAGCTACATTGTAGCATGACAGTTTTATAGGATAATCTTTTAACATCCTGTATCATTTTGGTTTTTTACTCCTGACGCACTATCCAATGAGAAAATCGCTTTTTTCTTTCAGCCTGATGGCAAGCCTGACCTTAACCTCCTGCTCTACTGTCTTGAATAATTTACCCGGTGTCTACACGCTGGAAATTCAGCAGGGCAATATTGTTGACCAAAACATGATTAATCAACTCAGACCCAACATGGATAAACGGCAGGTGCTGTACATCATGGGATCGCCGATGCTGGTTGATTTTTTCCACAAAAATCGCTGGGATTATGTCTATTCCATCAAGCCCAGCGGCGAAGATGCAGTAGAAAAGAAAGCGTTTTTAGTGTTTAAAACCAAAGAAGACGGCACAGACCGTTTAGTTGGTATGTACGGCGATTTTAAGCCCAGCAACCTGCCTGTAGTGAAGCCATCCGAAGAGCAAGTAATTGATTTACCCAAGCGCGAAGTGGATCACACCTTGTGGGAAATGATAACAGGCTTATTCGGTTTCGAGGGTACTGACGACAGTTCCGCACCCAAAAATGCGCCAAAATCGCAAGTGGATTTACCTTTATAAAGCGTTATATGTCCTATTTGGCATCAAAACTCATGAGTTTTGACTCCGACATCATAAATCAATAAGTTAAAAATTCTCGTTCCCACGCGCTGCGTGGGAATGCCATTAAGTTAAGCCGAAAAGCGTTATGACCGATTAAGGTAGGCGCGAATTTATTCGCGCTTTCACAGTGTACTGCGCGAATAAATTCGCGCCTACCTTTTCTTAACTGTGGGCAGTGACGCAGCGCATGGGAACGAGAAAAGATTAACATAAGGAAATAATCATCATGCCAACACTAACTTGGGTCGGGAAAGACAAAGTTGTCAACCATCACTTAGACGTACCGTTTCGTGTGCTGCAACACGAACAGCACTACCAAGCCCCACAAGATACCCCCACCAACAGCACCGACAACCGCATTATTCACGGCGATAACCTTGCCGCCTTAAAAAGTCTATTGCCTGAATTTGAGGGCAAAATCAACTGCATTTATATCGACCCGCCGTATAACACAGGCAATGAAAGCTGGGTGTATAACGATGCCGTCAACGACCCGAAAATCAAAAAATGGCTGGGGCAGGTGGTCGGCAAAGAAGGCGAAGATTTATCACGGCATGATAAATGGTTGTGCATGATGTATCCGCGCTTGAAGTTGCTGCATCGGTTGTTGGCTAAGGATGGGGTGATTTTTGTATCTATTGGTGATGATGAATTAGCTAGTTTAATTATGTTAATGAATGAAATATGGGGAGGAAATAATCAAGCAGGTATTTTTATTTGGAAATCTCGTGCCAAGCCTAGTAATGTAGGTAATGCCAAATTTAAACCTCAGAAAGTTTCAGAATATGTATTGGCATATACAAAGAAACCAGATGGTGTTTCTTACGTTTCTATACTTTCGGGTGGAAAAAGAAATTATCCTCATAGCCTAAATAATCGTAAATACAGACTACAAACTATTCTCAAATCAAATCGTGGTGAAAATCAGAGGGATACAATGAGATTTGAGGTTGCTGGTTTTATTCCATCCGATACGCAACGTTGGCAAGGTGGTAAAGAATTCATTCACGATTTGTACCAAAATGGATATATTGAATTTAAGAACGATATTCCTTTTCGGCGTTATTTTGAAGATGAAGAAGCAGAAGAACACTCTCCTTTTTATACTTTTATTTATCCTGAAGAATCTGGAACAGCCGAAACAGGTAAAAATGTGCTTAATCTTATTTTGGGGAATACACATGGTTTTGATACGGTTAAGCCAATACAAGTTATAGAACGTCTGTTATCTGCTGTAACTCAACCAGATTCAATCATACTAGACTCTTATGCAGGCTCAGGCACAACCGCCCACGCCGTCCTTAAACTCAACGCCCAAGACCAAGGCAATCGCCGCTTCATCCTGATTGAAATGGAAGATTACGCCGACACCATCACCGCTGAACGGGTGCGCCGCGTCATGTCAGGCTATGGCGAGGGCAACAAGCAAACCACAGGATTAGGCGGCAGTTTCGATTATTACACCGTTGGCGCGGCGATTTTTAACCCCGATGACACGCTGAACGAAGCCGTGGGCGTTGACGTTATCCGCGATTACGTCAGTTACGCCGAAGGTATCGCCGCTGAATACCGCACACCGCAGAATAAACACGAGACACTGACTGCCAGTCCTTTGGAGGACTGGCAGTCATGTTCGTTCACACCCTATTTGCTAGGCTTAAGCCCTGAAACCGCGTGGATTTTCTATTACGAACTGGACGAAGTCACCTGCCTTGATTTAGATTTTTTAGGCACGTTAAAATTCGGCAACCAAAAACCCGCCACCGCAATTATTTACGCCGACAAGTGTCTATTAACCAAAGAATTTTTGACCAAACACGGACTTATTTTTAAAAAAATTCCGCGTGATATTACCCGTTTTTAGGAATCAAAAATCATGATTTTTGACTCCAGTTTTTTATCGTTTTCTCGTTCCCACGCGCTGCGTGGGAATGCAGTGTCAACGCGCCGCGTTGAGTAGTAGACCGCAGCGCGGTCAGTATGAATTCCCACGCAGCGCGTGGGAACTAGGTAAAACTTTTCGGCATAACTCATGGAACTAAAAGACTACCAACAGCGCGTTATCGACAATCTTGCTGAATACCTGCATGAATTTGAAACCACCTCACATTTGGGCAATGCTTTTAAATACTATTGGCACAATAAAGGCGTGATAGGCATAGAAGCGTATAAAAATAACGTGTTCGGCGTGCCGCACGTTTGCGCTAAAGTCCCGACAGCGGGCGGTAAAACCTTTATCGCGGTGAATGCGATTAAAACCATTTTTGATGTGTTTGCGATTCGGCATCCGAAGCGTAGCAAGCTGGTTATCTGGTTAGTGCCGTCGTTGACGATTTTGGAACAGACGGTGAAGAATTTAAGCGATTGTGAACATCCATATCGACAACGTTTAAATCAGTTGTTTGGCAATCGGGTGATGGTGTATGAAAAGCGTGATTTACTCATGGGCGCGGGGTTTTCAGCGGACAGTGTGCAGGAACAATTGTCTATTGTGGTAATGAGTTTTGACAGCTTACGCGCCAAAAATAAGGAAGACCGCAAGATTTTTCAGGATAACGGTTATCTGGCTTCGTTTTTGACGGACGATGAGGAAGCGGTGTTATTGCCCGATTATGATGCGTCGGCGTTAATCAATGTG
>JAUYBJ010000174.1 GCA_030693155.1 Methylococcales bacterium
TCTCTATTCCGCATAAGAAAACTAAAAATAATCCATTAAAAGACACGCAAAAAGATGAAAATACGCGCATGGCTTCTGTGAGAATAAAAGTCGAGCATAGTATTGGCGGCATGAAGCGTTACCGCATTCTTTCTGACAGACTAAGAACCCATCTGATTGATTTATACGATGATATTCTCGGAGTCTGCACGGGGCTTTGGAACTTCTATCTCGCTAACTGATTGTTTTATAATGGAACAATAACTCTAATATATTACTCAATGCCCGATATGCGTTGAGCGAAACAGTTGCACCGTGCATTGATATTACTGCGCAACTCAATCAACCAAGCTGGAATTAAACCTGTGCGATAACGGCTCAGGCATTCCAGAAGCGATATTGTCACGCATATTCGATCCTTTTTTTACCACTAAACCACTGGGAAAAGGCACAGGTTTAGGCTTATCGGTATCCTATCGGTTAATCGAAGAAGCGGGCGGCAGCATCATGGTTTGCAACCTACCTGAAGGCGGTTGTTGTATGAAGTTACAATTTAAAATAGCGGAGTGAATCTAAAAGCACTGCAACCTATTTACCTCGACCGTGTCATAAAATGTATTACGACAGTTTACACACGATAAGTCTCGCACCTGAGTATGCCTCATCGCATTAAGTAACTGTATAAAAGTTTTCGAGTAAGGAGGAGTACAAACCTAGGTTTGTATACCAACTACTCAATGTTCAGTACTATCAATTTTAAAATCTGGTTACTTTTTGAGGAGAATACCCATGCTCTGGTTACTCACACTGCTCATCCTGCTCGGTCTGTTAAGTTATCACCAGCTATCGTTACATAAAGCTACTTTAGCGTTCGCGTTATTGCTGGGTGCTTATCTGCTGCTGAATGGTTTAACGCCGCTCAGTAAAATACTGTGGTTTGCCTATCTGGTCATATTTATTCCCCTCACTGTCCCGTTTATTCGCCGACGGTTAATCAGCTGCACGGTATTTCAGTGGATGAAAACAGCCCTGCCAACCATGTCAAACACCGAGCGTGAAGCCTTGGATGCGGGTAATACTTGGTGGGATGGCGAATTATTTTCAGGTAAACCCGACTGGAAGGTGTTGCAGGCGTTACCGATTGCCCAACTCACCAGCGAAGAACAGGATTTTCTTGATAACGAGGTAGAAAACCTGTGCGCCATGCTCAATGATTGGGACATTACTCATAAGCGCAAAGATTTACCGCCCGAAGTCTGGACTTACATCAAACAGCATAAATTTTGCGGCATGATGATTCCTAAAGTCTACGGCGGTCTGGCATTTTCGGAAACCGCGCATTCTGAAGTGGTGATGAAAATTGCCAGTCGTTGCTCAACCGCAGCCGTTACCGTGATGGTGCCTAATTCTTTAGGACCTGCGAAACTGTTATTAAATTACGGTACGGAAGCACAAAAAAATTATTATTTGCCGCGTTTGGTCACCGGTGAAGAAATTCCCGCGTTTGCCTTGACCAGCCCTGTAGCGGGCAGTGATGCGGGCGCGATGACTGATACGGGCATTGTTTGCACTCAGGATGGCGTGCTGGGTGTGCGCTTGAATTGGGAAAAACGTTATATTACCCTCGGCCCGATTGCCACCGTGTTAGGTTTGGCATTTAAACTCTATGATCCCGATAAACTCATCGGCGACACTGAAAATATCGGTATCACGGTAGCGTTAATTCCGACCCATACCGCAGGTGTGTCGATAGGCAGACGGCATAATCCGCTGGATTCGGCGTTTCAAAACGGCCCGAACTGGGGCAAAGATGTATTTATTCCGCTGGATTATTTGCTCGGCGGGGTCGCACAGGCAGGTAACGGCTGGACGATGCTGATGCACAGTTTGACCACAGGACGCGCGGTGTCTTTACCCGCGCTCAGTGTTGCCGCCGCTAAATTCACTTGCCGCAATACGGGAGCTTACGCCCGCATTCGCAAACAATTTAATGTGCCGATTGGTGAACTGGAAGGCATTGAAGAACCGCTGGCGCGTATCGCTGGAGAAACCTATATTCTCAATGCGGCGCGGTGTGTCACCAATGCCGCATTAGATAATGGTGAACGCCCTGCGGTTATTTCCGCCATTTTAAAATATGAACTGACCGAAAGAATGCGCCGCGTGGTCAATGACGGCATGGATATACAAGGCGGTTCGGGGATTTGTTTAGGGTCGAAAAATTATTTGGGTCGTTTATATCAGGTTATCCCGATTAGCATCACCGTAGAAGGCGCGAACATTTTAACCCGTACGATGATGATTTTCGGACAAGGCGCGATACGTTGCCATCCGTTTATACAAGCGGAAATGGCGGCGATACAAAACAATGACTTGGCGCAATTTGATAGCCTGTTATTTCAGCATCTTGGCTTTTGGGGGCGTAATAAAACCACCGCATTATGGTTGGGCTTAACCAATGCGCGGTTTTATCAGACCTTGGGCGATAACGACACGCAACGCTATTATCAACAAATCGCCCGTTTAAGTGCGGGTTTTGCACTGGCGACGGATTTCGCATTAGTCACTTTGGGCGGGTCATTAAAACGCAAAGAACGCCTGTCAGGACGTTTCGCCGATGTACTCAGTAATTTATATTTATGCTCTTGTGTACTGAAATACTATGAACACCAAGGCAGTCAAACAGACGACGCGCCGTTATTGCATTGGGCGTGTCAGCATACGTTGTACCGCGCACAACAAGCATTGTTAGCCATTTTTTGGCAGCTGCCGTTTCGCCCAGCGGCGTGGCCGTTGCGCGGACTTATTTTTCCGTTCGGCAAACCCAATTCACCGCCAAGTGATAAATTAACTCATCAAACAGCGGCGTTATTGCTTCATGATTCAGAGACACGCGACCGTTTAACACAGGGGATTTATATCAATCATCATCCCGATGATGCCACAGGCAGAATTGAAGTGGCGTTTAAAGCGGTATTAGCCGCCGCGCCAGTTGAAGCAAAAATTCGCGCCGCCAAACTGCACAAAGCCGATAACAGTGCCACGCGGGCATTAGAACGAGGAATTATCAGTGAAGCAGAAGTACAATTAGTTCATGCCGCCGAGCAAGCACGATTAGCGGCAATCAGCGTGGATGATTTTAGTGCGGAGGAGATGCTAGGGCAGTAAAGATTATGCGACGAAGCCCAACATTTTTTGTTGGGCTTCGTTTTGTTACATTGCAATATAACTAGGGTTGTAAATTCACTATTTTTGTTCTGGCAGTCTAAATACGGGATCACTTTCATTACTGTCTAAACGAAATATGTCACCATACATCGTGTTGGTTTCATAAAAATCTTCCCAAACATACTGGGGCTGAATAATTACCTTGGTCGGCAGAAGAAACAAGGCTAAATCAGTCGCCCCAATCGTGGCACGAGCCAGTGTGTTTAGTGAGCCTTCAAGCGCACCGCCCACTAAGCCAAAAACAAGATTACTCTCCTTGGCATTAATGTTATTAATCAAACCTTTGGGGATTTCCAACGGTGCTGTAGAGAGATTAACCACGCCATTTAATGCTTTATTGCCTATTTTTTCACCATAACTTCTTTGCCGTGGTTGCTGTTGATATTGTTGATTTGGCTGTTGATATTGTGGTTGGTACTGCTGTTGGTATAGTTCATCTGCCAACACAGCCGATGAGTAAACAAGCGATAAACCTGTCAACACACCAGCAGCAAAAAAACGATGGAAGGTATTCATGATAAATCTCGCTGTCAATGTTAATTAATAAATTGAGTATAGCAGAGCTATTATTTTTGTTTGCCTAATGCCTTGGCAAACACATTGCCCATCGTACCTTGTTGAGGTACTGATGGTTTGGCTTGCTTATTCACAGCTTGCCGTGCGGGGCGTTCGGGTTTAATAATGTCGCTGGCATCGACCGTGCTTTTCATGGATAAGGCAATGCGTTTGCGTTCAACATCAATTTCCATCACCGTGACTTTCACCATATCGCCTGTTTTCACCGCGTCTCTGGGGTCTTTGATAAACGTGTCTGATAAGTGCGAAATATGCACTAAACCATCCTGATGCACGCCAATATCGACAAACGCCCCGAAGTTTGCCACATTGGTAACCACACCCGCTAATTTCATGCCCACTTTTAAATCACTGATTTTTTCAATACCCGCTTGAAATTCCACGCTTTTAAATTCAGGGCGCGGATCACGACCAGGTTTTTCTAATTCTTGTAATATATCTGTGACCGTCGGCAAACCAAATTGTTCATTGGTAAAATTGGCAGGATTCAGCTGACGCAAAAATTGACTTTGCCCGATTAAATCGCGGATAGATTTACTAGTCTGGCTAATAATCGCTTCCACCACAGGATAGGCTTCGGGATGCACGGCTGAGGCATCCAGCGGATTATCGCCGTTCATCACGCGCAAAAAGCCTGCCGCCTGTTCGTAGGCTTTATCGCCTAAACGCGGTACTTTTTTCAGTTGCTTGCGATTTTTAAACGCGCCGTTTTCATTACGAAACGCGACGATATTTTCACTGACACTCGCCGATAATCCCGATACCTGTTTGAGTAACGCCACCGATGCGGTATTGACATCGACACCGACCGCGTTTACGCAGTCTTCCACCACGGCATCCAAGCCACGCGCCAGTTGTACTTGATTAACATCGTGCTGATATTGCCCTACGCCTATGGATTTTGGATCAATTTTTACCAATTCGGCTAATGGGTCTTGTAAGCGGCGAGCGATAGACACCGCGCCGCGCAAACTCACATCCAAGTCAGGAAATTCTTTTGCCGCCAGTTCAGAAGCCGAATACACCGACGCGCCCGCTTCGGACACAGTGATTTTAGTGAACTTCAAATCAGCATATTGTTTCATTACATCGGCAACCAGCGTGTCAGTTTCGCGTGAACCTGTGCCATTGCCGATACTGACTAACTGCACTTGATGCTGTTTAATCAGTTTTGCCAGTGTGGCAATCGACTCGCTCCATTGTTGACGCGGCGGGTGCGGGTAAATGGTCGTGGTATCTAATAATTTTCCTGTCGCATCTACGATGGCGACTTTCACACCTGTACGAATACCTGGGTCTAAACCCATGGTGGTTTTTGCACCCGCAGGGGCGGCTAATAATAAATCTTTGAGATTACTGGCAAATACGCGGATAGATTCCAGTTCAGCCGCTTCGCGCAATTTGAGTTTTAAATCGACATCAATGCGGGTGAATAATTTGATTTTCCACGCTAACCGCGCCGTTTCCGCCAGCCACGCATCAGCAGGTTTACTGGTATCGGTGATGTGTAGATGCCGACTGACTACTTGAGCGCATTGTTCATGCGCAATTTGTTCATCAGCAGCGGGTTTTAAGGTGAGTTGTAATAAATCTTCATTGCGCCCACGCAGTAAAGCCAAGGCACGGTGCGAGGGAATTTTGTGTATCGCCTCGGCGTAATCAAAATAATCTTTGAATTTTGCCGCTTCCGCTTCTTTACCTGTCACCACAGTGGCATGAACGATGCCCTGCTGCCAGACACGTTCGCGTAATTCGCTCAATACGTCGGCACTTTCGGCGACTTGTTCCATAATGATTTGCCGCGCTCCTTCCAACGCGTCGGCGGTAGTGAGTATGCCTTTTTCGGCATCAATAAACTGCGCGGCGATTTGTTCGGGCAATAAACTACGGTCGGCTAATAGGCTATCGGCAAGCGGCTGTAATCCAGATTCTCTGGCAATCTGCGCTTTAGTACGGCGTTTGGGTTTGTAGGGTAAATACAAATCTTCCAACAAGGTTTTAGTATCTGCATTATTAATAGCTTGTGCCAATTCGGGGGTAAGTTTACCTTGGCTGTCAATGCTGTTTAATACGGTGTTGCGGCGTTCATTGAGTTCGCGCAGATAGGTTAAGCGTTCCGCTAAAAAGCGCAGTTGGGTATCGTCTAAATTCCCCGTGACTTCCTTACGATAACGAGCAATAAACGGCACAGTCGCGCCTTCATCGAGCAGTGCAACAGTGGCACTGACTTGTTGCGGTCTAACCGCTAATTCTTGGGCAATACGGGCAATAACATCCATTAGTTTACTTTTATGAGCAGTTGATAACTGAGCTATTGTAGCGGCTGGATGCTTTTACTGCCATTGACTAATCTGCACAAATGGCAAAGCGAATGAGTTAATCCTCACTAAATCTATATTTTTGCTACCAATATGTAAAAAAATCATAAGCGATTTATGTCTTAAATGTGTTCTATAGTAGCATTTGGTAATATACTGTCGGCTATTCACTCATTGTAGTATTATTTTTAAGCGAGCAACTATCTTGGAAAACTTTACACCTATTTCAGCATTAGCAGGCGGTGCGTTGATTGGACTCAGCGTCACTGTATTTTTATTATTTAACGGGCGAATTGCGGGCGTGAGCGGCATTTTAAACGGCGTATTTTTTGCATCGAAAAACGACCGCTTATGGCGATGGTTATTTTTGCTGGGCTTAGTGTTGGGCGCATGGCTGTTTAATATCAGTGTACCTGATTTTAATGTGCCACGACAAAACTACCCGTTGCCATTACTGATTATCGGCGGTTTTTTGGTGGGCTTCGGCGCACGCTTAGCCAATGGTTGTATCAGCGGACATGGTGTGTGCGGTCTGGCTAATCTATCGGCACGCTCTTTGGTGGCAACCTGTGCGTTTATGCTTTCAGGTATGCTGACTGTGTATGTTATTCGTCATGTATTGGAGCTTGCGGCATGAAAACCAATGTTATTGCGTTGTTATCAGGTATTATTTTCGGCATCGGCTTATCGTTGTCACAGATGATTAACCCTAATAAGGTACTGAATTTTTTGGATATTACAGGTGATCGTTTTGATCCTAGTTTGATTTTTGTGATGGTCGGTGCATTATCAGTAGCAATGGTATCGTTTAAATGGATACGCAAATTGTCTGTGCCGTTATTCGGTCAGCATTTTCAACTGGCTAAAAATACCATTATTGATAAGCCACTTATTATAGGCGGGGTTGTTTTTGGTATCGGCTGGGGTATGTCAGGCTATTGCCCGGGCCCAGTAGTGGCTGGTTTAGGTTTATTTTCACTGGAATCCGTGATTGTGATTGCCGCTATTTGTGTGGGCTTTTTTGCGTATAATGCCCTATTTGAACGCAACCACTAACACACGCTAACAATTATGAGCTTATTACTATTTTCTCTGCGCGGTGTTCCTGATGATGAAGCAGATGAAATACGCGACTTGCTCACTGAACAGGACATTGATTTTTATGAAACCCCCGCTGGTAATTGGGGGGTTTCCATGCCTGCTTTTTGGCTAAGGGATGAATCTGAATTAGCAGTCGCTCAAACTTTATTAAATACCTATCAGCAACAACGGACTATCAACCAACGTGAACTGTATTTACAAACCAAGCCTAAAACGCTGTGGCAAGCCTTTATAGAAAGACCATTGCTATACTTCGTCTATTTTCTGGCAATGGCGTTAGTGCTTTACGCCTCCGTCCGTTTACTGTTTGAATTTGGTTTGTAATGGAATTCCCAAAAATATTTTTTATCGACTAAAATTTTGTATGTCTAACCCTTTTCAATAAGAACATCGTACAATATCTCATACTACGCATTCAGTGCTTTTGCAAGTTTACTCAATATGTGTTTTTTAGCGCGTTGTTTGCTTTGTTTTTAAGCCGCCAAACGATCAAACAGGGGAACAAAAATATGAAAAAAAATAAATTACCGTCAATCGTATTGCTATGCGTCAGTGTCGGCTGTATTGCAAACATGAGTGTCGTTTCCGCTACTGAAACCGCACCGCAAAAAAAAGCCGTCACCAAAAATGCAACCGTTCAAAAAAAAATTAAGCCCGTACCAAACCGTAAAATAACCGAGCGCGATATTACTGAATGCACACGAATACTGAGCAAAGCCACGAAATTAGAAAATGACAGACTGTCACAAAAAGAAATGCTCGCCATAGCAGCGACTAATAACACCAAAATAAGCCAACACCTGAAAAAACCTGCCGACGTACAATTGTTTGCTTCCGATGATCCCGCCGCTATCGCCCATTTAACAGGAAAAACCACTGTTCCGCCCCCTGCTCCTGTTCTCAAACACACCGCTAAAGCAACAAAAATAACGCCTATAGCAAGCACATCGGCTAAACCCATCGCAAAATCAACAGCACACAGCACGCCTAAAACCGACCCTAAAGTGTTCTCTGCGGACGCACCTAAAGCTGTCGCATCAAATAGCAAGTCTGCAACGGCTAAATTAACGGCGAATAATCCTGCTGTTACTAAAACGACAACGCCACCTGCACAGGCAACTCGCTCACAACCGCATATTGAATTGTTTGCCCCCAATACCGCTGCCGATTTAGATCACTTAGAAGGCAGGTATGCCAGTCTGGAAGTGATTCAAAAACCCACATCTGCGGACAAATCTGCAACTGCGCATTCAAAAACTAAAGCAAAAAAACAGCTGTAACATACCGCTGACTACATCCTTGTTGCTGTGCAAAAGCACAGCACACCCTGCTCCCACCCATACTACTTCGATTATAAAATGCAAGCCTACAAAGCCCTGCTTCCGCTCTGTGTATCGCTGATTATTTTAGTTCCGCACCGCGCGTGGACAGCAACCACACTCAATAATCCTTACACCGAAGACGAAGGCAATCTCTCCGTATTATATGAATCGTTTACTGAACGACCCAAACACCTAGAACCTGCCGCCGCTTACACTTCCAACGAATATGCCATTATCGGGCAGATTTACGAACCGCCGTTTCAATACCATTATTTGAAACGACCGTATCAATTAGTGCCGCTCACTGCCACTAAAATGCCTGATATTCAATATTTGAATGCCAAAGGCGAACCGCTGGGACAGCCTGTAAAAGACAGTGATATTGCCTTTACTGATTACATCATCAACATTAAACCGAATATAGCTTATCAACCTCATCCTGCATTAGCCAAAAATGCGGCGGGGGATTACGCTTATCATCAACTCAGTCCCGCACAAATACAGCCGCTGCACACCTTAGCCAACTTTAAAGACACAGGATCACGCGAACTGACCGCTGATGATTACGTTTATCAAATCAAACGCTTAGCCTATCCTAAACTGCAATCACCGATTGCCGAACTGATGAAAAATTACATCGTCGGCTTTGATGAGTTTGCCAAACAACTGGCAAACCAACCGAAAACCGCGCTGAAAACACAGCCGCTGACAGGTGCGCAAGCAGTAGATCGCTATACCTATCGAGTGCGTATTAAAGGCAAATACCCGCAGTTTATTTTCTGGCTGGCAATGCCATTTTTTGCACCGATGCCGTGGGAAGCCGATGCGTTTTACGATCAAGCAGGATTAGCCGATAAAAATATTGCCCTAGACTGGTTTCCGATTGGTACGGGTGCGTATTTATTAGCCGAAAACAATCCTAATCGGCGCATGATTTTGTTAAAAAATCCGCTGTTTCATGGTGAAGTTTATCCCAGTGAAGGCGAAGCTGATGACATTGCTAAAGGTTTATTAACAGACGCAGGAAAACCGCTACCCTTTATCGACAAAGTGGTTTTTATGCTGGAAAAAGAAACCATTCCCTATTGGACTAAGTTTTTACAAGGCTATTACGATTTATCAGGCATCGCCTCGGACAGTTTCGATCAGGCAATCCAATTTACAGGCAGCGGCGGCGCACGACTCACCGAAACTATGCAGGAAAAAGGCATTCAATTACAAACTGCGGTAACTACCTCTACTTATTATCTTGGCTTTAATATGCAGGATGCAGTCATCGGCGGCAACAGTGACACTACCCGAAAATTGCGTCAGGCTATCGCCATTGCCGTTGATATTGAAGAATATATTGCCATTTTTATGAATGGGCGTGGTGTTGCCGCTCAAGGCGTACTGCCACCTGGTATTTATGGTTTTGCAGACGACAAAGAAGGCATCAATCGCCACGTTTATGACTGGAAAGACGGCAAAGCGCAGCGTAAAAACATCGCTGAAGCCAAACAACTAATAACCGAAGCAGGCTATGAAAACGGTATTGATCCAAAAACCAAAGAGCCGATGATTTTGTATTTTGATACCACCGCTGTCAATGTTGACGATAAGCCGCGCATGAACTGGTATCGTAAACAATTTGAAAAGTTAGGTATTAAGCTGGTGGTGCGTGCCACTGATTTCAATCGATTTCAGGAAAAACTGCGTATTGGTAATGCGCAACTGTTCTTTTTAGGTTGGAATGCTGATTATCCTGACCCCGAAAACTTTTTGTTTCTCTTATACGGCCCGCATTCCAAAGTAACATTCAGCGGGGAAAATTCCAGCAATTATCAGAATCCAGAATTTGACCGTTTATTTGAACAAATGCGCAATATGGACAACGGCGAGCAACGTTACCAATTAATTCAACAATTACAAGATATTGCGCGTCATGATGCCCCGTGGTTATTTGGTTTTCATCCCAAAAGTTTTTCGCTGTTTCATAGCTGGTATAAAAATATCAAGCCTAATTTGATGGCGAATAATCAGCTCAAATACACGCGCATAGATACGGCATTGCGAACAGAAAAAAGACAGGAATGGAATCAGCCGATAGTTTGGCCGTTATTGCTGGGTGTTGCCGGGTTGGGATTGATGCTGATGCCTGCGGTTAAAGCCTATCGGCACCGCGCACATAAGACTGGCTAATACCGTAGAAACGATGCAGTACAACTGATATTTGCTAACTCAAATAGAACAACAGGTGCGGATAAATCCACACCTGCCATCATTACACTTAACCGGGTTTCAGTTTTTTGACTGGACGTGCTTTAGTGGCTACATCCGCCACTGCAATACTGGCTTTACGATAATTTTGCGACTTGCTGGGTGTCAGAGCTGCCAGATTAACCGCTTTCTTATCCGCTGCTTTGCCTGTCAGTTTTTTGCCGGCAGCCAACGCGACTTTTAAAGGTTTTTTATCATTTGCCGATGATTTTTTGTTACTTGCTAAAACAGCAGGTGTTGAAGAAGCTTTCTTTGCGCTGGCAACTTGTACATTGCCGACTTTATTTTTACCCGCTTTTGCTGTCCATTGAATCGGTTCGGCTTTTTTATTGGATGGTATATTTAAAGCGACACCAGAACGGACTTGTTTACCAATTGAAGGATTGGCTTTCAGCAAAGCCTGTACGGTCGTTTTATTTCTGGAGGCAATCGCTGTCAACGTTTCGCCAGATTTAACTTTATATTTGCTGGGAATTCCTACGCTGTCTTTTTGACGTGAAGCAACGACTCGGTTATCTCGTTGTTGCTCTGCGCGTGCCAATCTTTCTTCTTCATGGCGAGCGCGTTCTTCCTGCTCTCTAAAAAACTGCGTTTGATCAACACGCGCATAAACGGGCAATTGCTCCAGACTGGTTTTAAATGAAGCGACTTTTTCAACGGGCACTAATAAACGATGAGGGCCGTCAGGCGAAGTACTCGCACGACTAAAGCCTGGATTCAATTTCATGAATTTATCAAGCGGCATATTCGCTAATTCGGCTGCTTTTTGTAAATCCAGCGGCGAATCAATATTGACCACTTCAAGATACGGTTTGTTTGGAATATTGTTTAAATGAATGCCATATTCATCGGCATTGGCAATTAATTTAGCAATCGCCAATAAACGAGGCACATAGTCTGCGGTTTCTCTAGGTACGTCTAAAGACCAATAATCGGTAGGCAAACTCAGGTTTTCATTTTTTTCCATTGCCTTCCAGACATTGCCTTTACCCCAGTTATAAGAGGCTAAGGCAAGATTCCAGTCACCGTTAAAGGTTTCACCTAAATCTTTAAGAAACGCGGTAGCAGCTTGTGTTGAATCGAGAATATCACGACGACCGTCATACCATGAGCTTTGTTCAAGTCCGTACAGTTTGCCTGTGTCGGGAATAAACTGCCATAATCCTGAGGCATCGGCTTTTGAATAGGCATCGGGGATAAAAGCACTTTCAACCACAGGTAATAACGCTAATTCACCAGGAATATTATTGGCTTCGATTTCATCGAGGATAAGATGTAAATAAGGTTCGGCACGTTGCTGAATTCTGGCAATATAGGCAGGATGATCCAGATACCAGTTTAATTGCCGTTCTACCCGTTCATTGCTGACTTCAGGTAAGGCATAAAGTTTTAACAGACGCTCCCAGACGGTATTCTTATGTGCTTCTGCGGTTTTAAGACGGTTGGATTTAAGAGGAATTTTTTCCTGTTTGCTATTCTCAGAGAAAACAACAGGCGATCGGTCATTGTAGCTTATAGGTGCTTTGGGTGTTTCGGCGCAACCTACAACAAGCAAAGAGACAGAAACTAATAAAAAATTAACTGACCTGTTAGAATTAACATACATTATCTTTAAACCCTTGCGAATATATTTGAATTAATTTAATTATAGCGGTGTTTTTACGGAAAATCATTAACATAAAAGTCAGCGGGTACATTAATGAAACGAAAGTTCTTATTTTCTTGGTATGAAACCCCTAGAGGCAAATTGCTGCAACAACTAGAAGCCGATTATTTACGACGCTCCATTACCGTCAGTTGTCAGCAAACAGTGCTGCAAATTGGTGGTTTAGGCTGGGAAAATGAATTTATTGACTGCACCCTATACCAAAGTTATACGATACTCGATGCCAAAAAATTAGGGACTGAATCGGCGCGAAAAATTCAGGCAAAGTCGCATCACTTGCCATTACAAAACGACAGCGTTGATATGGTCATTATTCCGCATTTATTAGAATTTGATGCCCAGCGTTTTCAAACCATGCGCGAGGTAGAACGGGTGTTAAAACCAGAAGGCTTGCTGGTGCTGTTAAATTTTAATCCGTGGAGTTTATGGGTGCGCTACCAGTATTTGTGGGATAAAAAAATGGCCGACTCGTGGTCTGGGCATTTTATTTCGCGCAGCAGAACCTTAGACTGGTTAAAATTATTAAATTTTGAAGTCACCACCTGTTCAGAATTTCATTTAGATACAGTTCATACCATGAACTATAAAGCCCTCACCACCAATAAACACGCCTTTTTTGCGACCGCTTATGCTATTAAAGCCATCAAACGCCGCTATCAACTCATTCCCTTAAGTCCTGTGAAAAATGAACTGCCTTCCCTCGTATTAACAAACACCGTTACCCCCTCAGCACGGTCGGAAAAACATGATTGAACCCGTCATTATTTATACCGATGGCGCGTGTCGCGGTAATCCGGGTGTGGGTGGCTGGGGCGTTATCCTCAGTTATAACGGCAACATTAAAGAACTGTGCGGCGGCGATAAAGACACCACCAATAACCGCATGGAACTCATGGCGGCAATCCAAGCCTTGGAAGCGTTAAAAAAACCCTGCGCGGTGCGACTTTACAGCGACTCCAGCTATGTCTTAAAAGGCATTACCGAATGGATGCCCAACTGGAAAAAACGCGGCTGGAAAACCGCCAGCAAACACCCTGTAAAAAACGTCGATTTATGGCAACGCTTAGATACTGCCATTGCACCGCATGACATTGAATGGAAATGGGTAAAAGGTCATTCTGGTGATAAAGGCAATGACAGAGCCGACGCACTGGCAAATTTAGGCATTGATTCTTTATAGCAACAATTTCCTTTTTTCATGATGTTACATGATGTTATTTATCCACCAATGCCTTTTAAAATCGAATGGAAATAATAGATAACATCAATCAATTGCTTGGTGACAACTTAAAGCAAACACTTCAACGTGGTTCAAAACTCAAAATTGCCGCTTCCTGTTTTTCAATTTATGCTTTTGAAGCCTTAAGACATGAACTTGAAAACATTGAACAGCTGGAATTCATTTTCACCTCACCCACCTTTATTCCGCATGAAGCCAGTGATGATCTAAAAAAAGAACAACGCGAATTTCATATTTCCAAGTTCAATCGTGAACGGGGGTTTTACGGCAGTGAATTTGAAATACAGTTGAAGAACAAGCTTAACCAAAAAGCCATTGCTAAAGAATGCGCCAACTGGATTCGTCAAAATGCGAGCTTTCGTTCCAATCGCAGTAAAGCCCCCATGCAACAATTCGCGTGCGTTCAAAACAAAGATGATTCAGCCGTTTATATGCCGTTACATGGATTTACCGCCGTAGATTTGGGCTATCAAATTGGCAATGCGGTTTCCAATATCGTCAACAAATTTGATGAACCTGCAAACACAATGATTTTTCTGAATCTGTTTGAGCAAATTTGGAATGATTCAGACAAACTTGAAGATGTTACATTGAGGCTTTGCAATCATATCGCGTCGGTTTATCAAGAGAATTCACCCGAACGCATTTATTTTTTGATGCTTTACAACATATTCAATGAGTTTTTAGAAGACATAACCGAAGACGTTTTACCCAACGACCGCACAGGCTACCAAGACACTTTAATCTGGAACAAGCTATTCAACTTTCAAAAAGACGCGGCAACAGGCATTATCAATAAACTGGAGACATACAATGGCTGCATTCTCGCTGACAGTGTTGGCTTGGGTAAAACATTCACTGCCTTAGCCGTTGTAAAATACTACGAACTTCGTAACCGTTCAGTGTTGGTCTTGTGTCCAAAGAAACTTGCCGACAACTGGCTTACTTACAATCGAAACCTCACTACCAATATCTTTGCTAAAGACCGATTCAATTACGATGTACTTTGTCATACCGATCTACAACGCACATCGGGCGAATCATTTGGCATACCGTTGAATCGCGTGAATTGGGGAAATTACGATTTAATAGTCATCGATGAATCGCACAACTTCCGCAACAACGAAGCCTATAAAGACAAAGAAACACGCTATCAAAAGCTGATGAACTCAGTGATTAAACAGGGCGTAAAAACCAAAGTATTGATGCTTTCGGCAACTCCCGTCAATAATCGCTTCAACGATTTACGCAACCAACTCGCCTTAGCTTACGAAGGTGAGTCCGCCAATTTAAGTGACAAACTGCGTGTAGAAAAAGATATTGAAACCATTTTTAGACGCGCTCAAATGGCGTTTAATACTTGGTCAAACTTACCGTCTGAGCAACGCACTACCTCTGCAATTCTTAGTACATTAGACTTTGATTTCTTTGAATTACTCGATAGTGTCACGATTGCCCGTTCACGCAAGCATATCGAAACTTTTTATGACACCACTGACATCGGTAAATTTCCACAGCGATTAAAACCACTCTCGTTTCACTGTCCTTTGTCACACCAAGCCGATGTGATTGGCTTCAATGTTATCTTTGACCAGCTTTCATCACTCAGTTTGGCGATATATGCACCTGTTAGTTATATTTTGCCCAGTCGGTTGAAAAAATACGAAATGCTGTATGACACGCAAATTTCAGGCGGTAAAGGACGATTGCGACAAGTTGACCGTGAGCGAAGTCTGCAAGCCTTGATGACGACTAACTTGTTAAAACGCTTGGAAAGCTCTGTTGAATCATTCCGTCTCACCTTACAGAAACTTAAAACCAATCACCAAAACACCTTAACAAAAATTGATGATTTCGTGCGTAACGGCGTAGACCTCAGTTTTTCTGATGTGGCTGGAGCATTTGAAAATACCAATGACGATGACGAAAATCTACCAACGCCCGACGATGAAACTATTGGCACGAAAGTGCAAATCAAATTAGCCGATATGGATTTACCCTCATGGAGTCGTGAATTAACCAGCGATTTATTTATTATTGAACAACTGCTGATGGAAATGCACAAAGTCACGCCCGACACCGACGCAAAACTGCAACATCTCAAGGCACAGATTCAGCACAAGTTAGAAAACCCGATAAATGACGGTAACAAAAAAGTGCTGATTTTCACCGCATTTGCCGATACTGCCAGTTATCTTTACGAACATTTAGCATACGATTTACATCACCAGCATCATTTACATACCGCAAAAGTCACAGGCAGTGATGCACCTAAATCAACACTCAAGAAAACCTATGACTTCCAATCGGTTCTAACCCTGTTCTCGCCGCTCTCTAAAAACAAAGCCGTGGTATTGCCGCATGAACAGGAAATCGATATTTTGATTGCCACAGACTGTATTTCAGAAGGACAAAACCTGCAAGATTGCGACTACCTGATTAACTACGACATTCACTGGAACCCTGTGCGCATCATTCAACGCTTTGGGCGAATTGACCGTATCGGTTCAAAAAACAGTCAAATCCAACTGGTGAATTATTGGGCAGACATTTCACTCGATGAATATATCAACCTCAAAGAGCGCGTTGAAAATCGCATGATTATTGCTGACGTAACCGCGACAGGTGATGACAATGTGTTAAGCAGTCAGAAGCATGAAGCCGCCTATCGCAAAGAACAACTACGCCGATTGCAAGAAGAAGTGATTGAAATGGAGGATGTGAAAACAGGCGTTTCCATTACCGATTTAGGACTCAATGATTTTCGCATGGATTTACTGAATCACGCCAAAAATGACAAAGAACTGCCCAGTGTACCGAATGGAATGCACGCGGTTGTCCCAGCCAATCCAGAACTGGGCTTAACGGCGGGGGTTATTTTTACCCTTAAAAATCTCAATCATGGCGTGCGTATCAATCAATACAACCGCTTGCATCCGTATTATTTGGTCTATATCAGTCGTGAGGGTGAAATCATCAACGACCATTCCGAAGTCAAACGCCTGCTTGATTTAGTCCGCTCCGCCTGTAAAGGACAACAGCAACCGATTGATGATGTTTGTGCGCGGTTCAATGACATCACCAATGATGGACGCGATATGCGCATTTATTCAAATCTGCTAGACCAAGCCGTTCGTTCAATTATTGACGTGAAAGAAGAAAAAGACATTGATAGCCTGTTTTCGGGCGGCAAAACCACTGCATTACTCGATACCATCAGCGGGTTAGATGATTTTGAATTGATAAGCTTTTTAGTGATTCAGGATTAAGGTGTTTTTGTTCCCACAACAAGCCTCGTTAGCCAGACCGTTACCCAAGTCTAAAATTTATCAATTCGCCAAACCCAGTGCGGCGGTTAAAGAATTATTCGTGCGTCAAATTGATAATATTGTCTGGCAATACAAACTAGCCCCTGAAACCATTAACTTACCCGCAACCGCCAGTGTCGAAGAAATACAGATTTTTGATATAGCGTTAAAAGGTGCAGAATGCGATTTAAGCGTGTTGCGTTGTATTGATACAGCCATTCCCTTCAAACTCTTTTATCGTGTTTTTAAAGGCGATTCAGTACGGTTTACGACAGCTTATAAACAAGTCGCTAACGATAAAACAGTCATTGAGGGTTATTTTTCATCCGATTGGTTGCCAGTTGATACGCCCTGCCAAGCATTACCCATCGCGCTCAATTTGCAGAGTTTATACGAACAGATGATGCAGAGCCTGTTACCCAGTTCACCCCGACAACATGAAAGTTTGTCTGAACAAATTGCACGACTCAACCAACTGCAACAACAACAAACCGAATGCAAAAAACTTGAAGCACGGTTAGCAAAAGAAAAACAATTCAATCGCAAGGTTGAATTGAATAATCAATTGCGAGCGTTAAAACAGTCTATTGAACAAATACGCGGCTAAAGCCGCTCCCACATCCGCTCCCACAAACGGCTCTAATCTGCTTGTGGGAGAGGCTTTAGCCTCGATAAAGACCGATAAGTTTCATGTTAAAATAAGTCTAATGAATTCAATAAAAAATAAGCCCGCGCCACATAGTAAAGACTTAAGAAAAGGCAGATACTCACAAGCTAACCAGACCTATTTACTCACGACAGTGACCTATCAACGACAAACTGTGTTTAGTGATTTTCATTTGGGCAGATTAGTGGTACACGCTATCCGCAAACAGCATCAACTTGGCAATATCGACAGTTTAGCATTTGTCGTCATGCCAGATCACTTACACTGGTTATGCACCTTGCAAGGTGACAACACGCTGGCAAACGTTATGCACCAGGTTAAAGGCAACTCCGCGTGTCAAATACAAAAAATTCGCCGTGAGCGCGGTCTGATACCTTTGCATCAACCGCTGTGGCAAGATGGCTATCATGACCATGCACTTAGAAAAGAAGAAGATTTACAACAGGTTGCCCGTTATATAGTCGCGAATCCATTAAGAGCAAAATTAGTGGCTAACATAGGAAACTATCCATTATGGGATGCCATTTGGTTATAAAAAAGAAATTTTATGCAGGAGAGACTCAACTTGTGGGAGAAGCTTTAGTGGGAGAGGCTGTAGTGGGAGAGGCTTTAGCCTCGACATTTTATATGTGGAAGGATTTTGTATGTGGGAGAGGCAGTATGTGGGAGAGGCTTTAGCCTCGACATAACAATGACACATCTCGACATAACAATGGCACATAATGTTAGAATCGAGGCTAAAGCCTCTCCCACAATCTTTTCCACAGCCTTTCCCACCACTCTATTTTATGGACAAACTAAAACTACACACGCCCAATTTAACCGACGAAAACACCGCTAAAATTGCCGCGTTGTTTCCGCATTGCGTCACCGAAGGCAAGATTGATTTTGAGTTGCTCAAACAGGAATTATCCAGCTCAATGATTGACGGCACGCAAGAACGCTATCAACTCAACTGGGTGGGTAAACGGGAAGCCTTACTTAACGCCAATGCACCGATTGCTAAAACCTTGCGCCCTTGCCGTGATGAAAGTGTTGATTTCGACACCACCGAAAATCTGTATATCGAAGGCGATAATCTCGACGCGCTCAAGTTGTTGCAAGAAACCTATTTGAACAAAGTCAAAATGATTTATATCGACCCGCCTTATAACACGGGTAACGATTTTATTTATGAAGATGATTTTGCAGAAAATACCGCTGACTATTTGCAACGTTCTAACCAAAAAGATGAAGCGGGCAATCGTTTAACGACTAATTCTGAATCCAACGGGCGTTTTCATTCGGATTGGTTAAGCATGATGTATCCGCGTTTGAAACTGGCGCGTAATTTGTTGCGTGATGATGGGGTAATTTTTATCTCGATTGATGATAACGAACAGGCGAATTTGAAGCGGTTGTGTGATGAGGTTTTTGGTGAGGATAATTTTGCTGGATGTTTTCTATGGTTATTGCCCAGAGGTATAAACGCGGGCTTAATAGCAAGAGCGCATGAATACGTTTTGTGTTACACGAAAGACAGTCTTGGTATTAGTTATTTCAACAGACTGAATTCTGAAATAGAGTATTCAGTTGAAAGATGTAATAAAAAAATTGATGAAAGGCATCCTGCTTCTTCAATTACTTTTCCTGCTGGCATTAAATACGAAGGTATTGATAGAATTCTTTCAGGAGCAATTGAAGGTTCAGAGAGAATTGAAATTGACGGTAATTTAATATTTTCCAATGGTTTTCTAGCGCACCCTGTTACTTTGACCGCTGGGTGGACAATGAAAAACATGATTTTATCTTGGTTAGCAGGTAATGAAGTTGTAGATACCAAAGGACAAAAAATTGTTGATTTCTTTTTTAAAGAAAATGGAAAGTTATATTCAAAAAAAGAAATAACTACTTTGTCGATTAAATCTGTTTTAAAAGATTTACCAGATACTCAAAAAGCAAGGCAAGAAATTGAAGAATTATTAGGTAGCCAAGATATTTTTTCATATCCAAAAACTAAAGAATTGCTCAAAGTTTTGGGGAAATTATCTACTAATGAAAACGACATCATCCTAGATTTCTTCTCAGGTTCAGCCACAACCGCCCACGCGGTAATGCAGCTCAACGCCGAAGACGGCGGCAAGCGCAAATTCATCATGGTGCAAATTCCCGAAGCCTGCGACGAAAAATCAGAGGCTTTCAAAGCGGGTTACAAAACCATTGCCGACATCGGCAAAGAACGCATACGCCGTGCAGGGCAAAAAATCAAACAGGCTTTGGTGGTGGAACAATCCTCAGTGGTGGGAGAGGCTTTGGTGGGAGAGGCTTTAGCCTCGACAGGATCAACCTTTGCCATTCCATTTCAGACAGATATTGTCGCGGCTAAAGCCGCTCCTACAACTGCTCCCACAATCGCGGCTAAAGCCGCTCCCACAAATGCCGCTCCCACAAATGCTACTCCTACAGCTAAAGCCACTCCTGCATCCATTGACATTGGTTTTCGGGTATTGAAAATCGACAGTTCCAACATGAACGATGTGTATTATTCACCCGATGCGCTTAGCAAAGAAGACTTGCATCAATTTATCGAAAATATCAAACCAGACCGCACCGATGAAGATTTATTGTTTCAGGTGTTGCTGGATTGGGGTGTAGATTTAAGTTTGCCGATTGAACGCAAAACCATCGACAGTAAAACCGTTTTTGTGGTGGCAAACGATGCGATTGTCGCGTGTTTTGATAGAAACGGCGGTGTGACTGAAACCTTCATCAAAGAATTGGCAAAAATAAAACCGTTACGCGCGGTATTCTGTGATGCAGGTTTTGCCAGCGATAGCGTCAAAATCAACGTTGAGCAGATTTTTAACATGATGTCACCCAGCACTGACATTAAAACGATTTAGGGGGAAATAAAAATGAAATCACAACCAGAAAATTCAAATACCGCCCACAGCCTTTACGCACTTTATGAAACCTTACCTGATAACGTACAGCGTGAATTTCTCAGTGAGTTAGTGCAAAAGAAACGTCAAGAACTCGAAGACCTTTCGTTTTATTTGGACTGCAAACAAGCCAAAGACGAAAACGAGTTTTTAGATGATAACGAGGCGCAAGCATTTATCGAAAGTTTGACGCAATGAAAATTAGACTCAGCAAACGCTTTGAAGGAGAATAAAAATGCAAAAACAAGATATAGCACAGGCGATTTATCAAAAAGCCCAACAACTCCCCGTTGAAGACTTGGAAGAGGTATTGCGGTTTGTTGAGTTCGTACAGTTCAAAAATAGAACAAAACCTAAGTCGGCAGTGTGGCAGCAGGATTTTTTAGCCGTTTCACAATGGGATATTAACGAAAACGACAATGCAATGACATCATGGCAGATTCAAGAATTTTAGTTGACACGTCTGTCTTGATAGATTTTTTACGCAAAGACAAAAAAGACAGGACGATTTTATGGAATTTGCAGGAAAACTACCGTTGCACGATGTCTTCTGTGACACTGTTTGAATTGCTTTGTGGCGCGAAAACAGAAAAGCATTTGGCAGATGTCCATATCTTGCAAAAATGGATAGACAGTTTGCCATTTAATGATCGTGTTTCTGAAACTGCCGCGACCCTTTTTCGAGAATTGAAAGCCCAAAATAAGTTAATTGAATTCCGCGATATTTTCATTGCCGCCACTGCTTATGTGCATGATTTGCCTGTTGCGACCTTGAATAAAAAGCATTTTGAAAATATTGAGCAAATTACGCTGATTGAATTGAACAACAATGAAACTCAAATTTAAACAACAAGCCTATCAAACCGCCGCTGTTGAAGCGGTGGTGAATTGCTTTGCGGGTCAACCAAAGCAAACAGGCATTAACTACCGAATCGACACGGGTTTAATTGCAGGACAAGCCGATCAATCGTCTGTGTTTGAAGAATCGGGGTTTAAAAATGGCGACATTAAAATCAGTGATGCGCACATTTTAAACAACATTCAAAACCTGCAACAGCAACAGAATCTACCGCGTTCAGTCAAACTTGAAAGCAACAAAATCTGCACGGTGAATTTAGATGTTGAAATGGAAACAGGTACGGGTAAAACCTATTGCTATATCAAAACGGCGTTTGAACTCAACAAGCGTTACGGCTGGAGTAAATTTATCATCGTTGTACCCAGCATTGCGATTCGAGAAGGCGTTTATAAATCGCTGGCTATTACTGCTGAACATTTCTTGGAATCTTACGGTAAGAAAGCGCGGTTTTTTATTTATAACTCCAAGCAATTGCATAATTTAGAAAGTTTTTCATCGGATGCTGGTTTGAATATCATGGTGATAAACGTGCAGGCGTTTAATGCCACAGGCAAAGATAACCGCCGTATTTATGAAGCCTTGGATGATTTTCAGTCACGCAAACCGATTGATGTGATTGCCGCTAATCGCCCGATTCTGATTCTGGACGAACCGCAAAAAATGGAAGGCGGGAAAACACTGGATTCTTTTGTGGCGTTTAAGCCATTGGCAATGTTGCGTTATTCAGCCACGCATAAAACCACTTATAACAAGATTCATCGCTTGGACGCGCTGGATGCTTACAATCAAAAGCTGGTGAAAAAGATTGCCGTCAATGGCATTAGTGTGAAAGGTTTAACAGGCACAACGGCGTATTTGTACCTTATCGACATTGAGAAGTCACACAAACCGCCTGTCGCACGCCTAGAATTTGAAGTGAAGCAAGCTAACGGTATCAAGCGTGTCGTGCGCAAAATTAACAAAAACGATAATTTGTTTGAGTTATCGGGTGAATTGACACAATACAAGGGCTTTACGGTGAGCGATATTGATTGGAATGCGGGCGTGATGAGCTTCACCAACGGCGTGCAATTGGAAACTGAACAAGCCACAGGTGATGTCAATGAATCGACTCTGCGCCGTATTCAAATCAGAGAAGCAATAAAAGCGCATTTGCAAAAAGAGCGCGTGCTATTTCATAAAGGCATCAAGGTTTTAACGCTGTTTTTTATTGACCAAGTAGCGAAATACCGTTGCTACGATGAGAACGGCGAAAGTGTGGGCGAATACGCACAAATGTTTGAAGAGGAATATAACGAGCAGGTTAATGAGCTGGGTACGTTGGATGATATGGCTTACACCGATTATTTGCGTGGCATTACAGCGGCTAAAACCCATAACGGTTACTTTTCCATCGACAAGAAAACAAAGCGATTGGTTGACCCTGTAACGGGCAAACGTTCATCCGAAACCGATGATGTTGATGCTTACGACTTAATCTTAAAGGATAAAGAACGCTTGTTGTCGTTTGAAGAACCCACGCGCTTTATCTTCTCGCATTCGGCATTGCGTGAAGGCTGGGATAATCCCAATGTGTTTGTTATTTGTACCTTGAAACACAGCGACAATACCATTTCACGTCGGCAGGAAGTGGGGCGTGGTTTGCGTTTGGCGGTCAATAAAAACGGCGACCGTATGGATGATCCCGCAACGGTACATGACATCAATGTGTTAACCGTTGTTGCCAGTGAAAGTTATCAGGATTTTGTTGCGGCATTGCAAAAAGACATCAGCGATACATTGTCGGATCGTCCGCGTGTGGCGGATAAAGCCTATTTCACAGGAAAAATTTTAAAAACAGACAATGCGGATATTGTTGTTACAGCTGATTTAGCAACAGATATTGAGTTTTTCTTAATTCAAAACGGTTATGTAGATAAAAAAAGACAAATTACGCCGATTTATCATGAAGCAAAACAAGCACAACAATTAGCCGAATTACCTGTTGAACTTGCGCCTTATGCTGAACAGGTGTTTGCGCTGATTGATAGCGTGTTTAGCATGGACGCATTACCCTTTGAAAACGCTAAAAATCCTAAAACCAATGATCTGAACGATAATTTCAAGAAAAAAGAATTTCAGGAACTGTGGCGGAAAATCAACCGCAAAGCCGCTTATACCGTGCATTTTGACAGTGCCGAATTGATTAAAAAATGCGTTCATACTTTGGATGATAAATTGCACGTTGCCAATTTGCAGTACACCGTTCAGCGCGGTGAACAGATTGATGATGCAACATTGGAAAACCTGGCACAGGGTGAAGCGTTTAAAGTCAAAGCATCTGAAACCCAAGCCTTTAAGCAGTCCGCACATTCATCGGTAAAATACGATTTACTGGGGCAGATAGCCACGGGTACGCACACCACGCGGCAAACAATAGCGAAAATTTTGCAGGGTATTAACGCCAACACCTTTTATCAATTCCGCACGAATCCAGAAGACTTTATTGCCAAGGCAACGCGCTTGATTAATGAGCAAAAAGCAACGATGGTGGTTGAGCATATTGCTTACGATCCGATTGAAGAAAGTTACGATATGGATATTTTCACTCAGTCGATGACATTGAATCCAAATCATAAAGGCGAACCATTAAAGCGACATATCTATAATTTTGTTGCCACGGATTCTGCTATCGAACAAAAATTCGCCAGTGAACTTGATGTCAGCTCAGAAGTGGTGGTTTATGCCAAACTGCCGAAAGCGTTTTACATTCCAACTCCCGTAGGCAAGTACAATCCCGACTGGGCGATTGCTTTTGAAGCCGATAAAGTGAAGCATATTTATTTTATTGCCGAAACAAAAGGTTCACTGTCGTCGATGGAATTGCGTGAGATTGAGCGATGTAAAACCGAATGTGCTAAACGATTTTTTGCCAGAATATCAGAGGAACAGGTCAGGTACGATGTTGTTGATAATTATGACAAGTTGATGCAGTTGGTTAAGTCATAAATTAGCAGCATTCAGGCTGTTGTGGGAGTGGCTTTAGCCACGCCACGTTCATCGTTCATCGTGGCTAAAGCCACTCCCACTATTTTGTAAAACTGTGGGCAGTGACCCAAGACCATCCTGTTGGGCTTTCAAGCGATTTACTTTTTACTGCTCAGCAAACTTTTCAGGTCGGCAAACGGATTATGCGTCGCTTCAGGCGTGCTGGATTTACTGGTTTTCGCGCTACCGAAGCGAGTTTCTTCATAACGCGAATGCTCATTATCGTGGCAATACAAACACAATAATTCCCAATTGCTGCCATCAGATGGATTATCATCGTGATTATGATTTTTATGATGCACGGTTAATTCAGCAACCGTTTTAGGCGTAAATTCCCGCGCACAGCGACCGCATATCCACGGATACAATTTAAGAGCCTGACCACGATAAGACTGCTCACGCAGTTCCTGATTACGACGCGCTTCGGTGACAATTTGATCTAATTTATGTTTATCGGCTAGGGGTTTTTTAACGGGCATAGTGGGTTATCTCATTGCTGTGTTTAATTCTTGAATATGTTACAAGAGATTCTGTTTTTATGCTCGACAACAATCGGTTAATATGACTGCCAGCCCTTGAAGGACTGGCAGTCATGCCCACCCCCCAAATGTCTCAACGTAGAGGAAAATGCAATGGAAGAAGATAACGAGTTAGCCGCTCCATCCGCCTCAGATTCAGAAGGCGCGTTTTTTAGCTCATTAAAAAGAAATAATAAACAAATCCGCGATGACCGAGCGACCGCTATTGCCGAAGACACCGAACTGGTTTACAAACGTAAAATTGAAGATTTAGAACTCAGTATTAAAAAAATGAAACGCGAACAAGATAATATGCTGGACTTGTCGCCGACCAATGCACAAAGTTTAATTCTTGCCAGTGATTTTGATTCTACGCAATACGCAGAAAAAGATATTGATTTAGGAATTAAAATTCGTAATACCGAAATTACGCTGGACATAGCCAGAAAAAGATACCAATACTTATTCGGAGGAATTTAATATGGGCATGGGTGATTATTCGCTTGATGACAGAGCAAGCCGATCCAAAAAAATGGGTTATACCACTAAACCCGCCAGTGAATTATTTTCCCATTCACTTAGCAATGCCATGAATCCAAATGGCGTTATCTTAAGAGAATCCAGAGATTCTGACGAACATCCCAATACCGTGTCTATTATATTAGCTCTTGATGTGACTGGCTCAATGGGTTCTATACCGCACTTTCTGGTTAAAGAAGGTTTACCGCATATTATGGGTAATATTATTCAACGCGGTATTAAAGACCCGCAATTATTATTTCTCGCTATCGGCGATCATGAATGTGATAACAGCCCGTTACAAGTCGGGCAATTTGAATCCAGTGATGAACTACTCGATAAATGGCTGACTGAGGTTTATCTGGAAGGTGGCGGCGGTGGTAATGACGGCGAAAGTTATTTACTCGCGTGGTATTTTGCAGGATTACATACCGTTATTGACAGCGTGGAAAAAAGACAACAAAAAGGCTTTCTATTCACTATCGGTGATGAACCGACATTAAAAGAAATATCCTCTGCCGCATTAAAAAATATAATGGGTAATGGGCAATATAAAAATTACCATGCCGCTGAATTATTAGATAAAGCCCGTGAAAAATATCACGTTTATCACCTGCATATTAAAGAAACCTCATCAGGCAGCCAACAATCCGTTATGGATGGCTGGAAACAACTCATGGGCGATAATCTTATTTTAGTAGAAAGGCACGCCGAAATAGCCAAAATAATCCCTGAAATAGTCGCTAAAGTCACTGCATCCCTAGCGCGTCCAGCGGGGCAAACAGCAACGACTGCCACACCTATTATTTTATAAACAATGGCAAATAAAGCAGTGATTGGCTTAGGTTTTGGGGATGAAGGTAAAGGGTTATTTACCGATTATCTTTGTTCTCAATCCATCAACCCGTTAGTGATTCGCTTTTCGGGTGGGCAACAAGCTGGGCATACCGTTGTCAGCAACGGTATTCGCCACGTTTTTTCCAATTTTGGTGCAGGTACATTAAGGGGTGCGCCGAGTTATTTTTCTAAATGCTGCACCATAAACCCCGTCGGTATCGTGAATGAATTATCTATATTACTGGATAAAGGCATAAATCCCTTATTATTCATTGATGCCGATTGCGCCGTTACCACACCTTACGATATTGGCTATAACCAAGCGAATAATAAACACGGCAGCTGTGGCGTAGGCGTTGGGGCAACCATTAACCGTGAAGAGCATTATTATTCGTTAACCTTTGGTGATTTATTTTATCCGTGGGTATTGGAAAATAAACTCAAGTTAATTAAAGATTTTTATACAGATTATGCTGAGTTAGATATAAGTAATTTTTTAGAATGCTGCAATATTATCACCCACTCTGTTCATATTGAAAAAACCCACGGTATACCCAAGAACAATTACAATCATATTTTTGAAGGCTCACAAGGTTTATTACTCGATAAAAATATCGGTTTTTTTCCTCATGTGACTCGTGCCAATACAGGAACGCATAATATATTGCCGTTATTAGGGCATGATGCTTTATCGGTTTATTTAATTACCCGTGCCTATCAAACGCGACACGGTGCAGGGCCATTATCTAACGAAACCATACCGCACAATATCAGTAAAAACCCCCATGAAACCAATATCGCCAATCCGTATCAAGGTGAATTAAGAACGGCATTATTGGATGTCTCTTTACTGGAATATGCCATTAATAAAGATGACTATATTCGTACCGCAACCAATAAATATCTGGTCATTACCTGTCTGGATCATATTCAAAATGAATACCGCTTTACTTATCAAAACGCTATTGTCTACAGTAAAAATCAGGCAGAATTTATCAGTAAAATTGCCAGTATTTTAAATATCCATAATATCTATATCAGTGCGTCCGATGACTCCAACAATATTCACTCATTCTCAGGCTAACCGCTCCGCATGATTGCCTTCAAAAAATGGACAGGATTCGCCAAGCTGTTGAACTCTGCCAGCGGCGAATCTATAGACAGTGAAACGCGGTGGCTGACACTGGCACAACAAGGCGATCGCGCGGCATTTCAACGGTTGCTGGAACTGCATTACGATATGATTTATCAAGTGGCGTACCGTTTTACGGGACATAGCGAAGATGCCGAAGATATAACCCAAGATGTGTGCGTGGGCTTGGCAAATAAAATTCATGCCTATCGTGGTGAGGCAAAATTCAAAACGTGGCTATACACCATTATCGTTAATGCCTGTCTTGACGGGCATCGACAACGCGACCGTCAACACGCGCAACTCGCCGATTATCTGGAATATGCCGCTCATGTTGATGCGGTCAATCAGGATAACGCCCAGCAAGTCGCTTGGTTATATCGGGAATTGGCTCGACTCAAAGAACCCTACAAAGAAACCGCATTCTTAGTGTTGGCAGAAGATCTAAGCCACGCAGAAGTCGGCAAGATTTTGGGTTGTGCAGAAGCAACCATTTCTTGGCGTATGCACGAAATTCGTCACCAACTTAAAGCACAAATGGAGAGCGACCATGAAGGATGAATTGGACGACATCAAGCAACGATTGCGGCACACACCCGCCGTTAAAACCGACCCATCCGCCAAGCAAGCCGCTATTTCTCTGGCTTTGCGCGAATTTGATAAAAATAATTCAACTATTTCCCAAGGAACAGCCAAGTCCGTACGTCTAAAAAGTACAACCATTTTTAGGAGTACAGCAATGAAAACATATCAAATCGCAGTTATCGGCACTTTTTGTGCATTGTTTGTCGTGTGGGCGATTGTGCCTATGCAACGGTTTACCGACTTTGGGCAAGTGCTTAATGAGCCAACCGACAAATCAACACTATTAAGTCTGCCTCAACCTTTAAGTGCAGAAAAAAAGAACGACATTGCCGCTGACACCCCTGTCGAGGCAGCCAAAGAGGTAGGCGCGTCAATTGCGGTTACGTCTGGTAAGGCTGAGGAAGTGGTCGCCGAGCTATCACTTCCCTCCGCCGTTCCGCTTGCTTCCCCTGTCGAGGCAGTCAAACCTGTCATTCCTGCGCAAAGTCCAGCACCAACGGTTAATGATGATTATGAAGCCGATACTGCTTCAGGAATTCGGTCAATAGATATGGCTAAATCTCAACTTAGCCCATCTAAAGCCAAAAAGACTGCCCGCACTGAATCAGCACAGATAGCAGGTATCGTCGCAGCCGCAAGCCCACCCGCCGTCATGAATGAGCCACAGGTCAACTATTACCAAGACCAAGGGCGCGATAAATTCAAAGACACGCCCACTAATCCGTTAAAAATCGCCAAAGATGAGCCTGTTTCTACCTTTTCGATAGATGTCGATACCGCGTCCTACAGCTTCGTGCGCAGTTCGCTGAATCAAAACGTATTGCCGCAAAAAAACGCCGTGCGCGTAGAAGAATTGGTCAATTATTTTCCTTACGATTACAGCGCACCTGCCAGCAAAAACGAACCGTTTAAAACCAGTGTCTCGGTATTCCCTACCCCGTGGAATAAAGATACACAATTGCTGCATATCGGTATCAAAGGCTATGAAATAGGCGCGAAAGAAAAACCCCGCGCTAATCTGGTGTTTTTATTGGATACCTCAGGTTCGATGAATGAACCCAATAAATTACCGCTGGTACAAAATTCATTGAAAATGCTGCTTGATACGTTGCACGAAGATGACAGCGTGGCGATAGTGACTTACGCGGGCAATGCGGGCGTAGCCTTGCAGCCCACTAAAGTGAAAGACAAAAGCAAAATCAGTGCAGTGATTGATAATCTGGGCGCATCAGGTTCAACCGCAGGCGCAGAAGGCATACGTCAAGCCTATCAATTAGCCGAGCAGAATTTGAATATCAAAGGCATTAACCGCGTAATATTGGCGACCGATGGCGATTTTAATGTCGGCATTACCGACCCCAACGAACTGAAAAGTTTTGTTGAACACAAACGTGCCACAGGCGTGACCTTATCGGTATTGGGTTTTGGGCGTGGAAATTACAACGATGAGCTCATGCAAACCTTGGCACAAAATGGCAACGGCAATGCGGCGTATATTGATAATCTCAATGAAGCGCGTAAATTTTTGGTGGAAGAAGCCAGTTCCACGCTGTTCACCATCGCCAAAGATGTGAAAATTCAAGTGGAATTTAATCCCGCACAAGTCGCTGAATATCGCCTAATCGGTTATGAAACAAGGCTTTTAAACAAAGAAGATTTTAATAATGACAAAGTCGATGCAGGCGATATTGGCTCAGGTCATACCGTGACCGCATTGTATGAAATCACCCCCGTTGCCAGTAAATCGAAATTAGTCGATGAATTGCGTTATCCAAAAGCTGACACTAAACCAGCGACAACCGATAACAAAAATAGCGAACTGGCGTTTGTTAAAATTCGTTACAAATTACCAGACGGCGATACCAGCAAGTTAATCACCACGCCTATCAAAGTAGATCAAGCCTATAAATCTGTTGACCAAACGCCCGTAGAAGCACGCTTTGCCACCGCTGTTGCCGCTTTTGGGGAGTTATTGCGCGTTGATTCTTACCTGAAAGACTTTAATTACGACAAAGTAATGACACTGGCAGAAGGCGCGAAAGGCGCGGATAAATTCGGTTATCGGGCGGAATTTATTAATCTGGTGCGACTGGCTAAAAATGCACCTGCGTTGCCGCCGTTGAAATAATTGACGTGTTGCAGGGTACACATTGCGTCACTGTCTACACTTAGAAAAACCCCAGCGGGGTAAAATGTTTGTAGAGCAACCGTTTTTAGATGATTTGTTAGCCCCGTAGGGGTGAAATGTAAATGAGACAAACATTTCGCCCCTATGGGGCTTGATTGTGTTTATATTTTGTTGCTCGCTACGCGGTTACGAACCGTCAAGCTCAGCTTAATGGCAACCCTACAACTGTTAGTTCACCAAAAATATCAGCATTCCGTTATTTTTTCGTGCTTTTCGTGTCTTTCGTGGACAACATCAGGCTTTATTCCAGCCCTGCCATAATCTCATCACTAATATCGGCATTGGAATACACGTTCTGTACGTCATCCAAATCTTCTAAACGGTCAATGAGTTTGAGCATTTTTTCTGCATCGTCGCTATCCAGTTCTGCCATTATCGCCGCCTGCATGGTGACTTCGGCATTGTCAGGTTCAAAACCTGCGGCGACCAGTGCATCTTTAACAGTCAGATAACTTTCTGGGCTGGTAATAATATCAACCGCGCCATCGTCATAATTAGTCACATCATTGGCACCTGCTTCTAACGCCGCTTCCATCAGCGCGTCTTCATCAACATCGGGCGCGTAGCTGAGTATGCCCAGCTTGCTGAACATATACGCCACAGAGCCTTCTGTTCCCAGATTGCCGCCTAATTTACTGAACGCATGACGCACTTCACCGACGGTGCGATTACGATTATCGGTTAAGCAATCGACAATAACTGCTGTGCCGCCTGGCCCGTAGCCTTCGTAACGGATATTTTCATAATTAACACCTTCTAACGCACCTGAGGCTTTTTTAATTGCGGTGTCGATGGTATCACGGCGCATATTTGCACCTAAGGCTTTATCAATCGCGGTGCGCAAAGAGGGATTACTACCTGCATCTGCCCCGCTGGTTTTTACCGCTACGGTAATTTCACGGAGTATTTTGGTGAAAATTTTGCCTCGTTTAGCATCCTGCCCCGCTTTGCGGTGTTTTATGTTAGCCCATTTACTATGTCCAGCCATTGCCTCTCTCTTTGTGTTGTTTCCTGTATTTAAAAAACGCTCGTTCCCACGCGCTGCGTGGGAATGCAGTAGAGACGCGCCGCGTCTCACACCGTAGCGCGTGCGAACGAGAAAACAGCTAAAGCTGTTTTACTCCTAATCTTGATTATAAAATATATTCCAGCACGGCGGTTAAGCTGGAGTCGGTGATATAAATATCCGCCAGTTCACGCACAATCGCCCTATCAACCACACCACCAAACCCAATCACAAACGCGCCCGCCTGTTTGGCTTCCATGTCGGTTTTACCGTCGCCCACCACAACCAAGCTACGCTCGCCTTTCAGGGTGCTAACTATCTCCGCCTTGCCGCCGTTTCTGGCTAAGGGTGAGGTTTGCTCATAGTTTTTATAACTGCCATCCGCGTTGAAATACACATCCACGGCGTGAACGTGACTTTCGGGTAGTTGTAAACGTGCAGCTAACGGTAAAATCGCTTGCCGTAAGCCGCCGCTGATAATGTGTACTTCTTTGCCTTGCGCCAATAACGTGCTGAATACTGCTTGCACACCGTCAACAATTTCGCTGATGTATAAATCCGCCACCCAGTCGATACTGGCTTGATCGGGTCTTATCAATGATAAACGTTGTTCATAAACAGCTTCTAACGGCACGATGCCATTCATCGCCGCATTGGTCAGCTCGGACATTTCATCGCCCAAGCCAACACGGCGGGCAAGTTCGTCAATGCCTTCTATTTTGCTGAGGGTACTGTCGCAATCAAAGCAAATAATGTCAAAATTCATGGGATTCTATGTTCTGATGTTTTAGTGGATGTTGAGGTTGTGTTGGGTTTATTCGTAGCGTATACATTTACCAATCCAAAGTTTCTAAGGTAACGCCTTGTTGTTCAGATTCTGCTCGTGCCAGTTTAATACTTTCTACCATGCCAGTGATTGACCTTAGATAATCATCATCACTGATATAATCCGATTGTTCTAATATCTGCACTTCATGTTTTGAAAAATGCGATAACAACCAGAAAAATTTTTCATAAATACTATTACCTATTTTTAAAGTGACTGTTTTCATTGAATTACCTAATTAGTTCAAAAACGGAATTATGCTACTATTTCTAAATATAATTCAACCGCTTCTTTTAAATTCGCTAAGGCTTCATCAATCGTTGAACCAAAACTGGCTATTTCCATATTCAAACATTGAGAAACATAATAATCACCTTCGCGGTAAATAATATATTTTAAATTTTTCATTATTAAGTTTCCTATAATGGTGTCGCTATTTTTTAAATGTCATAGGATGTGCCGACGATAGGAGTGCGCTTATTCGCGTCAAGTTTCTCGAACGAGCGCGTTCGTACCTCAGCACATCCTATGTAGCGCATCTTATCGCGTTAGGTATTAATAAAAATCAGCAAATTCTATGGCATCTCTAAGGTGGTTTAATTCGCTTGGTAAATTTATAATATTGTTCCCGCGAACATCAAAAAGAGTTAAATAAAGTTGACCAATTGATTTAGGTAACTCCGTAATTTTATTTGCGGACAGTCTCAAAGTATCTAAATTCAATAAATTAGCAATAAAATCAGGAACTTCAATAATTTTATTGCATGACAAATCTAGGTAAGTCAACTTGTTTAAATTGCTAATAAAATTCGGCACTACAGTCAGTTTATTATCTGATATAGATAGTTTGGTTAAATTAATTAATTTCCCTATAGATTCTGGAATCTGAGCAAGATTGTTCTCGCATAAATACAGTTTTGTCAATTTGTTTAAGTTACCAATAGATTCAGGTAATTCAATAAGTTGATTCGCTCTCAAATCTAATGTAGTTAAATTAATCAACTTTCCAATAGCGTTAGGCAGTTTTTTAACTTGGGTATCAGTCAAAGTCAACTTAGTTAAGTTCTTTAAAATACCAATAGCTTCAGGTAGTTCTGTAAGTTGTTCATGCCATAAATTAAATTTTGTTATCGCTAAAATAGCTTGCCTATTACGAGGAAAAGTATTTTCTGAAAATTTGTTTTCATCCGCCCACGCTATTAATTCATCGAGTTGTTTTATCTCAAGTTCTATTTCTTCTTTCGCTCTAATAAATTCGTGCATAACAGAATAATTAGTAGCTTGTCTAATAGCTATAATAGCAATAGAAATATCACAGTTAAACCACTCCTTTTTTTTATCATAATCCTTTAATAAAATATGAGCTTCTTTTTCTACTTTATTGGGATGATCTACTAAAGCATCATATTCAACGATGTAGTTATCTGGTGCGCCAGTATTAAATTGTTCCGCTCTTAATTTTGGATCATTTTTACTACACCCAACTTTTAATACATTTGACATAGAAGGATTAGTGATGATATATACCCAGCCTTTCATAATAAATTATTTCATTTAATTAAAACAAGTTTGTATGGAGTACAACAAAATACAGGAATAATTACGAGCAGGATAGTTTATCCCTACTAGCTATCAGTAAAAGTTATGGATTTAGTTGTACCGTTAAAGAATTATTATCCACTTTGATGGTTATTTGATTCTCACCACAAATCCAATATAGTGAAATTTCTTTTCCTTGTAATACGATAAGGTCATTTCGCATTTTTGAAATGATTTTTTCAACTGCCGAATCATTCATAGGTTCTTGCAAAAATTCTATAATTTTATCTCTGTAACCAACGTCTAAACCGAAACGAGCGTTCTCATCCGTTTGAATCCAATATGTAATCGCATCTTCAATAGAGTTGTTGTTCCGTTATAAAACAATCAGTTAGCGAGATAGAGATTCCAAAGCCCCGCGCAGACTCCGAGAATATCATCATATAAATCAATAAGATGGTTTCTTAGTCTGTCAGAAAGAATGCGGTAACGCTTCATGCCGCCAATACTATGCTCGACTTTTATTCTCA
>JAUYBJ010000182.1 GCA_030693155.1 Methylococcales bacterium
TATGCGGTATTCAAGCTGGAATGCTTGAAGATAAAACACAAAACCAATCATTTTGCATTGCGTACCAGGCTCTTCATCAAGGCAAACCAGTTGGCTTAT
This sequence comes from Methylococcales bacterium, assembly GCA_030693155.1. GTDB lineage: Bacteria > Pseudomonadota > Gammaproteobacteria > Methylococcales > Methylomonadaceae > UBA4132. Next base: position 100 of record JAUYBJ010000182.1, read on the forward strand.
GAAGAATTGCAAAAATTAAGGGCTGCGTAACATCAGTTACTAAAAATAAAATCCCAAACCCCATGCCCTAAACGCAGCCCCCGTTGCTCGAATTTAGTCAGCGGACGATAGTCAGGACGCTCACAATAATCACCTGTCGGACTTGTATTAGCAAGCCGTCCATCGGCTGATAATATTTCCAGCATAGATTCCGCGTAATGCTGCCAATCGGTTGCCGCGTGAAAATAACCGCCTGTTTTCAGTTTTTTCAGCAACAATTCCACAAAACTGGGGCGTACAATACGGCGTTTATGATGTTTTTTCTTATGCCAAGGGTCGGGAAAAAACAAATGCACGCCTGTTAAACGATTATCAGGTATTTTCTGTTCAATAATCTCAATCGCATCATGACAATACAGCCGTACATTCGTTAAACCTTTCTGATCCAACATCATCATCAAATGCCCAACGCCTGCCTTGTGTACTTCAATACCGATATAATCAATCTCTGGATTCGCCGCCGCCGTATTCGCCAGACTATCGCCATTACCAAAACCAATTTCCATAATTAACGGCGCGTCCCGTCCGAAAACAGCGGTAAAATCATAATTCACTTGCGGATCAAGGCAATAACGTTGCCAATAATTGTCCATAGCGAATTGTTGCGCCTGCGTAATACGTCCTTGACGGCGGACAAAGCTACGAATACGGTGTGGTGTGGTAGGTTCTAAATCGGTCATAAGTGATAGTAAATAAATTGAATGGATGGTAACTAAATTTTTTCAAACAGCGGTTAATCATTAACCCGCTTCTTCTCAGGCAAAAAACCGCCTGCCTGCATCGTCCATAAACGATAATAAAAGCCTTGCAGTGCCAACAGTTGCTCATGTGCGCCATCTTCGACGATACGTCCCTTATCAAACACCAAAATACGATCTAAATGCGCAATGGTAGACAAACGGTGGGCAATGGCAACCACTGTTTTACGTCCCATCACTCTATCCAGATTTTCCTGAATGGCTTTTTCAGTGACGGAATCTAAGCTGGAAGTCGCTTCATCCAGCAACAAAATCGGTGCGTCTTTCAACATCACCCGCGCAATCGCAATGCGTTGTCGTTGTCCGCCTGATAATTTCACACCGCGTTCACCAACCAAAGCATCATAACCTTCGGGCATAAAACGGATAAATTCATCAGCGTGTGCCAATCGCGCCGCTTCTGCAATCGCCGCATCATCGGCATTTAAGCGACCATAACCGATATTTTCTTTCAAGCTACGATGAAATAAGCTGGGATCTTGCGGTATCAAACTCACCTGTTCATGCAGAGAATCGATTAACACCTGCTGAATATCGGTGTCATCAATTAAAATCTGCCCGCTTTGCGGTTCAAAATTACGCAACATCAAGCTCACAAAGGTGGATTTACCTGAACCTGAAAAACCGACCAAACCCACACGCTGTCCTGATTCAATCACGACATTGAGATGATCAAACACGGGTTTATTGGCATCATAAGCAAAACATACGTTACGAAATTCAATGCGCCCATGGGTAATGTGTAACGGTTGCGCGTTCGGTACGTCAACAATTTCATGTGCTTGTACAATGGTACTGACACCGTTGGCGATATTGCCCAGATATTCAAACAGCTCTAAAAAACGGCGCGTTAAATTGCGTGCATCACTGATAATCAGTAATGCCAGACCCATGCTCATGGTGAATTCGCCGACGGTAATCACGCCGCTATCCCATAAAGTCAGCGCGTAATAGATGGTGCCGATTTTCAACAGTGCCGCTGCGGTAAATTGAAACCAGCGGATGCGCTCCATATACCAAAAGGTGCGCCGTCCCGTATCGGCTTCGGTTGCTAAAAAACCGTCCAAAAAGTCGCGCTCAAAACCTAAGCGGGCAAATAATTTGGCATTCAATATATTGGTGACGGCATCAACAATTTTACCATTCACCAGACTGCGTACCGCCGCGTAATTCTGCGCATAGGGCTGACAGCGCGTCGCCAGCCAATACGAAAGGCTCACATAGCAAAAGACCCAACCCGCCACCAGCAAACCCAAACCTTGATGGACGTTTAACAGCAACGCACTGGACACAAAAAATGTCACTAACACCGGCCCGAAATCGCATAATACCAGCCAAGTAATATGATTAACGCTGGTGGCGGTTTCGCTGATACGATGGGCTAATGCTCCCGCAAAATGACTACCAAAATAGCGCGGCGAATGGTATTGCAAATAAGCGTACAGTAATTTGGTGGTATTTTGCCGTAAACTCGCGCCCATAATAATCAACACCGCACCACTGCCGCGACTGGACAGAATTTCCAGCACGTTCAAACCCACCAACAGCAGCAACGGCTCGCGTAAACTATCCAGCACGTTTGCCCCTGAGCCAGATAACTGCGCCACCCCATCCATAATGGCTTTAATGGCGTAAGGCACTAAAATACTGCCCGTCGCCTGTCCAATTTCTAGCAGTATCATCAACACAATCCAGCCACGAAAACGGGCTAAACAATAGACAATAAATTTAACAGTGCTGTTGGGTAACGAGGGTGCGTCTTGAGCGTGTTGCAACGGAGGCTGCTTGGACATGAATAGATAATATGGGTAGTAGAAAAATCGGATTATACTGCCACTAACCCGACTTTAACGAACCTGTTTTATACAACGACAGGTTTCAGCATCGAGGTTTTACCTACCATCACATCCACGGCTTTGCGTAAGCGTTTAAAAACCGATTGCTGAAGGTAAGGAATATTATGTTTTTTACACACCGCTTCCACTTGCGGCTGCACTTTTTGATACTGACTTAACGGCATATCAGGCCATAAATGATGTTCAATCTGATAATTCAACCAGCCGTAAAAAAAATTATTAAAATTAGAACCTGTCGGATAATTCACTGATCCCAGAATCTGCCGCAAATAAAACTCGCCTTTACTGTGACTTTTTTCATCAAACATCATCACATCATCACCTGCATGATTGGGAATCATCACCACAAAACTGTGTATATTGGTGAAAATTTCCGCAAGCAGGGAATTAATCAGCACGCTGATAGCAGCAAAACTGCCTAACGGTAAAAACAGCAACGGCAGTAACACAAAGCGGTACGCGCCATAAGGCAAAATACTGTGCAACCATAATGCCCTGCCCTGTTTAGTAAACACACTCCACGCACCAAGACGGCTCATCGCTGGCTTGGTCTCTCCTTGTTGTCTGGCAGAATGTAAACACAGTTCTTTATGGGTTCTGGGCGTGTAATACACAATTTTCCATATTCCTGCAAACGCCGCCACAATCAGATAACGCGACCACATCGGCAGACTGGATTGTCTCAGCCATTCCATATTATGTTGCGCATTGTTGGGATCTGCTTTTTCGCCCAAACTATAATGATGCAGCACATTATGCTCATGATGCCAGCCCGCCATAGTAAACCAGTCCGGCCAATCAATAAAACGTCGCCAGCCCTGAGCAAATGTTTTGCTGGTGTAATTTTTATCGCCACCCTCAATTTTATCGTAGGCTCTATGCACCGTCGGATGCCCTACCTGTGTCCAGCGGGTAAAACTACCCTGACTGATTAACAGCGCGGCAAAAGGATTAGGGAAAATCCATGCCGTACCATAACCGATAATCGAGCAGATTTTCCCCCATTTTTCCATTTTGGTTAAATGCTCAAAATCCGCAATGCCAGTATCAGCAAGTGATTGTTGATGAATGGCCGTGATGTCTTTGGCTAATTGCTCGCGATTTACCGACTGGTAACTGTGTAAACTCAAAACGTATTGCTCCTTAAGTGCAGGGGATGGTGGTTTATTGGCTGAAATTTGAAAAACCGTCCAAAGGACGGCTCTGTGTAGTGTAGTATCGTTTCCACACACTACAAATAGGCTTGTTGTGAATCAGTGTAAAAATGCTTGGAGATAAGTCTATCCTTAGGAATTCATAGATGGGTAAAGGCGATAGAGACTGTGAAAGTATGCAAAAACAATCAAAACGTTATTTTTAACTTATTGATTTATCTATGGTGCTGGAGTCAAAACTCATGAGTTTTGATTCCAAAATCCAATACTTTCACGATCTCGATGTCATGAACCCATCATTAAGAGCTGATGTGATGGGCTTCGCTTGCGCTCCACCCATCCTACAGAAATGCGGCGACGCAGTTAAAAAAACAAGCCGTCTATGGGAGAAGAGGCGGAGGCGAAACGTTTTCTGGGCATACGTCCTGCTAAATAGGCTTCTCTGCCTGCTTCTATACCTTTACGCATCGCGGAAGCCATAAGAACCGGGTTTTTCGCTTCGGCTATCGCGGTATTCATTAACACACCTGCACAACCTAATTCCATTGCAATGGCGGCATCAGAAGCTGTACCTACGCCTGCATCGACTAAAATCGGTACTTTGGCATTTTCAACGATAGTTAGGATGTTGTAAGGGTTGCGGATACCTAAACCTGAACCGATAGGCGCGGCAAGCGGCATGACGGCAACACAGCCGATGTCTTCTAAGCGTTTGGCGGCTATTGGGTCGTCATTGGTATAGACCATGACATCAAAACCGTCTTTGACCAGAATTTCTGCGGCTAAATAAGTTTCGGCAACGTTGGGGAACAGCGTTTGCTGGTCGGCTAATACTTCCAGTTTGACCAGATTATGACCGCCTAATAATTCTCTGCCTAAACGACAGGTTCTGACCGCTTCGTCAACGGTGTAGCAGCCTGCGGTATTGGGTAAAATAGTATATTTATCGGGTGAAATCACATCCAATAAATTCGGTTCACCTGCATTTTGCCCGATATTGGTACGGCGAATAGCCACGGTGACAATTTGCGCGCCACTGGCTTCAATCGCTAAACGGGTTTCTTCTAAATCTTTGTATTTACCTGTGCCGACTAACAGGCGCGAGCGATAAGTAACCCCAGCCAATACAAAAGAGTCATCTTGTCCGCCACCAATGGCGTGGACGATTTCCAACTTATCTTCGGCGTGCAGAATCTGAGTTGCGTGCTGTTGAAACGGCAGAATTTCTTCATTCAGTTCGACGGCAATTTTTTTACCTGTGAGTTCCAGTTCAGCAATCACGTCACTGACTCGGCTGTTTTCTGCGATGTCGCGGCTTTGTCCGTTAATGTAAATGTTCATTCAGCATCTCCCTCGATTTTTTTCACTGCGCGGCGTTTTTGTACGGCACTGGCAAGCGTACGCAATAATGGCACGGTTTCTTCCCACGATAAACAGCCGTCAGTAATACTTTTGCCATAAATAAGCGGTTGCCCTTCAACAACGTGCTGACTGCCGCCTTTGAGATTGCTTTCAATCATTGCACCCATAATGCGGTAATCGCCAATAGCAATTTGTCCCGCAACATCATCACCGACAATGAGTTGTCGTTGACATTGTTTCAAACTGTTGGCATGACTGAAATCAATCATGATATTGGCGCGTAAATAGGCTTTTTCCAAACCATCAGCGACTTTATCAACGCTGACAGCATCATAATTAGGGCGATCATTACCGCCGCGTAAAATGATGTGCACGTCTTCATTACCTGTGGTAGAAAAAATCGCTGAACGCCCTGCTTTATTCAAAGAAATAAAGTGATGCGGACTCATTGCTGCGCCAATGGCATCAATGGCAATTTTAATCGTGCCATCGGTGGAATTTTTAAAGCCAATCGGACAGGATACGCCAGAAGCCAATTCGCGGTGCCCTTGGCTTTCAGTAGTACGCGCACCGATTGCACCCCATGCAATCAAGTCTGAGACATATTGCGGGGTGATTAAATCCAGATATTCAGTGGCAGCTGGCATTCCTAATTCATTGACATCCAATAATAATTTTCTGGCAATGCGCAAGCCTTTGTTGATATTAAAACTGGCGTTTAAATCAGGGTCGTTGATTAAGCCTTTCCAACCCACAGTCGTGCGTGGTTTTTCAAAGTAAACCCGCATGACGATGAGTAAATCGTCCTGCATTTCATCTTTCATGGCTTTTAATAACTGGGCATATTCGATAGCCGCCACGGGATCATGAATAGAGCAAGGACCTATCACTACCAATAATCTGTCATCTTGACCTGTCAAAATTTTATGAATATCGGCTCTAGCCTGTGCGGTGGTCAGTGCTGCCGCGTCGGTCAGTGGGTATTCTTCGTGAACCTGAACAGGGGCAATAACTTCTTTAATACCACAAATTCTCAAGTCATCCGTCTTATAGTGTGTTTGCATGATAGCTACCAAGCTGCGTGTTTTTTATTACAGGATTATCGTTTGTCCGTACATTTTAACTGTTTTTTCGTCTGTTTGCCGTGCAAACTGTAAAAAACTGTAGCTAAAATCCACGCTGGGGTCGTCATCAATATATTCCCGCGCTACTTCTGCCCACTCATTCATATCAAAAGAGGGAAAATAAGTATCACCCGTAAAATCTTGGTGAATTTCGGTAATATACAACATATCGGCGGCAGCTAATAAGGCTGCATACAGTGTCGCGCCGCCAATGATAAATACTTGTTCGGCGAGGCTTTCAGCATGGGCTAACGCGCTATTGATGTCATTAAACACCACGCACCCATCAGCTTGATAATCGGTATTGGTACTGACAATAATGTTAGTGCGGTTAGGCAAGGGTCTACCTATTGCATCATAGGTTTTTCTGCCCATAATAATGGGAAAACCTGTGGTTATTTGTCTGAATTTTTTCAAGTCTGCTGATAAATGCCACGGCATTTGACCGTTATTGCCAATGACTCGATTACTTGCCATCGCGACAATCAAGGATATTTTCATGGTAAAGTGAAAGTTGGTTAACACAACATCATATTATAACAGTGTCGGGCGTTGCCTGATTGCCATAAAAACACACGGTAAACACACAATGAAACACATTTTGATGGTATTGACGGGCGGTACGATAGGATCAACAGTCAATGCAGGTACGATAGATACCACTAGCACCACACAATCCACATTATTACACCTGTTTCAACAACAGGATACACACCCTGAAGACCTGCATTTCCACTGCATAGAACCCGTAAAAATACTCAGTGAAAATCTTGCCCCCACGGTATGGCAAACCTTGATAGCCGCCATTGAAGCGCAACCACTCGATCATTACGACGGTATCATCATCACGCACGGCACCGATACGCTCGCTTATACCGCGTGTGCCTTGAGTTTTTATTTTCATGCCTTAAAAATCCCCATGCTACTGGTTTCCAGCGACTACCCGCTAGATGATAAACGCGCCAATGGCTTGAGTAATTTTATGTGTGCCGTTGAATTTATCAGACAACAGCAGTCTGCTGGCGTGTTTGTACCGTATCGCAACCAGCAACACACCATGCAAGTCCACCAAGGCACGCGCTTGGCCTGTTCCTTACAGCTCAGCTCGGATTTTTTCAGCGTGCGCAATAAGGTGTTTATGGAATTTGAGGATGGAAAATTCACAGTATGTAATCCCCTATTGAATACTGCACACCAAACCATGCCTGTAAAAGCTGAATTTTCTGCGCGGATATTGATGATAAAACCCTATCCCGCTTTGGATTATTCGCATTTTAATCTGGACGGTGTAGATGCCGTATTACATGATTTATACCATTCAGGCACTGCCTGTGCGACTGAGCAATGGGGCGAACAATATTCATTAGTGCAATTTATTAAGCACTGCACAGCGCACCATATCAACGTGTATCTCGCCCCCGCCATTCATTCAGAAGATGCCTATCAAAGCACGCGGATACTCATAGAACACGGTGCGATTATGCTATGGAATATATCGATTGAAGCCGCCTATATCAAACTGTTATTGGCTTACGGCAATTTTAATGAACCACAGAAGATTAGCGAATTTATGGCAATGACACTTGCCGATGAATACATTTGAAAAACAGCAGGCAAAAAAAATGCGACCAATTAGCCGCATTAGAGAAGGATATAAAACCCTGATTTTCCGAGGAGGAAGTTTGCATCTCAAGAGTTGGTGCTATAATACTGATTATTAATGACCAATGGAATGTGGCAAATCGCCGCGTGACAGATTGTCGCAGTGACAAATTGTCGCAGTTAAAAATTAGGGATTTAATACTGCGTATTTGAAAACAAACCAACAGGCAAAAAAAATGCGACCAAATGGCCGCATTATAAAAGAAGGATATAAAACTCTAACTTTTCCGAGGAGGAAGACTGCATCTCAAGAGTTGACATATCTTAACGACTCCTGATAAATAATGGAATGTGGTGAATTGTCGCGTGGCAGATTGTCGCAGGTAGCAATATCTTAAACAGTCGCATTAAACTTACTGAATTAATAACGGAATGTGGTTTGTGATTGCGTAATGACAAAATCAGCAGGCAAAAAAAATGCGACCAAATGGTCGCATTATAAAGAAGGATATAAAACTCTGACTTTTCCGAGGAGGAAGACTGCATCTCAAGAGTTGATATATCTTAGCGATTCCTAATAAATAATGGAATGTGGTGAATTGTCGCGTGACAGATTGTCGCAGTTTACAAATCGTCAGCCTCATCAAAAAATACCGTGTCTTGCGTCACCGACACAATCGTATTACTTAACTTGGCAAAATCACTCAAACTGATATTTTCCGCTCTTAAAACAGGATTAATGCCTAAATCCAGCATTGTTTGTTCATCAATCAATTTTTTCAACGAATTACGCAAAGTTTTACGCCGCTGTGAAAACGCCGTGGTCACCACCGTATTCAAGTTAGCCAGACTGTCCACCTGCACAGGCGGCACGGTATGCGGCACAAGACGCACAATCGCCGACATCACTTTAGGCACAGGATCAAAACTTTCAGGCGGTACATCAAACAGCCATTCGGTGGCGCAATAATATTGCATCATCACGCTCAACCGCCCGTATTTCTTGCTGTTGGGTTCAGCGCAAATTCTATCCACCACTTCTTTTTGCAGCATAAAAAACATATCTTCAATGCAGGCGGAGTTAGCCAAGATATGAAACATCAACGGCGTGGAAATGTTATACGGCAAATTACCGATAACCCGCAGTTTGCCATTAACTGCCAACGCAGAAAAATCAAAGCGCAACGCATCGGCACTGTGAATCCGCAGGTTGTCGTACTGCTTGAATTTTTCCTGCAACAACGTGACCAAATCGCGGTCAAGTTCCACCACTTCAAGTTTTACACCCGACTTAAGCAACGGCTCAGTCAACGCGCCCTGCCCCGGCCCTATTTCCACCCAATGTTCATTAGGCTGCGCTTCAATGCTGGAAATCATACTGTCAATAATGCGGTGGTCTTGCAAAAAATTCTGCCCGAACCGCTTGCGTGCTATGTGACTCATTATTTTTTTGTTGTCCTGTCGGTTGTTACAAAAACCTGTGAGATTTTAAAACCTCACAGGTTTGGCTACGGATTAATCATCATCAACGCGCATTGTAACGCATATTGCAGACTGCCTAGGTCTGCCTTGCCTGTACCTGCCAAGTCTAATGCCGTGCCGTGATCTACCGAGGTGCGTATAATCGGCAAGCCCAGTGTGATATTGACCGCGCGTCCAAAACACTTGTGTTTTAACACGGGCAAACCTTGGTCGTGATACATCGCCAACACCGCATCGGCTGATTCCAAATATTTGTGAGTAAATAAACTATCCGCAGGTAACGCACCCTGTAAATGAAAACCCTGTTGCCGTAACATATCCAACACAGGATTAATCACTTCTATTTCTTCATGCCCTAAATGCCCGTTTTCACCCGCATGAGGATTTAAACCGCACACCAGAATGTTCGGCTGAGCGATATGAAAACGGGTGCGCAAATCGTGTTCCAACACGCGCAGCACTTTTTCTAACACAGGTGCAGTAATGGCTTTACTGACTTCGGACAACGGTAAATGCGTGGTCACTAATGCCACGCGCAAACCTTCACACGCCAGCATCATCACAGGATGCCCGCCTGTGATTTCAGCGATAAATTCGGTATGCCCACTAAAGCTAAACCCCGCATCATTAATAATGCCTTTATGCACAGGTGCAGTTACCATTGCGGCAAATGTACCATCCATACAGCCTTGCGTGGCTATTCTCAGCGTTTCCAACACATACGCGCTATTCGCCACATTCAACTGTCCGCATATTACAGGTTCAGCCAATGCCACGGGCAGCACCGTCAGTTGCCCGTCCGCCTGTGCTGTCAATGGAAAATCGGGTTTAAAATCATACAGTTGTAGCGGATAACCTAACTGCTTAGCCCGCTCCATCAACAACTCAGGGCTACCTATCGCGACCAACTGACAGGGTAAATCCAGTTGCGCCAGTTGAATACACAAATCAACGCCGATACCCGCTGGTTCGCCTAAAGTTAAAGCAATACGTTGCATAATTACTCCGAAATTTTAAAAAGAAAGCGTGTCCACGAAAAACACGAAAGGCACAAAAAAAAATAGGTGCAAAATTTGCGAGTGATTTTTATAGCTTGATATGGCGGAATACAAACCTAGGTTTGTATTCCAATTGCCCACTGTTGACTACTACTAAATTTTCGTGCTTTTCGTGGACAATAAAAATCATACTAACACGCTTTTAAAAACCACTGCGCCACCGTCTCAGGATTGCTGGGAAAATACCAGTGAATATAAGACGCAAGCAGGTTTTTATAATAAAGACCTGTATCGCCACGTTCCAGTTCAAAACAGGATGCTAAGGTTTCATCAGCAAAGCGTTCTGAATAATGAAATTCATGCCCGCGCACACCCGCTGCCGACTCTCGATAACCTAGGGACACCAAACGCGCCTGCATACGCACTGAAAACGGCATGATGCCCGCCATTGCCCGCGCCCTGCCCTCAATATCAATCAGCTCCTGCCCTAAGAGCATCATACCGCCGCATTCTGCCAACACAGGATTACCCGCTTCAATAAACGCGCGTAATGACACCCACGTTGCCGACTGTGATAACTGCTCGGTATGTAATTCAGGATAACCGCCCGCCAACCACAGTGCATCACTGCCGTCTGGAATAGCATCCCCTGCCAGCGGCGAAAAAAATACCAGTTCCGCACCTTCCGCGCGTAGCCAATCCACATTAGCGGGATAAAGAAAACAACACGCGGCATCACGCGCTATGGCAATGCGTTTGCCTTGTAATAAACCGCCGTAGGTTGGGGTGAGAAACGAACCCCAACATTCACGCTCAGAGGAGGAAAGTTGTTGCGGTTCGCTTAATTCACCCCAAGCTATCAAGTCAAAATCGACATGAAAAGCCGCCGAAAAATCAGGCACATCGCTTGCCTCAGGCATAATCAAACCCAAATGCCGCCCAGGTAATACGGGTGCATTTTTTTCCATCCATGCCACTAACGGCGGTTGCTCATATTCTTCTAGAAAATTGCGAATCAATTCGGCGTGATACGCACTACCGACCCGATTAGCGATAATGCCCGTAATGGTTACACCTTTCGCCTTGGCACTCTGACAAAAGCCCTGCACCAGCGGTACAACCGAACCGCTCATGCCACCCACATCCACCACCAGCAACACAGGCGCACCCAGCACCCGCGCCAGATCTAAACTTGAGCCAGACTCGCCGACTCCAGTACGACCATCAAACAAACCCATCACGCCTTCAATCAGTGCGTAATCAGCCGTTGCGTTGTGCAACTGACGCAAGGAATCCGCCAAACCGACCATTTGCGTATCGACATTGTAAGATGCCTTGCCCGTCACCGCCTGATGCCATAAGGGATCAAGAAAATCGGGCCCTGTTTTGAAACTCGCTACCGATAACCCCGCGCGTTGTATCGCCTGCAACAATGCCAATGTCACCGATGTTTTACCACAACCTGAATGCGTACCTGCCAATAATGCAATGTTCATCGTTTTATATCCCTGTAATAATCAAATTTAAACCAGTAGTTAGTCCATTTTTATGCCGTGCGCGATAAAGACCTGCGAGGTTTTAAAAACCTCGCAGGTTTAGCAACTTTACCCGTCACCCCTAAACTGCCGATGTATTAGCTGGCATCATTCAGCATTGCCAACGCTACCGCCTCCGCGACTTTGATACCATCGACAGCGGCGGATAAAATCCCGCCCGCATACCCTGCACCCTCACCTGCGGGATACAAGCCGTGGGTATTCATACTTTGATAATGCGCATTACGTTTAATACGAATCGGTGAGGAAGTGCGGGTTTCTACGGCGGTCAATACCGCATCATCCATCGCAAAACCTTTGATTTTCTTATCAAACGCAGGCAATGCTTCGCGGATGGCATCAATCGCATAGGCGGGTAATGCGCTGCTTAAATCGGTTAAATGTACGCTGGGCGTGTAGGACGGCTGTACAGCACCTAACTGTTCAGACGGACGCTGTGCCAGAAAATCACCGACCCGTTGCGCAGGAGCTTGGTAATTACTGCCGCCCAACACAAACGCATGAGCTTCTAAACGGCGTTGTAAATCTATGCCTGCCAACGGATGTTCGGGATAATCGACTTCGGGGGAAATACCGACCACAATCGCACTGTTGGCATTGCGTTCGTTGCGCGAATATTGGCTCATACCATTGGTGACCACATGACCCGCTTCCGAGGTTGCCGCAACCACCGTACCCCCTGGACACATACAAAAACTGTACACCGAACGTCCATTTTTACAGTGATGCACTAATTTATAATCCGCCGCACCCAGTAACGGATGCCCCGCAGATGCGCCAAAACGACACGCATCAATTAAGGATTGCGGGTGTTCAATACGAAAGCCGATAGAAAACGGTTTGGCTTCAATATATACGCCGCACTCATACAGCATTTTAAAAGTATCACGCGCACTGTGACCGACCGCCAGCACCACATGATTGCTATCCAGCGTTTCGCCGCTCGCCAGTTTTACGCCGCATACTTGATGGTTATCAATAATCAGCTCATCGACACGCTGTTGAAAACGAATCTCGCCGCCCAGACTTTCAATGGTGGCGCGGATTTGTTCTACCATGGTGACTAATTTAAATGTGCCGATATGCGGCTTGCTGACATGGAGAATTTCCGCAGGTGCGCCCGCTTTGACAAATTCGGTTAATACTTTACGCCCGTAATGGTGCGGGTCTTTGATTTGCGTGTACAGCTTACCGTCAGAAAATGTGCCCGCTCCGCCTTCGCCAAACTGCACGTTGGATTCTGGATTAAATTCCGATTTACGCCATAAACCGAAGGTGTCTTTGGTACGTTCACGCACTTCTTTACCGCGTTCTAAAATAAGCGGACGAAAACCCATTTGCGCCAGAATCAAACCTGCAAACAAACCGCACGGCCCCGTGCCGATGACAATCGGACGCTGTTTTAATTGTGCGGGAGCGTGAGTGACAAACTGATAAGTGGTGTCGGGGGTAATCAAAATATGCGGATCATTCTGATGACGCGCCAACACTTGCGCTTCATTTCTAAGCTCAACATCCAGCGTATACACCAGCCCGATAGCGTTGCGTTTACGCGCGTCATTGCCTTGCCGAAATACGCTATAAGCAATGAAATCAGCGGGCGTAATGCCCAGTCGTTCAATAATTGCAGTGGTTATCATGCTCTCGGCATGATCCAGAGGTAATTTAAGTTCGGTAATTCTTAGCATGAAGTTTTAATGTGCGTGAAATTAAAAAATTGTCCACGAAAAACACGAAAGGCACAAAAATTCATTTCGTGTTTTTTGTGTGTTTCGTGGACTAAGTATCTGTTGAAACTTACTCAATTCGATACGGCTGTAGCTCAATAGATAGAACCCTAACACCTAATACCGTACAGATGCCTTGGTAGCGTTCATCACCCGTGGAGGCAAATTCAAACGCATAGCAACGAAAAACCTGCCATTTTCCTGCCGCGTTTCTTTTTAAACCGATGCGTGTCAATGCCACATAATCATCCAGCATCAATAATTCCAAGTTAGCGCAACGGACTTTGGCGGCGTGTAATGCCATGGTTTTACTGGTCTGCGCGTACTGCCAGTACCAATAAGCCAACAAAAATAAACTTATTACAACAAGATTATCCAACATGAGTTAAAATCCGCCGTAAGCGGTCAGTGAAAGTATGACGCTTATTGTACTAATATTCAGCGTACTCGTTAACAGGAAATAATATGAAGCCTCCCCTTACGGGCGGTTGCCTTTGTGGTAAAGTCCGATATGAAATATCAGCACCGCCTGTTGATAGCATGAACTGCCATTGCAGAACCTGCCAACAATGGACGGGTACAGCGTATCTGGCTTTTATGTGGATACCTGCTGACGCACTCAGCATCACGGGTGAGTACAAAGAATTTGCCACGCTTGCCGCTAGCGGCAATACTGTTTATCGGGGCTTTTGCGCTGAATGCGGCACGGCATTATTTGGACGATACAGCCATTTTGCCGCTGTTCGTCCTGTCGCTGCCGCCACACTTGACGATCCGAGTATGTTCAAACCCCAAAAAGATATTTGGGTCGCCGATGCTCAGCCGTGGGATATGATGAATCCCGATTTGCCCAAGTATGCAGGTAACCCGACAAGACCGCCAACGTTATAAAAACCTAGGCAACTTTATTACAAGTCCTTGGTAAACATTACATTACTTATGGAACACACCCATGATTTCTGAACTAAGCACCGTTGAAATACAGCCGACAGCCGACCACCAGTATTCCATTATATGGTTACATGGATTAGGTGCAGATGGACACGATTTTGAAGATGTTGCACGAGAACTCCATGTCAACGCCGCGCCGCATATTCGTTTTATTTTTCCCAATGCACCGATTCAATCCGTCACCATTAACGGCGGTATGAAAATGCGCTCATGGTACGATATTCTCGCCATGAATCTGGAGCGTGAAGTCGATATAAACGGCATTTATCAATCAGCTGCATTGATAGACCAGCTAATTACCCGCGAACTGAGCGAAGGTATTGCCGCCGACAATATTTTACTCGCTGGTTTTTCGCAAGGCGGCGTGATTGCTCTGCACGTCGGTTTACGCTATCCACAGTCATTGGCAGGCATTATCGCTCTGTCCTGCTACCTGCCCACGCTGCCGCAACTAAATTCCGAAGCGGCTACCGCCAATAAAAACACCCCTATTTTTATGGGACATGGCATATTGGATTCCGTAGTGGCTATTGAATCAGGTAAAGCAGTATTTGATACGCTACACGCTGAGGGACAGCCCATTCAATGGCATGATTATGTGATGGAACACTCTGTTTGTATTGAAGAAATAGAACACATAGCGACATTTATCAACAGCGTTTTAAATAATTCCCACCGCCATTCAAACGCAATAGCAAGTCTGTAATACACAAATTTACCGCTACTGACTTGCTATTATGCAAATCTATACTACCGCTATGGATTGCTTAAATCCTCACTGTCTGTAAAATTACCCTATCAGCAAGCCCTGCAAGGGCTTGCTCCTTCATTACAGGGAATTTAAACTTATGCGTTTGCCTCGTTCAGAACTCGCTGAAGCGATTTATTATTGCCGTGATTCGTTTAAATCGGCGGCATTTTTTAGTTTGTTTATTAATATGTTAATGCTGTTTCCCTCCATCTACATGATGCAGGTTTATGATCGTGTGTTAGGCAGCAACAGCACCTCTACACTGCTGATGCTGACTTTACTGGCGGTGTTATTGTTCGCTATGCTGGGCGCGTTGGAGTGGATACGCTCGCAAGTGTTGATTCGTGTCAGTACCCGTTTTGATTTATTACTGAATGAGCGGTTGTATCAAGTGCTGTTTCGTCAGGCATTGGTCAGTGGCGGCAAATCCAGCACCCAACCGCTGAGTGATTTATTGGCATTGCGCCAGTTTTTAACAGGTCAAGGCTTGTTTGCCTTCTTTGATGCACCGTGGTTGCCCATTTATATAGGACTGCTGTTTTTATTTAATCCCGCTTTCGGTGCAGTGGCGATTGTGTCCGTACTGCTGTTGACTTTACTGGCAATCTGGAACGAACGCGCCACGCATGACGATTTAGAACAAGCCAACCAAATTTCCGTCGAAAGTTCCAACAGCACCGCGCGTAATTTACGCAATGCCGAAGTGGTTCATGCCTTGGGTATGTTGCCCGCATTAATGGCACGCTGGAAAGTAAAACAACGCAAACTCATCATTTTACAAGCCTTGGCAAGTGAAAAAGGCGGTCTGATTTCCGCATTATCAAAAACCTACCGCGTCACCATCCAATCGTTAATTTTAGGGCTGGGCGCGTGGTTGGCAATCAACAAACAAATCAGCCCTGGAGTGATGATTGGCGGCTCTATTTTATTGGGTCGCGCATTAGCCCCTATTGATTTAATGATTGGCAGCTGGAAACAATTTTTAACCGCACGCACGGCTTACGGACGGCTGAATGAATTATTGGCAACGTTCCCCGCTGATGCCGACCGAATGCCGTTACCTGCACCTAAAGGCGCGTTGCGCGTTGAACAGGCGATTGTTGTACCACCCGGCTCTAAAATCCCCGTACTGAAAGGGCTGAATTTTGCCATCGAAGCAGGTACATCGGTGGCATTGGTCGGTGCGAGTGCGTCAGGCAAATCTACCTTAGCCCGCGCCTTATTAGGTATCTGGCCTGTTGCCAGCGGTGCGATTCGGTTGGACGGCGCGGACGTGATGCAGGGCGAGCGCAGTTTAGTCGGCCCGTATATCGGCTATTTACCGCAGGATATAGAATTATTTGACGGCACGATTGCCGAAAATATCGCCCGTTTCGGTGAAGTCGATGCCAATCATGTGGTCGATGCGGCTATTGCGGCGGGTGTGCATGACATGATTTTACGCTTGCCGCAAGGTTACGATACCGAGATTGGTGGCGGGGGCGGGGCGTTATCCGCCGGTCAACGTCAGCGGGTCGGCTTAGCCCGCGCCATGTATGGCAACCCTGTGTTAGTGATATTGGATGAACCCAATTCTAATTTGGATGATGTCGGTGAAATGGCATTGGCACAGGCGTTAATCAAACTGAAAAAAAGCGGCTGCACGGTGATTGCGATTACCCATCGGGTCGGTATTTTGGGCATCGTAGACAGGATTATGGTGTTGAATGAGGGCGCGTTAGTCTTGGACGGCGCACGAGACGAAGTATTGGCAAAACTAAATCAACGCCCTGCGCAAGCCCCACAACCCGTACAAGGTAAACCTGCATGAGTTTATACAAAACCAAACCCAGAGATTTAGATCAACTTGATGTGAATGAATTTGCCGACGACCGTCCGATTCGCCGCTTGGGTTATCTGCTTATTTTGATTGTCTTCGGCGGCTTTGGTGCGTGGTCTTACTTTGCACCCTTAGGCAGCGCGGTATTAGCCCCTGGCAGTGTCACCGTTGAAGGCTATCGCAAAACCGTCCAGCATTTGGAAGGCGGGATTGTTAAAGCCCTTCATGTGCGTGATGGTGACAATGTCGTCAAAGGTCAGGTATTGGTAGAGCTGGATGACACCTCTACCCGTGCGCAATTAGAAACCTTACGCGGGCAATTATTTTCTGCACTGGCGCGGGAAGCGCGTTTAATCGCCGAGCGTGACGGCAAAACCAGTGTCAGTTATTCTGCTGAATTAAAAAGTCTTGGGATTGAGCCGCGCATACAAGAAAATATGCGTATTCAAGAACAATCTTTCGCGGTGCGTAAACAATCACGCAACGGCGAAATCGCCATTCTCAAAGAACAACGCCAACAGCTACTGGCTAAAATTGAAGGGATTAAGGCACAAAGTACCAGCCGCAGCACGCTGTCATCCTCATTAAGCAAAGAATTGGTTGATTTTCGCGCGATGCTCAAAGAAGGCTATATCGAAAAACAAAAAGTCACTGAACTGGAACGGCGGTTAGCCGAATCAGAGGGCGATAAAGGCGATTTTGTTGCCAGTATTGCCACTGCACAAACCCAAATCAGTGAAATTTCCCTGAAAATTCTGCAAATTGAAAAAGACTTTCAGCGTGAAGTGGTGGAAGAACTCAGTAAGGTACAAACTGAACTGTCCGAACTGCACGAAAAAACCCAATGGCTGACCGATACCGTAGAGCGCACAATCATTAAATCGCCTGAATCGGGTATGGTGTTGGGCTTAACCGTACACACCATCGGCGCAGTCATTCCACCAGGTGGGCATCTGCTTGATGTTGTCCCGCAACAAGAAGAACTCATCGTCGAAGCACAAATATCACCGATTGATATTGACAGAATTCGCCTCGGACAACAAACAGAGGTGCGTTTCAGTGCCTTCAAAAGTGCCAAGACGCTGAAAATAAACGGTAAATTACTGACCATCTCCGCCGACCGACTCACCGACGAGCAAAACAAAACCAGTTATTACCTCGGACGTATCGAAGTCGATAAAACAGGTTTGGATGACCTGCGCAAAAATGACTTGGTGTTAGTTCCAGGTATGCCTGCGGAAGTATTGATCAATACGGGAGATAGAACTTTCATTGAATACCTGATGAAACCGCTCAGTAATGTGTTTGCCCGTTCATTTAATGAGGATTAAAACGATGCGTTCAGTATTTTTGCTCTTAATCGGCTTGAGTTTTAGTGCACCGAGTTACGCCGATAATTTACTGTCACTGTATCAACGTGCCTTGCTTGCATCGCCAGAATTAAGCGGCAGTCAGTATGCTTTGGATATTGCCCGCGCTCAGGAAGACCAATCGTTTGGTAAATTATTACCACAAGCGGTATTGAAGGGTAATTATTCAGGTAACAATCTAAAATACGAAACCAGAAGCGGCGACCAATACCCGGGTAAAAACGCAGGTATCACTATGCGTCAGCCGTTATTTGATTTACAAGCCTATTTGCTGATGAAAAGTCAGACCTCACGCACCGAACAAGGTGAAGAAAACCTGCTTGCCGCGCATCAGCAACTGATTTCCGACCTTGTTGAACGCTATGTGGATGCCTTGGAAGCCACTGATAAAAGCGTCATTATCAGTGATGAACTCAGCTCCACCGAAAAACAACTTGCCCGCGTTAAAGCCATGAATGAACGCCAAATGGCATTGATAACGGATTTATACGAACTGCAAGCCCGCGTTGAAACCCTGCGCACCGCGCTCATCGAAAGCAACAATGACGCAAAAATAGCCTTGGAAAAATTAAGCGAACTGACAGGCGATGCGGTGACAAGCATACAGCCCGTGCGTCTGGACAGCACAGAACCCCCACCTGACGGTAACGTTGACACATGGATAGATCAGGCTCACCGTATCCATCCTGAGTTAAACGGACTCAAACGTGCGATTGAATCGGCAGATCAAAGCATATCCGCCTATCAGGCAGGGCATTTGCCGCGCGTTGAACTGCAAGCGTCAGGCAATTACAGTAATACGGCTTTCAACAATCAACAAACACCCGCTTATACCGTCGGCACCATTGGCGTTGATATGACGATGCCGCTTTATGAAGGCGGCATTACCTCGGCGCGAGTGCGCGAAGCCGAGGGACGCAAAGGCTTGAGTACCAGCCAACTGGAACAAAAATTACGCGAGGTGGAAAAAATAACCCGCGCCGCTTATCTGGATATGACCAGTTCACCAGCGCGTAGTCTGGCGACCGACCGCCAACTGGAAGCCAATGAACAAGCCGAAGCAGCAATGGAAAAAGGCTATGAATTAGGCGTAGTGGCGATTGTTGACCTGCTCAATGCACAAAAACAATTATCCGAAGCCCGCAAAGTACAACGCCAATCGCGTTATCGTTATTTTAAAGCGCGGAGTAATTTACTACAGCAAGCAGGACGATTAGATGTTGAAGAACTGGCAAAATTAAACAGCTGGCTGGCAAGCGATAGCAGCGTTGCCAGTGCTATTGCTCAATATGAGGTTAAAGCCACCGACAAGCCTGTTACGCCTGTCAGCAAATCGGCTGATAAAACGGCCACCAGCGACATTGCCCCCCCCGTTATCAACATAAAAAAACCTGCTAAACCTGTCATCAATCCTGTTGCCGCTCCTGTACCGCAAACGGTCAACAAACCCGCCGACAAGCCTGTGACCAATACCGTGACAAAGCCTGTTGCCGTGCCTATTCCTGCTCCGCAAACAGTAAGTAAACCTGTTGCCGCGCCTGTGAACCCGCCGATTGCTCAACCGATTGTCAACGCCGTGCCGACACCTGTTATCGAACCGCTGACTAAACCCAGCACCAATGCGGCGGCAAATCCTGTGATTGAATCAGCTGTCAGTAACCGTCCGAAAGTAAGTGAAGGTGACTGTCGCTTTGTTCATGCGGATTATCGCAATCCTAAATATAAACACTGTCTGGATTTCACTGTACCTAGCAAACAACAATGATTACCATCATTCAACGAGTAACCACCGCCACCGTCACCGTCAATCAACAGGACATCGGCAAAATAGACACGGGGATTATGGCGTTGGTGGCGGTTGAAAAAACCGACACGCCACAACAAGCCGACCGCTTGCTGGAGCGTATTTTGAATTATCGGATTTTTGCCGATGAAGCAGATAGAATGAATCTGAACCTACGGGATATTAACGGCGGCTTGTTGTTGGTGCCGCAATTCACCCTCGCGGCGAATACCGATAAAGGCAATCGCCCCAGTTTTGTGTCTGCCGCACCGCCTGAGCATGGACGCGAACTGTTTGCTTATTTGCAACAGCACGCTTTAAACGTTTATCCCAGTGTGCAGTTTGGAGAATTTGGTGCGGATATGCAGGTGGCGTTGATTAATAACGGCCCTGTGACGTTTACGTTAAAAACCTAAAATTCATTATCGTAGGGGGTTGGATTAGTGGGAGGGGCTTTAGCCCCTCCCACGCGAATACCTTCACAGTGGCTTGTGTCGGGTTACGCTAAGCTAACCCGACCTACCATATATTTTAAGACAAGCCCAATACATCCTGCATATCGTATAAACCAGTCTCTTTATTGGCTAACCACACCGCCGCGCGTACCGCACCATTAGCAAAAGTCATACGGCTGCTGGCTTTGTGGGTAATTTCCAAACGCTCACCGTCATCGGCAAACATTACCGTGTGTTCGCCGACAATATCACCCGCGCGTATCGTCGAAAAACCGATAGTATTACGGTCACGTTCGCCCGTGTTGCCTTCTCTGCCGTAAATCGCACAGTCTTTTAAATCACGCCCTAAGGTGTCGGCAATTACTTCGCCCATGCGTAACGCCGTACCCGATGGCGCATCGACTTTATGGCGATGATGCGCTTCAATGATTTCAATATCGGTGTAATCGCCCATAACTTTTGCCGCCATTTCCAGCAGTTTCAGTGACAGATTAACGCCGACGCTGAAATTAGGTGCGAGTACGATGGCAATGTCTTCGGCGGCTTTGTTGATTGCCGCTTTTTGTTCATCACTATAGCCTGTGGTGCCGATGACGACTTTTTTACCTGCACGGCGGCATTGTTCGATAAAGTCCATCGACGCATCGGGGCGGGTAAAATCAATCAATACATCGAATTCATCCATTACTGCGGCTAAATCATCAACCACGTTAATGCCGACCGCACCGATACCTGCCAATTCGCCTGCATTTTTACCGATAGCCGCACTGGCTGGGCGTGAAACAGCGGCAGCCAGCGTGGCATTTTTTGCCAATAAAGCGGATTTAAGTAAACACACGCCCATGCGTCCTGACGCGCCCACAATTGCAATACGACTCATGATTCAGCCCGTTTTAAGTAGTGAAGAAATTTTTAATACTGTCCAGCCACGAGGATTCTTGTGGGCTGTGATGCTTGCCGCTGGTGGTCAGTGCTTCGCCGAGTTTTTCGACTATCGCTTTTTGTTCGCTGGTCAAATTAACAGGCGTTTCCACTTGCACTTTACACAATAAATCACCGACAGGGCCGCCGCGTACTTGTTTAACGCCTTTGCCGCGCAGTCTGAATGATTTGCCTGTTTGCGTTTCCGCTGGGATTTTCAACAGCACTTTGCCGTCCAATGTTGGTACTTCAATTTCATCACCTAAACACGCTGTCACAAAACTAATCGGCACTTCACAGTATAAATTCGCGCCATCACGGGTAAAAATCGCGTGTTGTTTGACTTGAATATCAATGTACAAATCGCCAGACGGGCCGCCGCGTTCACCTGCTTCACCCTCGCCTGCTAAACGAATTCTATCGCCCGTATCCACACCTGCGGGGATTTTTGCCGATAAGGTTTTGGTGTCTTGTACACGCCCTTGACCGTAACATTTACCGCAAGGGTCTTTAATTTGTTTACCCGTGCCGCGACAAGTCGGACACGCTTGTTGTATGGAAAAGAAACCCTGCTGCATTCTGACCTGACCGTGACCGTGACAGGTGGTACAAATAACAGGACTAGAGCCTTTTTTCGCACCTGAACCACTGCACTCGGTACACACCACCAACACAGGAATGCGGATTTTCTTTTCCACACCCGCAACTGCTTCTTCCAAGGTGATTTCTATCGAATGACGTAAATCTGAACCGCGTTGTACGCCGCTACTGCGCTGTCTACCGCCACCACCGCCAAAAATATCACCAAACACATCACCAAACACATCACCGAAGCCTTCTGCACCGCTAAAGCCACCTCTACCGCCACCCATAGAAGGATCAACACCTGCGTGTCCGAATTGATCGTAAGCTGCGCGTTTTTTAGGATCGGATAAGACTTCGTAGGCTTCTTTGATTTGCTTGAACTTGACTTCAGCGGCTTCCGGGTTGTCCGCATTTCTGTCAGGATGATATTTCATCGCCTTGCTGCGGTAACTTTTCTTAATTTCTGCGTCACTGGCGTTACGTTCAACACCCAGTAAGGTATAAAAATCTTCTTTTGCTGCCATTGGTTAATAATCTACTGTTAAATTTTCGTGGGGGTTATTATAAAACAGATGGAGCGGTATCGTTAAATAGCGTTGCCCTATCTATC
>JAUYBJ010000196.1 GCA_030693155.1 Methylococcales bacterium
AAGCGTTACCGCATTCTTTCTGACAGACTAAGAAACCATCTTATTGATTTATATGATGATATTCTCGGAGTCTGCGCGGGGCTTTGGAATCTCTATCTCGCTAACTGATTGTTTTATAATGGAACAACAACTCTAATAAAAGAAAGATTATTTATACCTCATTCACACTTGTATCATAATTTACCTCTAAAAGATTTACTTTCTAATATTCCAAAAATAAAAATGCAATCAGGTAATATAGATTTATGTGTTCCAGCTTATTCTGCCATCATTTTAGTTCCAGATGACACTGAATTCAAAGACTACAAATTTTTTAAAGATAGAAATTTAATATAAATGAACTGATTGAAAATATGGTATTCGTCGTTATATCGGTGATTCTTATTGGTCAGCTGATTATAAAGACAAGGTAAAACCTGAACAAAGAACCATTGATGTCAGTGATGATATGTCTAGCCGCGATAGTTTGTTACAAATAGGACAGGAAGCGCAATGGTGTATTTTTAACCCGATTATTTCTGTTATTTATGGCAAAAAATATCAAAAAACTCACAAAAAAGAATTTCTGGAATTACAAACTAAATATTTTAATCGTTCCTTAGCGCAATTAACCCCAGAAAACAGCCTATTCGGTGGTTTTAAATGCCCAGAGTTATATTATTTAGAAAACGGTAACTATGTTCCTAACGACGCAACACCGCTATTATGGACGCAAGCTCACTTGTGGATCGCTTTTAAATTTATGGAGCAAAACAGTATTTAACTTTTAAAAAGTTTTCAAGCTACGACATTTATATATATAATTGATGTTACGCACCGTAGATATTACTGTTGAGTAACATCAATTAGTCACCAAGGCTTCAGGCTCATACTCTACCAGCAGACACAGTGCATCGTAATCCAGAATGGTGAGTTCCTGCTTGTGTATCTCCAGCAAACCATCATCCTTTAAAGCGTGTAAAGTGCGGTTGACATGGATGGTTGTCAGTCCCAGCATATCGGCTATGTCTTCCTGCTTGAGCGGAAAGTGAATGGAGTAGTGCTTATTAAGTAGACGTTGCCTCAGTCGATGATAAAGTTCCAGCACCATAAAAACGATTCTTTCCCGCGCACTTCGATGACTGATATGCGTCAGATACCGCTCCGTCAGCATCATATTACGCGCTGCCGCCGAAGCCAGACTTAACGCCAGATCTGGCTGAGTAGCACACAAGCCGATGATATTGGGAATTTTACACACCACACTGTCCACCAAAGCAACCGCTGAGTAGATAGCACGCTCATGAAGATACTGTTGAAATCCCAGTATTTCTCCAGGTAATACCGAACGAAACACCTGACGTTTACCGTTTTCAGACACTCTGCTTAACATCACCCAGCCTTCGCGCAAGACAAACAACTCCTGATTTCGGTCGCCCTGATGATATAAAAACTGCTTTGCCGCCAATGTTTTATTTTTAACCGCATAAGCATCAAATTCACCTGAACCGCCGTTTAACAGACTGTGGCAAAAACGAAAATGCCGATTAGGGCATTGATGACAAGCCCCATTTGAATCATTTACAAGAATATTCATTTTATCTACATCCCATTAACCGCATTCACAAGAACGATAGGTTACACAATCACTTAGGGACTTCTTTAGTCACGCCCCTGCATTGTTATTCTCACTTGCTAAAGTAAAAAGGGCAATCACTCAAAATAGAGTATTAAAGGGTAGAAAATGGGTATGAAAAATACCCATTCATCATTGATGAATTATTTGTTAAAAGTTAATCCAAGTTAATTTTATTTTTGAGCAGTGTCGATAAAATGCGTAAGCAGTGTATTTGTGAACAGAATATGGAATGGACAGACATTCAAATCTAACCGCATTTCACAGCCTTTTTTTAGTGATAACGCTGTTTTTGGTTGGGAGATAACAGCTATGAGTAGTCCCGATATTATCGTTGGTCATATCAGCAAGATCGACCCGCCCCTGAGTGCTCGTGTTGTGCCATAGGCGGGGCGTAGGGTATATTTTAGGGATGGACGGTTTGCATACCTTGATTCAGGCAATCGGTATTCTATCGGCTATGGCGAGATACTCGATGATGTGCGTCATACAGGTATTCCTGTCTATATTGAATTCGACCCGAAAACCATTGCCATTACGCAGTTACGCATTCCTGTTGTTGTGACTGTCGGCAATATTATGCGCACTGCATCGGGGAGGTTACTGGTTGAGCTGGAAATATCGAGCGCACGCCACACTCTTAGTCCAGACAACCCGAATTTAATGACCTGCTGGCTGCTCTTGAACATGCACGACGGCATCATAAACAGGTCATCGTGACCGAAACGGAGGAGCATGAAATTATTAATGTTCGCCCTGTTGGATTTCGATAGCCACAGGTTAAATTGATTTAAAAACAACAGGAATCGGTGCTGGACACACAAGTTACGCTCACTGGGTTTCGATGATTCACCGTCTTATATTCGGTGCAGATAGTCTACATTCTGGGAGACCGAACTGGTATAGCTAACCACCAATAAAATGATGATGTTCGATAACGTACAGACTACAAACGCTACTCATATTATGTTTGCTCTGGGTTTGAAACTAAAAAACCCAATTCAATCTGGCAACATAGAGCTAACACAATAAAATGATAACGTTCGTGGAAAGCTTGTCGAACCACATTCACACTTCGACAGGCTCAGTTCGAAAGGTTTTATCATCATATTATTGACCGTCAGCTAGATAGCAAAAAAGTCTCTATTTCATCGAATTGAATTGGAGGTGTGGCTAAGTAAACCATCCTGCCGAACAGCTAAATATTTTCGCCCAATTTGGGTTTTTTCGACAGTAACGAGAACACACCATGCGATTAAACGAAAATGATGCCAACAAAACCGTTGAGCTGCACATTAATGATGAATTGGATCTTATGTTACCCGCAAAACCAACCACTACAGGTTATGTTTGGGAGCTGATAGCATTTGATAGTGCTGTGCTGGTGCAAGACGATACTCGTCTTATTGCCAGTGACAAGGCAATTGGTGCGGGCGGCATAGCCATTATAAAATTCCATACTATTGCCACAGGGAAAAGCGAGGTGAAGTTGGTATGTCATAAGCCTTTTGAACGCAATGTTCCGCCGTTAAAAACCTTTGCAGTGACGGTTATCAGTAAGCAATAACCCATTTTTCGCAGGTTGGAATAAGTTTATACACTCAATTCGACGGCATAAATAAACCTGCGAGGTTTTTAAAACCTCGCAGGTTTGGGGTGCTGCACATACCGACTTTTCACAAACAACTTATTTTCGTGCTTTTCGTGTCTTTCGTGGACAAACGCTTTTATGGTTACGCTACTCGTGCGCCTGCCACGACTTCACATTCACCAGCGACATATACAGCGCGGAAATATACGGCAAGGACAGAATGCCTAAAATCACCAGCCACCATTGTACGTCGGCTTCCCTGATAAAATAGTGATTCATAATCGCACCCATGGACACCAGCAAGCCCGCCAGCATCACCAATTCTTCGCGCACCATCAATAAACCCTGAATCAGCGCGGGTTTGTCTTCGGCTTTCGGGGTGCGTAAAAACGGCTGGTCACTGGTCAATAAACCGCGAATTACCCCTAAGGCAATCGTGTGAGTCAAGCTCATCCCTGCAATTGCCGCACCGATGCGTTGTTTTAAGGTACACGGCACCAGCACGCTGTACAGTGATAGACCATAGACAATTTTAAAGACGAATAAACTGAACGCGGTAATCAGGAACATATCCAACGGAAAGCGTGAATAATCAGGAACGATAACCAACGCCGCCGACCAGAATACCGCGCCGATAGTGGACAATAAACTGAGCGCGTCGGCAAACCACGGAAACCAGCCGCTTAAAAAGTGGTAGCGTTGTTTATTGGTCAGCGAACTGCGTGAAGTGATTAAATCGCGCCAATGATGACGCAGAATTTGCGTCGCGCCATACACCCAGCGAAAGCGTTGTTTTTTAAAGCCGACAAAGGTTTGCGGGGTTAATCCTTTGCCGAAAGCGTGATTGACATACACCGAGTTATAACCGTGCTTCATCAGGTTTAAGCCCAGTTCGGCATCTTCACAAATACACCATTCCGACCAGTTACCCACTTCATGCAACGCACTTTTACGGATTAACGTCATCGTGCCGTGCTGAATGATGGCATCGTTTTCATTACGATGTACCATGCCGATGTGAAAAAACCCCGCGTATTCCCAGTTACAAATCTCTTGAAAATGGTCGTGTTCCCAGTTGCGGTGATCTTGCGGGGCTTGCACAAAACCGACTTTATCATCTTGAAAATACGGAGTCATGGTGCTTAACCAGTTGGATTCCACCAGATAATCACTGTCGATAACACCGATAATTTCCACATCCTCAGAGGTGTGCTGCAAGGCAAAATTCAACGCGCCTGCTTTAAAACCCTGCCATTTTCCCAAAGTGAAGAAGCGAAACTGTGCGCCCAATTGTTCACAACGTGCCTGTACGGGCTGCCATAATTCAGGGTCGGTGGTGTTGTTATCAATTACCAGCACTTCAAAATTGGGATAATCCAGCTGTGCCAGACTGTTCAGCGTGTTAATCACTAAATCAGGCGGTTCATTACAAATGGCAACGTGCAGTGATACTTTTGGATAACGGGTCTGCACGGCGGGAACAGGCGGTTTAAATTCCCGTTGCCGACGTTTCCACACCAATTCGACAAATTCAAAACCATTGATTAATACCACCATCAACAAGGTGATTTGCACGGGTAACAGCAAGCCCCACATGGCGATATTAAACGAGCTTAAGCCTTTAATCACAGGAGCAAATAAACTGTAACTGAGCAAGGAACTGAACGCCTGAATCAACATAAAATAGGCAAATTTTCCGCGTAGCTGAATTTTTCTGCTGTAGCTGATAAACACTAACGACGGCAATAACGCCAGTACAATGGAGGTAGCGGCTTCATACATCCACCATTTATTTTCATACACCACGCCTGTCATCGGGAATTTTGCACGCCCAGTGGTGTCGTAAATGCCCCAATAGCCACTTGCGGTGCCTTCGGTGGAATGCTTCCACGGTTGGTCGAACGCTTCCATGATGAAGTAATCGTAATGCTGTTGTTCGGCAAAATTTAAAAATTCACGCGTAAATCGCGCTTCATTGACTAACGAAGCAATGGCATCATATTGACCGCCGCCATTGCTCGGCCAGCCCGCTTCGGCAATCACAATCGGTTTATTGGGATACGCAAGGCGCATCTGCTCATAACGCCCCTGCATTTCCCCCATCGCCCCGTCAATGGATATGCCTGCCCAGTACGGAAATACATGAACGGCAATAAAATCAACGTGTTTGACCAGCTCAGGGTATTTTTCCCAATTGTCCCACAGTTCACCGACGCTGACGGGTTGCTTTATGTGTGCTTTCACTTGGTCAACGTAGGCAATTAATTGCTTCTCCGTCAACTCCTTGCGGAACAGCACCTCGTTACCGACCAGCACGCTTTCCACATTGCTGTATTTATTCGCCATCTCAATAACGGCGTTGATTTCTTTGGTATCATTTTCGGGCTTGTTATTCAGCCACGCCCCCGCCATCACCTGTATATTGTATTGTTGCGCGACCATCGGCACGTTTTCCTGCCCGTGTGTCGAGGAATAAATACGCACTTTTTTTACCTTGTCGCCGAACACTTTAAAATCGCGTTCAATCTGCTCCACGGTAATATCAGGATGGGCACTCAACTCATCATAACTTTGAATCGCTTGATGCGGGGTATAGGCAAGACCTTTCAATACGCCCTGCCAATCAGGCGGCATAGCAGCGGGATTCAGCAATACCCAGCCCGATAAATTAATCAGGATGGCGACAATAAAAATAACAAAGGTGGATTTTAAATACGGAAAATTCATAGTGAATAGTATTTTGAGTGGCGGGGAAAGAGGTGTTCATTATAAGCAGGCGACGCTGAATTTAAAATGAACGGTAGCAGGTAGTGATAAATCTACACTTACATCACTGGTTCCCAAGCTAAAGAGACTGTGAAAACATTATGAAAACAATTTTTGAATTTTATAAGTCATTGTTTTTATATGATGTGGGAGAGGCTTTAGCCTCGAATGCGAGGCTAAAGCCTCTCCCACATAAATACTTTCACAGTCTCTAAAACTTGGGAAGCCGTTTTTGTCGATTCAAAAATCATCCTGTTCGTATTTACGCCGTATCGCATCCTCACGCGCATCATTAATTTCTTTCATGATGCTTTTCACATCGGCGCTGATTTCACTGCTTTTAAAATGCCCTGTCAATTCCACGTCGGAATGTAACAAACCACTTTCGTACAGTTTCCAGATTTCTTTACCGTATTGCGTAGTCAATAATTCAGGTGCGAATTGCCCGAAATAACTGGCAAGATTGTTCACATCACGCTCCAGCATACGCGCGGCATTATTATTGGCGGCGGCATCGACGGCTTGCGGTAAGTCGATAATCACAGGGCCGTGGGTATCAATCAGAATATTGTATTCGGATAAATCACCATGCACGATACCCGCGCACAGCATACGCACCACTTCTTTTATCAATAAGCCGTGATATTCCAAGGCCTGTTCGTGAGTGAGATCCAAATCATTCAAACGCGGCGCGGCACTGCCGTTGGCATCGGTGACCAATTCCATCAACAACACGCCTTCGATAAAATTGTACGGTTTAGGTACGCGTACACCTGCCGCCGCTAAGCGATATAAGGCATCGACTTCGGCATTTTGCCATACGGCTTCCTGCTGTTGCGCACCAAATTTTGAACCTTTTTGCATGGCGCGGGCTTGGCGCGTATTACGCACTTTGCGTCCTTCCTGATACAACGCCTGTTTATGAAAGCCGCGTTTATTGGCTTCTTTATACACTTTGGCACAGCGAATATCGCCTTCCGAACTCACCACATATACGGCGGCTTCTTTGCCGCTTTTTAACGGGCGTAATACTTCATCAACAAACCCGTCACGCACGAGGGGTTCAATACTTTTTGGCGTTTTCATTCCTGTCCTTTCCTAACCATGTTAATACACCCTCGCCAGCGGCTTTTCCACTAGCAAAACAAGCCGTTAGAAGATAGCCGCCTGTGGGTGCTTCCCAATCCAGCATTTCACCTGCACAAAATACGCCCACTAACTCGCGGAGCATCAAGTGTTCGTTCATCACCTCAAATGTTACCCCGCCCGCTGTGCTGATGGCTTCATCAATCGGTCTGGGTGCGAGTAATTTAATCGGCAGGGCTTTGATTGTGTTTGCCAGTTTTTCTGGATGATTAAAATCATCCGCCGATAATAATTCGCGTAGCAAACCCGCTTTAACACCCGTAATACCCAAGCGTTTGCGTAGATGATTTGCCATAGAGTGCTTGCCGCGTGGCTGTGACAATTTAGCAAGCACCGCTACCAAATCTTTATCAGGCAGTAAATCAAGATGAATAATCGCTGACCCTGTTGCTGCGCAACTGTCGCGCAATAGTGCAGACGCGGTATAAATCACCCCGCCTTCAACACCTGTTGCCGTGACCACTAAATCACCTTTTTGTATAAATCTGGCTTTGTACTTCGATGTCAGAATGATGCCTTTTAACGGTTGCCCTGCAAATCGACTGGAAAAATGCTCGCTCCAGCCGACATCAAAACCACAATTGGCAGGTTTCAGCGGTGCGGTTTCAATACCGCGTTGGCGTAATAAATCCACCCACGCGCCAGTCGAACCCAATCGCGCCCAACTCCCGCCACCTAATGCCAATACCACCGCATCGGAGTTAATGTGCTGTTCACCTGTGGGTGTGGCAAAACGTAAGCAGGCGTTATCATCCCAGCCCAGCCATTGATGACGCACATGAAAGCGTACTCCTGCCCTGCGCAACCGCTGTAACCAAGCACGCAACAACGGGGCGGCTTTCATTTCCGTCGGAAACACCCGCCCCGATGAACCGACAAACGTATCAAATCCCAAGCCTTTCACCCACGCGCGTAATGCTTCAGGTGGAAAGTTTGTCAGTATCGGTTCAAGCGCACCGGGCCGTTCAGCATAGCGGGATAAAAATTTATCAAACACTTCCGCATGAGAAATATTCAGCCCGCCTTTACCTGCCATCAAAAATTTTCGTCCAACTGACGGCATGGCATCATACAGGTCAACTTTGACACCCGCGTGACTTAACACCTCAGCTGCCATTAAACCCGCAGGGCCGCCGCCGATAATTGCCACGCTGGGCGATAGAGAGTTATGCGACATCGTTATTCAATATTCTGTATCTGCTCGCGCATTTGTTCAATCAACACTTTCAGCTCAATCGCAATATGTGACAATTGGCTATCCACCGATTTAGAGCCTAGCGTATTGGCTTCGCGGTTTAATTCCTGCATCAAAAAATCCAGCCGTTTACCTGCGGGTTCTTCTTCATGCAGCACACGCACCACTTCTTTAATATGCGTTGCCAAGCGATCCAGTTCTTCCGTAACGTCCATTTTTTGTGCCAGAAATACCAGCTCCTGCTCTAAACGATCAAAATCAGGTTGCATCGCTAATTCCGTGATTTTATCTCTCAATTTGTCACGCGTCAGCTGTATCACTACAGGCGTGCGTTGATTGGCGGCAATCACAAAATCGCGTATTTTTACACAACGTTCTTCCACCAGCATTTTGAGTTGCGCTCCCTCTCTGGCACGCGCCACCACTAAATGCGCCAGTGTTTGCTTAACCAAATGCGTAACGCCCTCCTGAAGTTCATTTTTGTCGGTACTCGGCTCTTGTAAAATCCCAGGGAAAGCCAACACCTCCAACGCAGAAAAAGGCTGTGGAGTCATCATGTGGACTTCAATTTGCTCAGTCGCTTCCAGCAAAATGGTAAGTGCATCATGATTGACCACAAAACCCAGCCCATGTTTAGCGGTTTTCTTATAATTAATCGTACACTCCACCTTGCCGCGCTTAATCTGCGCACTCAATAATGCCCGCAACTCGGTTTCCATAAAACGTAAGTTATCCGGCAATCTCAAGCTCACATCGCTATAGCGATGATTCACCGAACGCAGTTCACAATTGATGGTTAAGTTACTTATTTCTGCCTCATTACAGGCATAAGCAGTCATACTTTTTATCATTTCTTTCCCCTGACAGGTTGTAAAGCAATCGGTATGAACGTAAATTTTAACGAACAATACTCAAGCCATTATAGTTTAGTCGCCTAGTTTAGCGGTAGCGTAACCCGATATTTACCACCGACACTCTATAAAATATTGAAAAGCTGATAAGGTGCAGTTCAGGTATACTGCTCAGTTTTTCATTTTAGCGGAATATTCATGAGACCTAGCGGACGTACCCCCGAACAACTAAGAGACATAAAATTTACCTGCAATTTTACCAAACACGCAGAAGGCTCAGTGTTAGTTGAATTTGGCGACACACGCGTCCTCTGCACCGCAAGTGTAGACAGATCCGTACCCCGATTTTTAAAAGGCAAAGGTGAAGGCTGGATTACTGCCGAATACGGAATGTTACCGCGCTCCACCCACAGCCGTATGAACCGCGAAGCCAGCCACGGCAAACAAGGCGGACGCACGCTGGAAATTCAACGTTTAATCGGTCGTTCTTTGCGCGCCGCCGTCGATTTAAAAGCCCTGGGCGAACACACCATCACCATCGACTGCGACGTATTACAAGCCGACGGCGGCACCCGCACAGCTGCTATCACAGGTGGTTTTGTCGCTCTTTCATTGGCGATTGAAAAAATGATTAAACGCAAACAAATCAAAACCAGCCCGCTGCACGGACAAATCGCCTCCGTCTCCGTTGGCATTTATAACGGCATTCCCGTACTGGATTTAGATTACGCCGAAGACAGCCAAGCCGAAACCGACATGAACGTCGTCATGAACGATGCCGCCGCCTTCATCGAAATCCAAGGCACCGCCGAAGGTCACGCATTCAGAAAAGACGAACTGGATGCCATGCTGGTACTGGCCACCCTAGGCATCAAGCAACTGCTGGAAAAACAGCGGGAAGCGTTAGAGAGTGTCGCGCAGGATAGCTAGAGATAGTCATCAAAATCTATCATAATCAACTGAGCCATTGACGAAATCACTGCGTAATGGCTTGGGTTTTCACTTTCAAAAAAACAATTTTTGAGTAACCGTCATGATTTGATATAGCTACACTAAACAGGACACTTTTCTATAAAATCACTGAAAAGACCTGAGAAAGCTTATATGACAACCCAAGCCAAACAAAAATACACCGCTGAATTTAAGGGCAGTGCAGTTAAACGTGCGAATGAATCGAGTAATGTAACAAAGACAGCCTGCGAGTTGGGGATAAAGGAGAATACTCTATATAACTGGGTTTATCAGTATAGCCGGCCGCCTAAGGGGCAGGTTTTAGGTTCGATTCCTATCATCGACTCTAGCTTTTGAATCGCTTCTTTCATTGAATCGGCTTGTGCCGCTAAAGACAAATCAATACAAACCGCCACCCAGTATGATTGTTCTTTTTTTGCATAGCATCTTAAGCGTGTCTCTGTGTTCATTGCCC
>JAUYBJ010000200.1 GCA_030693155.1 Methylococcales bacterium
CAACCGATGAACTTAAAGAACGCATTTTGAAGTTTATTGCGTTTTTCAACGCAACGCTGGCTAAACCTTTTCGATGGACTTATATTGGCAAACCTTTGGTCGTGTGACACACCCTGCGTATTTTCGGTTTGGTGTACTAGGCTCACTTCCAGATCAAGGTTACTTTACTCCTACCATTCCCAAACTGATTGCTATTTTGCAAGGTGAACGTGATGCAGGGTTAGCCGATGATAACGCACTGGACTTTATCAGCGCGGCAGAATTATTGTTACTGTTGGAGCAACTTAACTGAGTCTCTCGTTCCTATGCGCAGTAGAGGCGCGGTGCAACGGTATTCCCGCGCCGCGCGTCACTGTCCACAGTTAGAGAAAAGCCCCAGCGGGGTAAAATGTTTGTAGCCAACCGTTTTAGATTATTTCCTAGCCCCGTAGGGGTGAAATGTAAATGAGACAAACATTTCGCCCCCAATGGCGCTTGATTTTGTTTATATTTTGTTGCTGCTACAAACATTTCACCGCTACGCGGTTATGGGCAGTGACGCGCCGCGTTGGAACGATTTAATACACATAAAAACATTCACTATGGCTTTTAAAAAAATAAAACTTCCCATCAGCTTATCGGTATTCGGCTTGATCCTGCTGTCCTTGCAGTTGATGAGTTCGGCGACGCAGGAGTCGTCAGAACTCAGTGCCATGTATTCGTGGCTGTTGCTTGCCAATGTGCTGGGTTCTATCGTGTTGCTGGGTTTGGTCGGGGCGAATATTGTCGCGCTTATCCAGCAACTCAAAAAACGCGAAGCAGGTTCAAGCCTGACCACGCGCATGGTGTCGCTGTTTGTCGTGCTGGCATTAGCCCCCGCCGCGATTGTGTTTTATTTTTCCATGCAGTTTTTACATCAGGGCATAGACAGCTGGTTTAATGTCGAAATAGACAGGGCAATGGAAGACGCGCTGGAACTCAGTCAGGCATCACTGGATCAGCGGATGCGCTGGCATTTGAAGCAAACCCAGCAACTGATTGAAAAACTGGAAAGCTCCAGCGAAAATTTAGCTACCTTGGAACTGGACAATTTACGCCAGCAGGTCGAAGCGGCAGAAATGACGGTATTTTCCCGCCAAGGCAGAATTATTGCCTCCAGCAGTGTCAATCCCAGCGACATCCTGCCCAATTTACCCGATGAAAACGTCTGGTTGCGTTTGCGCCAAAATACTCAATATGTCGCCTTAGCTCCCATGCAGAATGAAGTGTTGATGATTCGTGTCATTGTCACGCTGAAAGCCCAAGAGCCGCAGTATTTACAGGCATTATATCCCGTGCCGATTCGCATTGCCGACTTGGCCGATTCGGTGGAATTTGCGTTTTTGCGCTATCAGGAAATGAATTATTTACGCAATTCCTTACGCTGGAGTTTTTCACTGGCGTTGTCGCTGGTGTTATTAATGAGTTTACTGGCGGCGATTTGGGTAGCGTTTATCAGTGTTAGAAACATTATCGCCCCCGTTAAAGAATTAGTGAAAGGCACACGCGCGGTCGCGTTAGGTAATTATGACCAGCAACTGCCCGTCATGGCGCAAGACGATTTAGGTTTTTTGGTGGAATCGTTTAATGATATGACCAAACGTATTGCCTTAGCGCGTGATGAAATTCGCCTGACTGGTGTGGAAGTCGAAAACCAACGCGCTTATCTGGAAACCATCCTCGCCAACCTGACCGCTGGCGTAATCAGTTTTGATGCCGATTACACCATTCGCACCGTCAACCAAGCGGCGTATCGTATTTTTCGCATTCAGGTACAGCACTTTGTCGGGCAGACCTTATTAGAACTGGCTTTAAATTATTCCGAACTCGCCGAACCGCTGAAATCCATCCAGCGATTATTGGAACAAAGTGATGATATTTGGCAACAGCGACTGGCTTTTTTAGGCGCGAATGGACGGCAGGAATTACTGTGTCGTGGCACGCCGCTGTTTTCTCAAGAAGGTCAGCGTGTCGGTGCGGTGGTAGTGTTTGATGATGTCACCGACCTGATTCAGGCGCAAAAAAATGCCGCATGGGGTGAAGTTGCCCGCCGCTTGGCACATGAAATTAAAAACCCGCTCACGCCGATACAGCTCTCTGCCGAACGTCTGCAACACAAGCTCGCCGATAAACTGGAAACCGCCGATGCCGATATGCTGGAACGCTCCACACGCACCATTGTGCAACAAGTAATGGCGATGAAAGAAATGGTCGATGATTTTTCCGAATACGCCAAACCCTCGAAAAAACAAACCGTCATCATTGATTTACCTGTGTTGGTGCAGGAAGTCATGGCACTTTATGTGTTAAAGTCAGGCGTTAAATTTAAAGCGGATTACGAAATCGCTTCATTGCTGATTATGGGCGATCCCGTCAGCATTCGGCAGGTATTACACAATTTGATTAAAAATGCGCTGGAAGCCATAGAAACCCAAGGATTGATTGAAATTAATTTGCACCGCGTACAAAAAAATGACAGCGATTTTATCGAAATCGCGCTTTATGATGATGGCGCAGGCATCAAAGAAGAACAGATAGAAACCATTTTTGAACCTTATGTAACCACCAAAGCCAAAGGCACAGGCTTAGGACTGGCGATAGTGAAAAAAATTATTGAAGAACATGGCGGGGCAATCTGGGTGGATACCAGTCGCAAAGTAGGCGCGGGATTTATTATTCAATTGCCTGCTTATAATCCGCTCACTTAAGGTGATGGAATCATGAAGACGCTGGAGCGATGAAATGAGAAAGCTGCCGAGCTGATAGGGCGGTTGAAGCTATACGAAGAGCAGGCTATTAAGAAAACGCCAGCACCCAAAAAACAAAAGAGGTTAAACAATGAGTTCATTACCGTTTGATACACACGCTTTCTACGTTGAGTTGGTAGAAAGCGGACTGGCTGAAAAAACAGCCGAAGCACTTACCAAGGCGGTGACTAAAATCGAACTGACAAAGCTGGAAGAGCTGGCAACCAAGCGCGATTTAAAAGAAATAGACTCGTCGCTACAGTTAAAAATTGAACAGACCAAATCGGAGTTACAGCGTTGGATGGTCACGGTTGTTTTAGGCACTGCGATTTTGCAAACTGCCATTATTGCCGCCTTGATACTGAAACTAACTGCGCATATTTAGCGGTTTCATCGTTCCAACGCTGGAGCGTTGGAACGATGAAAATATTATTTAACGGGACAGATATAAATGAATACACAATTACCCAGAATCCTAGTTGTTGATGACGAACCCGATATTCGCCGTTTGGTCAGCGAAATTCTCGAAGATGAAGGTTATGCCGTCGCACAGGCAGAAAATGCCAGTGAAGCGCGGCAACTGAAAACATCCACGCAACCGAACCTCATTTTGCTGGATATATGGATGCCCGACACTGACGGCATTACACTACTGAAAGAATGGGTTGCCGATGACGCATTGCTGTGTCCTGTGGTGATGATGTCAGGGCATGGCTCAGTAGAAGCCGCCGTTGAAGCCACCCGTTTAGGGGCTTATGACTTCTTAGAAAAACCATTATCATTGGCAAAATTATTGTTGATAGTGGAAAGAGCCTTGGAAGCAGGCAGCCTACAACTGGAAAGTGCTGGGCTTAAACCACACGCCGCCGTTGATATTGAACCCATCGGTAAAAGTGCAACCGTTGCCCGCACCAAAGACCAGCTAAAACGCCTCGCCCAACATGAAGCGCGAGTGTTATTTGTCGGTGAAGCAGGCGTGGGTAAAGAGCTGTATGCCCGCTATCTGCACAACAACAGCGCACACCGTGACGGCCCGTTTATTGATGTCGCGGTCGGCAGTATTTCACCCGAAAACGCCGCTGTGGAATTTTTTGGCAAAGAAAGCGACGGCAAAGTGTATTCAGGGTTACTGGAACGTGCGCACAAAGGCACGCTGTTTTTAAGTGAAATTGCGGGCATGGATAAAGAAACCCAATTACGTCTGCTCAGTGCCTTGGAATCCAGCTCTTTTCTTAGAGTCGGCGGCAGTGAAGCAGTCAGTGTTGATGTGCGTGTGGTCGCCTCAACGCGCGTTGCCTTGGATGAAGAGGTCAAATCGGGACGCTTTCGCCAAGATTTATACTATTTGCTCAATGAAATCACCGTGGATATTCCACCGCTGAGAAATCACAGCGAAGACGTACCAGCCTTGCTGAGTTTTTATGTCGATTATTTTGTCAATCAGGATAAATTGGCGTTTCGCAAATTTTCAATGGCGGCGCAGAATTTTTTACGCAATTACAGCTGGCGCGGCAATGTGCGCGAATTAAAAAATCTGGTGCAACGCTTGATGATACTGGGTGTGGGCGAAGAAATAGAGCTGGAAGAAGTCAAATCCGCGCTGGGCTCAGTGGTCGGCGATATTGCCAGTTCAGCCTCCGTGCCTGATTTTTTCAACTTGCCGCTCAAAGAAGCACGCGATCATTTTGAAAAAGCCTATCTGGAATATCACTTTGAGCGCACAGGCGGCAGTGTCGCACGTTTGTCCGCCGCTGTAGGTATGGAACGCACCCATTTATATCGGAAACTGCATTCGTTGAATATTAAATTGTAGATGGTGTGATGCAGTAGCAGGACTAAAAATCTCGGCGGGTTTTTTGTTAGCACTTGAGTAGGTCGGTGATGCCTATCCAAGCGGTAGCACGGGGTAGGTGTTTCCGACGTTATACTAAGACGATTGACAGTATAAACATTTTTGTTTATTATTTGCACCCAAGTAAATTAAAGGGTAAATATGAAAAACAGTGAATTTACTAGATGGCTAAAATCTAAAGGTGTTACCTTTAAACAAGGTAAGAAACACATTAGGTTATCTCTTAATGGCAAACAAAGTACGCTGCCAAGACACGCTGGTGAAATAAACGATGGTTTGAGAAACGCCATCATTAAACAGCTAAATTTAACTTACCCATAAAGTTACAAGGTTTGAGTGGAGTCGGTAACACAGACTCCACTCACTATCCACGCGGAGCATTCCAAAATCTATAAAATTGGAACATTACCGCCTATCCGATTTGGAGATATAAATATGCGTTATCCTGTCATTATTGAAAAATCAGGCGAATCTAGTTTTTTTGTCAGTTTCCCCGATATTCCAGAAGCTTTAACACAAGGTGATACCTTGGAAGAAGCTTTAACAATGGGAAGGGATGCCTTAGAAACAGCACTAGAATTTTATTTTGAAGATGAACGCACAGTGCCGTTGCCGTCCAAACCAAAACCCGACCAGTTTGTAGTCGAGTTAAGCCCATCACTCTGGGCTAAGGTTCTTTTGCTCAATGAAATGGTTTTGCAAAATATGCGTCCTGCTGATCTTGCGCGTAAATTATCTGTTCGTCCGCAGGAAGTCACCAGACTGATGAATCTTAAACACGCAACAAAAATAGATACTATTTCCAGTGCCTTTAATGCAATGGGTAAAACGCTGGAATTTGTTGTGGCAAGTAACCACGCATAAAATATTGTGTGTGGTTAGGGGGGTTAAATTTTATTTTAACTACTTAAAACAATAATAAATCTAATTATATGAAAATTGATATTTACAGAAACACTAAAAATAAAAAAAAACACTTAGCTGTTCCTACTGGAAAAAACAAACCACAGGATGCAATTGATTTTAATATGGAACATCGCAATATTGATTCATCGTCATATAGTGCTGAGAAAGATATAGAATATCAAATTAAAAAAAATGGATATGCTGTTTTCGATCTTGAGACTATCAGCAACAGTAAAATATCTCCTTAACCACCACCTTTCAATGATTAACCCATTGAATATGCACATTGATTATGTTGGTTTCGGTTATCGCCTCTGCCTAAACTAAACGCTACGCGCTATCTTACGAATTAGACAAAACAGGAACATAAAATGGGCATTCCAGAAAATTCACTTCATAATATTCGTACAGAAACTAACGCTCCAGCTTGGGTTGAGAATAATCCTTATTTACCTTTATTAGAAAAGAGATTTTTTAATAAGCCACATCTAGTTGATTGGTCACATTTACCATTACGAGTGTCTCGATTGTTTTTAACAGTTGAACAACGATATGAACCTATTTCAGAAGCAGAAGCGCGTACACAAAGCATTTATGATTTAATTCACGATGGTGCATTTTTCCCAAATAGCCCTGTTATGATGAATACTGAAACATCAAATAACGTCAACTTATTTGCTTGTCATGTATTAGCTCCACCAATTAGCGTTTCTGCACTAAAAGTTGCTGAAGAAATTCATGATGGATGTGGAGGAATTGGCTACGATCTTTCTTTACAAGATGATCCAGTTAGTTTAACTCGTTACATTGAAAGTCAAACAGCTTCACTCAATTCTACAAGAAAACGTAAGGCTCACAGTGCCGTTACACTTCATGTAAATCATCCTCAAATTGAGAGTTTTATAGCATTAGGTTCTGATTTAAGCATTACACATACGAATATTGATTTAGATAAAGATTTCTTTTCAAGATTAATTTCAAATGAGCCAATAGCTTGTAATCTATGGAAAGTAATTTGTAGCTCTATTACTAAAATCGGAAAGCCAGCAATTAGTTTTTCTGAGCATAAAGCAAAGCGTTCCCCGAATGGAGAGCCGTTAATTAATAACGTCTGCGGTGAATCTCTATTAAGAGAAAATGAGTCAGCTTTAATTGGTTCGCTAAATTTAACTAGATTTATTGTTGAGCAACAGTTTGATAAAGAGAAATTCGCTCAAGCCGCCCGTTTGGTTGTTCGTTGCTTAGATAACTTTCATGATTTACAACAACACGCCTCTCCAATTGTTGCTGCACGTTGTTTAGAAAGTCGTAAGATAGGCGTAGGAATTATGGGGTACGCTGATGCGCTTTTAATGCTTGGTATTCGATACGGTTCAACAGAAGCATTAGCTATTGCTGATAGCTTTATGAGTATTTTGCGTGATGTTACAACGAGTGAAAGTGAAATGCTTGGTTCACAACGGGGGAGTTGTGCATCAGAGTTATTAGCCAACGATGGAAATAAAATTAGACGTAATGCTTCTTTAATGGCTATAGCTGCTAATGGAACTCTTAGTTTAATTGCTAATGTTTCAGGTGGTATTGAACCTATTTTTGCATATCTTATTAGGCAAGATGTGGAAGGAAAAGCGATTTATCAATTACAACCAACACTCAAAAAATTGTTAGTTGATAAAGGATGCGATGTTGACGCTGTTATATTAGCAATGCAAGCAGGTATTCCTGTTAGTGAAATTTCTGCTATTGATATTGAAATACGAAAAACTTTAGTAACAGCTCACGACATTTCTTTTATTGACCATATTACGACACAAGCAACATTTCAAAAATATATTAGAGTTGTTGTTCCATTATAAAACAATCAGTTAGCGAGATAGAAGTTCCAAAGCCCCGCGCAGACTCCGAGAATATCATCATATAAATCAATAAGATGGTTTCTTAGTCTGTCAGAAAGAATGCGGTAACGCTT
>JAUYBJ010000211.1 GCA_030693155.1 Methylococcales bacterium
TTATCCATCCCTATCGCCGCCCGACACTGCCTTTCTGTTTTTAAATCAGATAATCCCAATTTCATAGCCGTTTATTAGTCCTGTTTTATTGATAATAGTGATTATCTATTCTTATTTATTCTGGTGCAACAAGTCTAATAGAGGGAAATACAGGAACACATATTGTCACCATAACGGCAACGTTATCGGCAGCAGCAACCTCAGCAGTCACAGTGAACTACGCGACATCTGATAGTACCGCGACCGCTGGCACTGACTATGTTGCCAGCAATGGACTACTTACTTTTGCCGCAGGAGAGACTACCAAGACATTCGATATTGTCATCAATGGCGATACCACTCCCGAAAGCAATGAACTTTTTTCCGTCAATCTATCCACGCCTACTAGAGCAGTGTTATCCAGTACCGCCAATAGTGCCACTATTACCATTGTGAATGACGATGTGCTGAACAATAATGCGCCTGTTCTTACTACACCAGCGGCTATTCATTATACCGATACAGCGTTGAATGATACCTTTGCGCCTGTAACAGGGACGTTGGTTGCCAGTGATGTTGATTTAGGAACAACCCTTACCTATGGCGTTATGGGCGGAAAAATTTACGGTGATTTCACCGAGCTAAGTCAAACCTACGGGACGTTGAGAGTCAACGTGGTGACAGGTGCGTATAGTTTTTTTCCTGATAACGCAGCTATTAATGCGTTAATTACCGATGTTACAGATAACACTTTTACCGTTATGGTATCGGATGGTGAATTGATAGACAGCAAACAGCTTACCATTAACATTGTACAAAGCGGCATTGCTAAACCCGATAATATTATTACAGGAACAGTCGATAATGACGTGCTTAATGGCTTGGCAGAGAATGACACTATCAGCGGTCTGGCAGGTGATGACATCATAAACGGCGGTACGGGTGCCGATACAATGCTAGGCGGTAAGGGTAACGACACTTATTACATTGATAATATCGGTGATAAGGTTGTAGAGCTTGCGCGGCAAGGGATTGATACGGTGTATTATCAGGCTTATTTGAGCAACACTTCTTATACCTTACCTGACAACGTTGAAAATCTGACATTCGATAATTGGCGTTACAGTGGCACTGGCATAGGAAATGCGCTGGATAACCGCTTGGTCAGCAGTATGTACGGCAGCACGCTTTATGGTTTGGCAGGTTATGACAGTCTCTATGGCACTTTTGGCAAATCGGGTAATAGTACCTTGATAGGTGGCGCGGGCGATGACAGTTATTATGTGGGTGGCTATAGAATGGTGTTGGATGTTATTGTCGAGAACAAGATAGCTACACCTTAGCCGATAACTTAGAAAATCTGGTCTTTGTATCAGGCGGTGCTGCGTGGGAGGGCGGTTTTATCGCTGCCGGCACGGGAAACGCATTAAACAATCATCTGACAAGCAGCCTTACTAATACTCGACTCGAAGGTCTAGGTGGTGACGATAACTATTATGTTGGCAATGAAGGAGCGGTCATTGTCGAATTGGCTAATGACGGTTGGGACACTGTGCTGTCAACAACCAACCGCACTTTAGAAGCGAATGTTGAAGAGCTTTATCTGTTTGGTACGGATAATATCAATGGGTTTGGTAATGCTCAGCATAATAATCTGCACGGCAACGCGAGTGATAACCTTCTTGATGGTGGAGCAGGAGCGGATTTTATGGAAGGTCGTGCAGGTAATGATACTTACTATGTGGATAACGCGGGCGATGTGGTCAAAGAGCTTTTTAACGAAGGCGTGGATACGGTGTATTCAAATCTTGCCACCTACACCTTAACCGCTAACGTTGAAAATCTGAGTGTAAATCTGGAGCGGTCTGCTACGCCTGTGGTCACGGGCATCGGCAACGCACTGGATAATTATTTAACAGCGGATGGACGCATGGATATTTCTGCTCATGCGGTGCTTGAAGGGCGGGGCGGTAATGATATTCTTCAAAGCAATATCCGCAGCACCAGTACCTTATTAGGCGGTGAAGGCAACGATTTATATTACATCTACAATGTCGGTGATACGGTTACAGAGTACGCTAATCAAGGCACAGACACGGTATCTTCCAGTCTTGTCGCTTATACCTTAACCGATAACGTTGAGAATCTGATGCTGCGTAGAGGGGCTTTCGGTGATGTCGGTATCAGCGGCACGGGTAACAGTTTGGCTAATCATTTAACAGGTGGTGACGCGAATAACATTCTCGATGGTCAGGCAGGTGCGGATACGCTGGTAGGCGGTGAAGGAGCTGATATTCTTATCGGCGGTTTGGGCAAAGACCGTTACGATTTGAGCGAAACCACTGCCGCAACCGATACGGTGCGTGTTGCAAAAGGCGACAGCTTGGCAAGCAGTTATGATGTGGCAACAGGCTTTCAATTGGGGATAAATGCGCTGGAGACCACAGGCGTTGATAAGCTCGATTTAGACAGTGTAAAGATTGCCGCAGATGCTAATGCAGTCAACGGTAACAACGCAGGCAATATCAAGAGTCATCATATCAGCGAGGGGATTATCAGTTTTGACGATAGCAATCATTACACTAATCCACTCGCCATTACAGATGCTAACTTAGCCAATGTGTTCAGCTACTTGCAAGCCAATATCACAGGACGCGATACCGTCGCGTTTGTGTCTGGTGCGGATACTTATGTATTTCAAGATGGTGGTGCTGTTGACACGCTGGTGGAATTAGTCGGTGTTACTGCACACAGTGTCAACACAACAGGTCTGGGAGCGGACGCACTCTGGCTGGTTTAAGGTGTTAAGTTCTGTCATATAAGTTATCGACAAGCCCCGCAAGGGGCTTGTTTGTTATCAGGCTGTTCAGTCGGCATTCAGTGATGATTCTTTATTATGGAATCAAAATACCTTATCAGGATATAACGATGAAAAAAATACTGCTGTTA
The DNA here is from genome assembly GCA_030693155.1 of Methylococcales bacterium. GTDB lineage: Bacteria > Pseudomonadota > Gammaproteobacteria > Methylococcales > Methylomonadaceae > UBA4132. Next base: position 2,929 of record JAUYBJ010000211.1, read on the forward strand.
CTTACCTTGCCCTTGCTGCTGACCGCCTGCGCTTATGATACTTATCATTACCCTGCTGGCTACAACGTTCATGCCGCGCCCGCGCCGCGCTATTATCCTAATAACAATTATCATCAATCCTATCAGCAGCCTAAAACCTATTACGCCAAGCCTGCGTACAAAGAACAGCATCACAATCATGAATACAACGAGCATCATAATAATGGCAAGCACAAAAACAAACACCATGACGACGATTAACGCTTTATCGGACGTTTACCCTGCAAGCCGCCTGTATGCAATGCGATAATGCGCTGCTTCGGTTGGAACATCTGTTTTTGTATCAAATCATAAACACCATACAGCATTTTTGCCGTGTACACAGGTTCAAGTGGAATCTGTGTACGCGCTTCAAAATCCGCCATAAATGCCAGTAATTCGGCATTGGTTTTGGCAAAGCCACCAAAATGATAATCCAGATTGATTGCCCAGTTAGCGCGGGGGCGTGCTAACAACGCATTCACATCCGCCATTAAAAAGCCCGCATTTTTTAAGGCTGCAAATCCCAACAGCGACACGTTATCAGGCACTGCATTGACCAAACCCGCCAAAGTCGCACCCGTACCACACGCGACACACAGCGTGTCATAGCTTATATCTATTTCCTGCACCAATTCCGCCACACCTTGTAATGCCAGTGTTTGCGCACCGCCTTCTGGCAGCCAGTATTGCCCTGCGGTTAAATCGGGTAACGCATCCCACTGTTTATACTGGCGAAGCAGGCGATAATCCGAACGGGATACAAAGCGCAGTTCCATACCCCACGCCTGCATATCCAACAAACTGGGCGTTAAAGTTGCCGCTGGTTCACCACGAATCAGCCCAATGGTTTTTAGCCCCAACAGCTTGCCCGTGTAGGCGAGTGCGTGTAAATGATTGGAATACGCCCCGCCCATGCTGATAAGGGTATGCGCCCCTGAATTCAGCGCGTGATTCAGACTGTATTTCAGTTTGCGCCATTTATTGCCTGAAATAATCGGGTGTAATAAATCATCGCGTTTAAGCCATAACTCCACCTGATACTTATCCAGCACCGCATCATTCACTTTAGTCAGTATGGAGGGACTCAAGGTTTTTTCCAGCTTAAGCAATTCGGGGTGCATGGCGGTTCGCTCACAATAGGGTTAGATGGTACAATTTTCGTTCATATTTTCAGACTTTTATTCTCCATGACCATGAAACTTTCCATTTATTTCTTATCGCTGGCAATGCTGACTATTACAGGCTGTGCGACAGATAATGCTGTTAAACCAACCGCTACCGAGCATCAAGCGCACGATACCGCTGCACACGGTGAAAAATCCAGCGAAAAAGCCCCCGTCTGTGTCAGTCCGTCCAGTCAATGCTCGAATACCGTCGCGGCTGAGTTTGCGCATGATGGCGTGTTGTGGATGACTTGGGCAAATAATGATCACATTTATGTGCAGTCATCAACTGATAAAGGGCAGAGTTTCAGCACCCCTGTCATGGTCAATGCGGTGGCAGAAAAAGTCATCGCAAAGGGCGAAAATCGTCCCAAAATAAAACTCGATGCCAAAGGCAATGTTTATATTAGCTGGGCATTATCATTGGACAAACGCCACACGGGCCATATTCGTTTCAGTCGCTCCACCGATGGCGGAAAATCATTTTCTGCCCCTGTCACCGTGAATGATAATCTGGAAGTTATCGGGCATTCGTTTGATTCAATGACAATCGGACAAAACGGCGAGATTTTTATTGCGTGGCTCGATGGACGCGATACGCAGGCCGCTAAAAAAGCAGGGCAGAAATTTGAAGGTTCATCGTTGTATTACACATGGTCAAATGATAGCGGCAAGTCTTTTTATCCCAATAAAATAATCGCCGCCCATGTCTGCCAATGTTGCCGCTTACAAACAGCGATTGCCAAAGATAACACGCCTGTGATTACTTGGCGGCATATTTTTGACGGCGGTATTCGTGACCACGCTCTGATTAAATTTAATGATTGGCAAACAGCGGGAGATTTACAGCGTGTCGGTCAGGAAAACTGGAAAATTGATGCCTGCCCGCATCACGGGCCAGGGTTGGCGATTTCTGATAAGGATGTGTATCACGAAGTGTGGTTTAGTAACGCGGATGTGAAAAAAGGCTTGTTTTATGCCCGTTCAACGGACGCAGGGAAACATTTTTCTGAACCGATGAGTTTTGGTGGCGCGGGTGCAAGTCATGCTCATGTGCAAACGCTGGGGCGGCAAGTCGCCGTCGTTTGGCAAGAATTTGATGGCAAAAACAATGTGGTTCAACTCATTAAATCCAGCGATACGGGCAAAACGTGGACAAAGCCCGAAGTCATCGCACAAGCGGATAAAGGCGTTGATACACCCTTTTTAATCACCGATAAGCAGGCGATTTATCTCTCGTGGCAAGTGCAACAGCAAGATCATCACTTACAAAAAATCAATTTCTAGCATGATGAGACCGCCGAGGTTTTAACAACGTCGGCGGTTTTACTTTCTAAAGTTCCCCCTCTTATTCTGAGTCATATCATGGACATCATCAATTTCTTACTTCATTTACTCAAAGACCCGCTGGCGACTTTGCAAGATTTTTTAACCTATTACCAAACCCTGACTTACTTTGTAGTCGCGCTGATTATTTTTGTCGAAACAGGGCTGATCGTCATGCCGATATTACCCGGGGATTCGCTATTGTTTGCCGTCGGTTTATTAGCATCCTCGACAGGGCAGCTGGAGTTACAGATTATTATTCCGTTGCTGATTGGTGCCGCATTGCTGGGCGATAACGTGAATTATTATGTCGGCAAGCATTTCAGCCGATTCATCAGAAAACGGGAGCGCGTGCTGTTTTTTAAGCATGAATATCTGGTGGAAACTGAGCAGTTTTATCATAAACACGGCGGCAAAGCGGTCATTGCCGCGCGTTTCGTACCGATTATTCGCACGGTCGCGCCGTTTGTCGCAGGTGCAGGCAGTATGAAATACGGCAAGTATTTGCTGTTTTGTGTACTGGGCGCGAGTTTGTGGGTCACCAGCTTAACGGTAGCAGGTTACTTTCTGGGTTCTAATGAGTGGGTGAAATTGAATTTTGAAAAAATCGTGCTGGGTATTGTGTTCGTGTCCTTCATGCCGATGATTGTCCATGTTGTGCAAAAGAAATTACAAAAAACACAGGAGTAAAACAGCTTCTCTCGTTCCCGTGCTGTAAGACGCGGCGCGTCTCTACTGCATTCCCACACAGCGCATCACTGCCATTAAGTTAGGCAAGAAATCGTTTTTTGTAGGTGCGAATTTATTCGCATGGTGCGGATAAATCCACACCTACAACGCGTCAAAATCCTTAACTTAATGGCAGTGACGCAGAACGTTGGAACGATGATAATGTGGAGTGCAAGCAGAGCTTGCATTTGCAGGCAAAGCCTGCACTCCAGTTACTATCTAAGAAATGACCGTCAAGCCGCCCATATAAGGCAATAACGCTTCTGGTATATGAATGCGTCCGTCGGCATCCTGATAATTTTCCATCACGGCAATCAGGGTTCTACCTGCCGCTAAGCCTGAACCATTGAGCGTATGCACCAGCTCAGGTTTGCCTGTTTCTGGATTGCGCCACCGTGCCTGTAAACGACGCGCCTGAAAATCCTTAAAATTACTGCATGATGAAATTTCACGATACACGCCCTGTGCGGGTAGCCAGACTTCCAAATCGTAGGTTTTAGCCGATGAAAAGCCCGTATCACCTGCACACAACAGCATCCGACGATACGGCAGATTGAGTTTTTGTAAAATCGTTTCCGCATGAGCGGTGAGTTCTTCATGGACTCGCGCTGAATCTTCAGGTTTCACAATCTGCACAATTTCCACTTTTTCAAATTGATGCTGACGTATCATGCC
>JAUYBJ010000216.1 GCA_030693155.1 Methylococcales bacterium
TAGAGCTAACCGCCAATAAAATGATTGTGAAATAATAGGCGAACCAGTGGCGACACGAATGACAACATGGCATACTCAAAAGATTTCCGACAAAAAGTGTTATCAATAAGAGAAGAGCGAGGACTCAGTTTATTAGAAACGGCAGAGTTGATGGATATAGGTGTAGCCAGTTTGTTTCGCTGGACGAAAAAACCTGAGCCGAGCAAAACGAGAAACAAGCCTGCGACCAAGATTGATATGGAGGCGTTAGCGCGGGATGTAGAGGAAAAGCCAGATGATTTTCAGTATGAACGATCCATCCGATTGGGAGTTAGTGAAAGCTGTGTTGGCAGGGCGTTGAAGCGATTAAACGTGAGTCGAAAAAAAAGAGTTTAGTCCATCCTAAAGCCTGTGAAGAAAAACGAAAAACCTTCCAAGATAAAATGGAAGACTATGAAAAAGAAGGGAAAAATATCGTTCATCTTGACGAGAGCGGCTTTGAAAAAGAGACCTTGCGTGCCTACGGTTATGCAAAAATAGGTACACGCTGTGTGGATTCGTTTAATTGGCAAGCCAAGGGACGAACCAATGTCATTGGGGCTATTTTTGGCGGGATTCTATTGGGAATCGGTCTTTTTGAATTCAATGTCAATGCGAATGTTTTTCATGGCTGGGTTGTTCAGTGCTTATTGCCCGTCTTGCCGTCGAATAGTGTGGTTGTGATAGATAATGCCTCTTTTCATAAACGGCAGGATATTCAAGAGGCAATTACACAGGCGGGGCATATTTTAGAATATTTACCACCTTATTCGCCTGACCTTAATCCAATTGAAAAAAAATGGGCGCAAGCTAAAGCAATCCGCCGACAAAAAAGATGTTCTGTCGATGAGCTTTTCAAACAGTGCTTTTAATAATCAGTTTATTGGCGGTTAGCTATACCAGCAATGGTAACTATGTGGTGGCAAGTCGATATTGGGATAACGTTATCATCACCGATGTCGGTGCGGCAACGTGGGGCAATGGCATTACGGGCAGTGCGGGCAGGGTTGGCGCACACAATAGTTTAGTCGGCTCTAGTGCGGGCGATTATGTGAGTTTTTATAGCGGCATCACTGCATTGGCTAACGGCAATTATGTGGTGGGCAGTAATTATTGGAAAAACGGCACAGTCAATAATGCAGACGGCAACTTTGGGCAATGGCGCGACAGGAATCAGCGGTGCAATCAGTAGTTTTAACAGTTTGCTCGGTTCGATGAGCTATGATTTTGATGGTGAGGGCGACTATCAACTCACGCCGTTAAGCAACGGCAATTATGTGCTGCAAAGCGGCGTATGGGACAACAACGGCTTGGTGGATGCGGGGCAGGTGCGTATCGGCACACCGAATAATATCGCCTTTAACAATGGCATCGGTCAGGACATGACCTTTAATCCGTCGTTTATTACTGACACGTTAGCGACAGGCACGAACATCACGCTACAAGCCAGCAACGATATTACCTTGAATACGGATATTGTTGTGCTGGGCAGTACGGGCGGTAAGTTTACTATGCAGGCGGGGCGCAATATCAACCTCAACGGCAGAATTCGTACGGCTAATGGTGATTTTACCGCTGTTGCGGGTGATCCGAATACGGTTGCCGCTGACCGAGATGAGGGGTTGCCTACACTTACTTTAGGGGCAGGCGCGACCATTGATGCAGGAACAGGCAAGGTCATTTTAGCGGCTATCGGTGGCAATTTGGTGAATAACACAGGGTCAGCCGCGCCCATTACCTCAAGTCAATGGCTGGTATATTCCACTGATCCGAGGCTCAATACGCGCAACCTTACACGGAAGGCGTTACGCCCGATTATGTGACTGCGGGGAATTGGTTTTTATATAGCATTACGCCTGTATTAACCGTGACACCCAGTAGACAACCCATTGGCGAAGGCGGGATATTGGATAATTTTTTCTCTTTCAGCATCACGGGGTTTATTGACGGTGATACTTACGACACGGCGGGCATCAGCGGCTTAGGAATGTTTGGCGTGGATAACTTTACGGGCAAAGCGGGTAGTTATAATGTGAGTTACTTGAGAGGTTTAGCCAGTCGTTTAGGGTATGCGTTTGTCGATAATACGGATTCTATTAATGAGCTGACGGTAAAGCCTACTATACAAGTGAATCTGAGCTTAATGGCTTCACAGCTCACGCCTTTGCAAGTTTCTACCACCTTTCTGCATTGGTATCGCGACAGATTTGCTGATTATGATGACTACGATTACGGGCAGTATAAAGGTGATATTTATAATAAACAGACCGTCAGTTATGAATCACACAGAAGACACGGCAAACAACATTGGCATGAAAAGAAACGTAACCATCAGTCTATTTATAAGAACTTATTAATCGGCATAGAAAACGGCGGCATCAAATTGCCTGAGGGCTGGTGGCAACCGAACCCACCGCATTTTGGGGCATGGTAAAAAACAAAGTGATGCTGACACGCGGAGTCAAAAATCATGATTTTTGATTCCATTACCTCATCTTACCGAGGCACGTCCTGATAAATACCTGTGAGCTTGCGTTTAAACTCATTGGTGACATCACGGGCATTTTTTTCGTTCTGCACGATGCGCGGGGTGATTAAAATGACCAATTCTGTTTTGTTGCTGCTGCTAGAGGTTGTGCCGAACAGTGAGCCCAGTACGGGTATGTCGCTCAATATCGGCATTCCTGTCAGTCCTCTGCCATTTTCTTCTCTAATCAAGCCGCCCAAAATAATGGTTTCGCCATTTTTTACCGCAATCGAGCTGTTAATTTTGCGCTGTTGAATGGTGGGTGAATTCAGTGACGATGTGGTTGTCGGCACGGCTTGATTGGCTTCCTGTTCAATTTTCATCAGCACCAAACCACCTGCATTAACGCGCGGGGTGATTTTTAGCGTTACGCCGGTATCCACCATCTGAATGTTATTGGAGACAATCGCACTGACATTGTCATTATTCGTGGGCAAAATACCGTTGGATGTGACATTGACGCTGTTATTGTTGGTGGACTGGGATGTGGCAATCGGCACTTTATCGCCGACGTTGATAAAGGCTTCCTGATTGTTGAGTACCATTAATGACGGTGAGGCAATGACATTAATGGCGGATTTTTCAGCTAAGGCATTCAATACCGCTTTGGCGGTGCCGCCTGAATAAAATAACGAATAACCAGTGACGGGGCCGATGGCTTTTAAATTACCTGAGGTGACATCAGTCAACAGGTTATGAAAATTACCCGTATCAAATGACCATTGCATTCCGTATTTCAAATCATTTTTAAGATCGACTTCGACGATGGTGGCATCAATCAAAACCTGCAACGGCATGACATCCAGTTGATTGATAATCGGACGGATGACTTCGTATTCATGCGCGGTGGCGACAATCACTATCGAGTTATTAGGTTCGTCGGCGATGATTCTGACTTTACCCACATTAGAGACTGCGACATCGGCGATGGTTGCATTGCCGACCGGTGATTGTCTGCTTTCTGAGGTCGTCGAGCTTATTTCACCCGCAGTTTCACCTGCGGCTACTTTGGGTGCTTTGGTCTTTTTGGGTGTGGAATTAAAAATTTCATTGAGGGTGTCGGCTAATTCAACCGCATCAACGTGTTGTACTTTGTAAACATTGACTCCGCCGCCTGAGGCAACATTGGCTTTATCCAATCGGAATACCCAGCTTTCAATATCGCGTAAGTAGCGAGCCTGATGGCTGATAGCCAGAATCGCATTCAGGCGTTCAATGGGGATAAAGCGGAAAAATCCAGAGCTTGAGTCTTTATCTTTATCGCCGCTTTTATTATTAAACACGGCATCCAGTTCTTTAATCACCGCTTCGGGTTCGACGTGCGCCAAGGTGAATAAAGCAAACGAGCGACCTTTCAACACATCGGTGTCAAAAGTGATGACCATTTCCACTACCCGCTGCATTTCGTCGGCTGAGCCTGAGGCTAGCAGAATATTACGGTTGTTATCAGTTTGCAGAATGGTTTTTTCTTGTACCAGCGGTTTTAATAATTTGGCAATTTCATCGGCAGCCACATTGCGTACGGGAATGATACGGGTTTGATACCCCGCCATCGTGCCGCCAGTGCTTATATTGGAGGTATAGACCGCACTGCCCGCAGGTTCGATATGATAGATATTGTCATCTTTTACCAATGCGGCATTGTTCATGCGCAACACCATTTCCAAGGTGGGCAACAGCTCTTCTTTGGTTAGTGCTTGCGTGGTTTGCAGGGTGACTTTACCTTTGACTTCCGGGCTTAAGACATAGTTTTCGCCTAGACTGTCGCTCAAAATGGTTTTAGCCACTTCCGCTAAATCAGCATCATCAAAATTAAGGGTGTATGCACCTGTACCCGCTGGTTTGGCTTTTTTACTCGCCATCGGTACGCTGGAAATAGCATTGCCCATGGCAGGATACAGTTCACTTTTGGTCTGCATTACGTCAATCATCGGCGATTTATTGACGAGCTCTTTAGCGGGTGGCAACTGTGGTTTTACCACCGCTTCCGAAGCGGCAGTCAATGGTAATTTGGGCATCTGATTAATACCGAATGACTCACAACTGGACAGCGTTAAACCAGTCAGCACCAGACTTGCTATAGTTATGATTTTTCTCATTGCGGGCATTATCGTCATGTTCAGAGTTATTGGTTCGGTTCAGGTTCTGTCTGGGGTTCAGGGGCTTCAGGTGTCGGTCTGTGTGGCGTATTGGGGTTATTTTGTTCCTGCGGTTGTTTTGCTTTCACTTTTCTCAGCAGTAATTTTTTTTCCGTCACGCCTTGTGTCAACACGATGGCATCCGTATTAATTTCAGCTACCTTCCAGCCGTCAACATTCGCACCTGTTATGATTTTCCGATACTGCTCACTGTTTTTAGCGGCAGGATCGGGTGTTGTGCGTGTGAGTAATGCCATTGAACCTTGTTTGCTGGTGTAAACACCACTTAATAACCAGTCAAAGTTACTAGTACCGCCCGTTGCCTGACCTTGATTGGTATCAGTTACAGGTCGTCTACCCTCAATGAATAACGGGCGATTGACTAAATCCGTATAGCTTTCTTCAGTTTGTAAGTTTAGACCAATAACGGGCATTTGGTCGGGTAATGTTTGTTTTTCTGGGGAATTGCTGGAACTGAGCAGTTTTTTTTGTGCGCGTGTGCCGTAAATCCACTCCAGCGCGATGATTGACACGAGGACGAGGCAAATTACGCTTAATGTTTTAATTAGCTTGCTATTCATTGGGCGGCTTTCTCATGAAGCTGACAACCTGAAAATTAATGGCTAATTCATTGGTCGAATCAATCAGCCCCGTTTTGCGGTTGCGCCTGCCGCGTACAGGACGAATATCTATCTGGTCGATAATCATCAAGGGGATAGCGGTTTCTATTTTATACAGCACGGTACGCAACATCTCGCTGTTGCCAGTCATGCTGACTCTGACGGCAATATGATTGAAGGGTGTATTATCGACAAGCGCATTATCTTCTGTGGGAATCGCCTGTGTGCTGGTCAGTTGTCCACCTGCACCGACAATGATTTGTTTAATTAAATCCTGCATTTCTGCTGAGGCGACCGCTTCGGTTTCCTGACCGTTAAAGTAACCTTGTTCCGTACTCTGCTGTTTGATTTTGTCGCGACTGACAATGACTGCATCTTTTTTCGCCAGAATCCGTTCGTATTGTTGCAATTTGAACAGCAGGTTGTTTTTGGTCTCGTTCAGTTCCAGCACTTTACTGAACGCAGGCACGATAATCAGCAAGCCTGCGATTGAAATAATAACAATCAGCAAGCCAACAGCCAACCAGCGTTGTTGCTGTGCAGTCAGGGTATCATTTGACATCGGTATCTGCTTTGGTTGCGGGTTTAGTGGGCTCAACGGTAATTTGGAAATGTTCTTGTTTGGTGATGCTGTCCTGTGTGACGGGGGAAGCAAACGCGGCATTATTGAATAATTCAGAGTCTTCCAATACGGAAATAAGGGTAGATGCGGCTGGTGATTCGCCCTGTATTTGCAACTGTCCATCTGCATATTGCAGATAGGCAAGGCGCGTATCATCTTTCATCAGGATGCTTAAGGAGTTAAGCAGAGTAAGCATGGAGGGAGTGGCAGTTTTTTCATTGAGCAGACGCTGGGTTTCTTCCATCAGTGCGGCTGTTTCCAACTGCAAGGCTTTGATGGAGTTGGCTTCCTTTTCCAGTTTTTTGACTTTTTGCGTTAATGCGTCAACGGATTGTGATTCAAGCCAGACGGGCATAACGATGACTGCGACCAGTAATAAAAACACTGAACTGATGAGTATAGTATGAATAATGCGCGATATTTTGCTTACTTCAGGGCGTAAATGGGCGGGTAACAAATTGTAGCTATCATTACTGTGCGCTATATCGTTAGCCACACCTTCATAATCCGCAATCAGCGGCACAATACCCAGTGTGTTGACATCAGTATACAGGGTGTTAAGTGTCGTTTTTGGTGTCAACACTAACTGCACTTTCAGCTGATCTGGGTCGTTATTAAGTTTTTTCGGCAGCTTCTGTACGGCAAAATATACTTGATCCGCCTTAAACGGTGTGTAGCGATCCATTTCATAAGCCACCACTTGATGCAGATTTTCTTTGGCGGCAATAGGCAATGCCAATTCTTTTTCAATCGCATCCTGCGCACTCAGGCGCAAGATAACCTTGGCTTTACTCAAGCGTTCATCGGTCGCCAACAAGTCTTTATATTGCTCGACTGCCGTCATATCACGCGCCAACGTTGCCAGCAGTTCGACTTGCTCGCCAAGCTGATAAGTCAGGGTTAATTGCTGTTTTTCCGCGCTGACAATGATGAACCCCTGTGGCTCGCTGAGCAGTTGTCGTATTTTTTCAGGCACCAGAAAGCTGAGTTCATGTCCCCACCAGCGCAGAAAGGTTTTAACATCCATATCAATGGTTGAATTCAGATTCAGCATAATGCCTGACCACTAATGGGTTCATGTTGGGGGTGAATAACGACACAGTGCCTCTGTTGGTCTGCCATTTCACCACTTGAAAGGGCGCAGCTTGTGCATCTGCCGATTTTTTGACCAGCGCGTTAATGACGGCGGTTGCCTGCTCGCCCTGCTGTACTTCGGACACAATGGTCAGTGCGGTGATGTCCGTACTTTGTGTTGACGGTGTCGGGTCTAGGGGTGAGGTGGGCGCGGGTTGATTATATTTGGCACTGTTCACTCTGGCGGCGACATAAGCGTCAATCACGCCCGCATTGACCCCTGAGATAAGCTGTAAGACTTCTTTGGAAGCTAGTTGTAAATCCACCTGAGGCGCGTCGGCAGTCACCGTCACTAATGGCTCCAGCCAGTTGAGCGTGGCTTCATCCATACCTAACACCTGTTGTAATTCTTCCAGCGTTTGCAAGGGTTTATTGCTGGGTTGAACATTTAATCCAGCCTCTTGATATTGCTTTTTTTCCGCGCCATTGATGCTCATTAAATCATCACTATCGCGCCAGTCAATAATGGCGGCGGCGCGATTAACGGTCGCAGACGGTAACTGAGCATTGCCGCCACTCGGTGCGCGGAGCAGTATGTTTTGCAGCAAGCCCAATTCCATTAGATTGATATTGATTTTGCCTGTTTCGGATAACAGTCGTATACGGAGCTTGGCATTGTCCATGTCGATTTGATAAATACTGCCATCGGCACGCCAGCGTTTATTCTGGTCAGGATTCAGCAGCATAAATTCCGCGAGTGCCACGCCTGATTCTGCGATTGCCAGTGCTTCCGCATTGTGTTTAAGCCCCGACACAATCACCGTTTCCCGTCGCATACTCAGCGCGAAACTGCCCGCCATAATGGTTAATAAACTCAATATCCACAGCACCAGCACCAGTGCCATACCCTGCGGCTTAGTCATTATTGGGTATGCCTGTATTATTAATAGCCAGTACAGGTGGCTCGGTGATTTTTAAGGCAATCAGCATATCGGGAAAAAACAAACCGTTATTCAGTTTGATAGTGATTTTAATCAAACGCGGCAAGGTGTTTTTTTCCAGCCAGTCATCACGCCATACTGCCTTGCTCAGTGTATTGTTCGTGACATCATCTGCGCCAAAATAAGTAATGGAAAAATCGCGGACTCCGTTTAATAACACAACTTCTTCGTGGTCTTGGGTATTATTCAGCGGCGCGAGCGGGATAATTTTTACCTTAAGATTCTGCTGACCATCTTCTTTTTGCAGGCTGATTGTAAACAGTTGCACACCCGGTTTACCGACACTGGCAGGAAAAACAGAGCTAAATTGCACCATCTGGCGTTTGCCCTGAAATGCCAGCGGTGCTTGCAAATCGCTTTTTTTATTGCCGTTCAAGCCTGTGTTAAATAACGGTTGGGTGGTCGCTAAATGTTGTTGAAAAAAATGACTTACTACCGCCATTTCATTGACATCGGCAATTTTTGTTTCGCCTTTATGCCAGCTATTTGCACACACTTGTAAACTACCGAATAGTAACACTACCATCATGCTGAACAAGGTCATGGCAATCAGCACTTCAATCAGCGTAAAACCTTTCATAACAGTTTATTAACCAATTTCAAGGTTACTAATTTAACTTCTCGGCTATGCGCCTTGTCATCACCCCAATGTACCGTCACGCGCACTTTAAACAGCGCAGAGCTTAACGTCGTCGTCTCCATCGGCTCAGAAGCCAATGAAAACGGCTGTATCAACACCTGCCAGTGATATTTATCATGGATAATTCCTGCTGACTCCCCCACTTGCAAGGTTTTTTCCACGCCTGTTTTAGCCATTAATGACTCGGCAATCTGCACCGCCGCCGTATAATCTTCGGCAACGCCCGCACTGGTCACACCCAAGGAAAATATATTCAGCAGGATGCTTAACGATATCGCTAAAATTGAAAACGCAATCAGGATTTCCAGCAACGAAAATCCCTGTTGCTTAATGGTTTTCAAGTTCAATGTGTCCTGTAAGCCAATTTATATCAATGCGCCACACCGTTTCACCGCGTTGTAACGACACCCTGCCGCCTGTAGACGAACCATCGGCAAAAAAGCGGATACTGCCGCGATTTTGACCCAGCAACTGGTTTTGTGTAGTGACCAGAGTCACTTTAATACTCTCAGGAATCATATACACCTTATCGCGATTGGCGACTGTGTAGCTGTTATCATTAAGATTAAACGTCACTGCCGTTTCCCGATGCGACATCAACGCCGTGCCACGGGCGAAACGTAACGCCGACACAATATCGCGTGCCGCGCGTTGCTGGGCGGTGGCGTTATTACCCGATGAAAGATTAATGCCGATAACGGAAAATCCCAACACCATAATAAATAACACCACCATCAGCTCCAGTAACGTAAAGCCTTTAGTGTTCATTCCCAGCTAAGTACATCCTTGTCTTCACCCTCACCACCTTCCACGCTATCCGCACCTAAACTGTACAAATCAAATTTGCCATGTTTACCCGGAATAACATAAAAATAATCATGTTGCCACGGATCAACAGGGATTTTCGCTTTACGCAGATAAGGGCCGTTCCAGTATTTGGCGTTAGTGGGTGCTTCAATCAATGCCTTCAAGCCCTGTTCACCAGTCGGATAGCCACCCAAATCCAGCTTATACATATCTAAAGCAGCGATCAGCTCTTCAATTTGCACCTTAGCCGCCTTAACTTTAGATTCCCCCATGTGCTTCATCACCTGAGGGCCCACTATGCCTGCCAGCATCGCAATAATACCCAGTACGACTAATAGTTCTAACAGGGTAAAACCTGATTCTTTATGATTGACCTTGTGCATCATGACCTCCGTTAAAAAATGTTGTACCGTAAGTGATCAATATCATCACTTTATTATTGATTATGACCGTTGGCGATTAATTCACCATTAAGTTTATCGGTAGTCCTAAACACTGAGTGATGTTTATATTTTTGATAGCGCGAAGTGCAAACCTAGGTTGGTACTCCAATCACTCAATGTTTACCGTTGCCAGTTTATCATATTGACAGTAATACACCGCGATGCCTCTCGATTACCTGAAAACGGGGAAAGTGCATCAATAACACAGGCAAAATCGGCATTTTCAGCTTTTTTTTATGATAAAAGCCATAATTTCGCAAATATCACCCTTAATCATAGTTAAAAATTTTGATTTTCATACTAATTGCGTTATTATAACCAGCTTACGGAGAGGTGGCAGAGCGGCCGAATGCGGCGGTCTTGAAAACCGTTGAGGGTTGATCCCCTCCCAGGGTTCGAATCCCTGCTTCTCCGCCATATTTTGATAAAAAAGCCCTGTTTTTACAGGGCTTTTTTATGTCTGAAATTTCTCAGCCCTACTTCCAGCCCTACTTTGTGCAGTGGTTCGCATTGAATCTTATTGAACAATCTACCCGCAATCATTGCCAATCAATCACCACGCACAAACATAACTGCTAAAGCGGTTTAAATCAGCTTTACGCGCTCCAGCAAATCTCATAATGGCACAAGCGCATTTCACCGATATTGGTACAGCCATTCTAATCAGTCAGATATAATCAAAAACCTTTCGCGCTCTTAAATAATAACAAGCAGGTTTCATGACTAACATCCGCACCGCATTATGACTATTTAAGTGTTGTAAGAAACTCCCGCTGCACTAAAGGAATTCATCATGCTAGACCATCATCCACGCACCCAATTGTGCTTTGTTATTCAGCAATATGGGCAGGTCATTATTACCGAACCGAAACGTTGTAAAGGAATGTTAAGTGATTTAGCACCACACCACCGTTTAGAAATAAATTTACTCATTGCGGCGTTAGAGCAGAAAGTCGCACAGGAATTATTGAAACCTACCGCTTTAATTCCAGTGGCTATGCAGTTGGATCGGTTAGCGCAATGTTTGCATGACAATGTTGGTATTAAAGAAGACTTTGCTTATTGGGCGGTGGAATCGTGGGCTTTGGCTTTGAATGTGATTCAACAGCCGATGCCTAAACAAAAGGTTCAATCAATAGCAAATGTTTCACCTCTGCATTTTATATGGATAGTCGATTGCTCCAATTCAATGGAGGGTAGCAAAATTGAATCACTTAATCACGCCATCAAAGAATTCATTCCCACTATGCGACAGGTAGCGGCTGACAATGCCAATGCAGAAGTATTGATAAGAGTCGTTAAATTTTCTAATAGCGCACAATGGCACGTTGCCCAACCCACCAAAATCGATGAGTTTAATTGGCAAGATTTAAAAGTTGATGGCGGTCTGAGAGCAACGGGTGCAGCGTTACATCTAGTTGCGGAACAATTGAAAATGCTACCGATGGAAGAGCGCGGTTTACCACCTGTGTTAGTGTTAATTTCAGACGGTCAACCAAGTGATGATTTTGCCAGTGGTTTAAATGCGCTAATGAAACTACCTTGGAGTAAAAAAGCGGTGCGGATTGCAATTACCATTGGTGATGATGCTGATTTGGAGGTGATGGAGCAATTTATTGGTAATCCAGAGTTGCCACCGTTACAAGCGCAAAACGCAGAGCAATTAATTAATTATATTCGCTGGGTATTTTGAGGACTTAGCCAATCATCTTTCGCTACACATAACAACACAATAACGAGATACCGAATCATGAACCAACTCCTAAAACTCAATCAAACCATCCAGCTAGACAATGGCGCAAGCTGTACCGTGCAAGCATTCTTAGGCTCAGGCGGACAAGGCGAAGTCTATCGTGCTGATTTAAACGGCGTGGCAGTCGCGCTTAAATGGTATTTTCCCCAACAAGCCACACCTGAACAATACACCGCGTTACAACATTTGTTAAAAATAGGTGCGCCGAATGCTAATTTTTTATTTCCACTGGCATTAGCCCCACCAACAACTAACACGGGCTTTGGTTATGTCATGCCGTTACGCACTGCCAATTACAAAAATATTTCTGATTTAATCAAACGCCGTATTGAGTTGGGTTTTAGCCAATTATTGACCGCAACCGTTGAATTAACTGATAGCTTTTTACAGCTTCATGCTAAAGGCTTGTGTTACCGCGATATTTCTTTTGGTAATTTCTTTATTGACCCTGACACAGGCGCGATTTTGATTTGTGATAACGATAACGTCACTATCAATGGCACGCAAACCACGGGCGTGATTGGTACGCCGCGTTTTATGTCGCCTGAGATTGTTCGCCGTGACAGCAACCCCAACAGTGATAGCGATTTGTTTTCTTTAGCGGTGTTATTGTTTTACCTGTTATTTTTACATCATCCGTTAGAAGGTAAACGTGAAGCGACGATTAAATGCTTTGATTTGCCTGCGATGAATCAATTGTATGGTTCGCAACCTTTGTTCATTTTTGATCCCAACGATAACAGCAATTACCCTGTGAAGGGCTATCAAGATAACGCGCTTATTTATTGGGCAATTTATCCGCAATTTATTAAAGATTTGTTCATGCAGTCGTTTACTAAAGGCTTGAATGATACCCACAGTCGAGTACGCGGTAGTGTCTGGCGGCAACAGTTATTGCGCTTAAAAGACAATATTATTGAATGTGCGTGTGGAGCGGAGAATTTTTATGATTTTGAGCAATTTAAAGCGACACGACAAATGCAGCCTTGTTGGGATTGTCAAAAACGTTTGCAACTACCGCCACGCATTCGCATTAAACACCCGACACAAGAAATGACAGTGGTTTTAAATAGCGGTACACAATTATATCCCTATCATCTTTATCCTAACCGCAAGAATGAGTTAAGCCCTGCGGTTGCTCAAGTGGTTCAGCATCCACAAAATCCCACTATCTGGGGTTTAAAGAATTTAACAGTGGATGCGTGGACATTCACCGAAAACAATGCTGTTAAAACCGTTGCTCAAGGACAAAGCGTGACTTTAACCACTGGCATCACGCTTAATTTTGGGCAAGCGCAAGCCGAAATTCGCATTTAATCTGCTGGAGTCGCATAGCTTTAGCTATTAGAGCTGTTTTACTCCTGCAATACTTACCACGCCAAACAACAGGAAACTTCATGACCAAAGTAAAAAAACGCCCCGGTGGAGAATTAGCCACCCGTCCCTTACATTTTATATGGATAGCCGATTGTTCGTATTCAATGGACGGTAGCAAAATTGAATCCCTCAATCACGCTATTAAAGAAGCCATTCCCGCCATGCGACAGGTAGCGGCTGATAATGTCAATGCAGACGTGCTGGTGAGAGCGGTTAAATTTTCCAATGGCGCACAATGGCACGTTGCACAACCCACTAAAGTCGATGAGTTCAACTGGCAAGATTTACACGTTGAGGGCATGACTTCAATGGGCGCGGCGTTACATTTAGTCGCGGATCAAATGAAAATGCCACCAATGGAAGAGCGCGGTTTGCCCCCTGTATTAGTGTTAATCTCAGATGGTCAACCTACCGATGATTTTGCCAGTGGCTTAGCGGCGTTAATGAAATTACCGTGGGGTAAAAAAGCCGTGCGCATTGCTATTGCCATTGGTGATGATGTCGATTTAGACGTGATGGAACAATTTA
Organism: Methylococcales bacterium; assembly: GCA_030693155.1. Taxonomy (GTDB): domain Bacteria; phylum Pseudomonadota; class Gammaproteobacteria; order Methylococcales; family Methylomonadaceae; genus UBA4132. The sequence continues at coordinate 13,549 of JAUYBJ010000216.1, forward strand.
TTGGTAATCCAGAATTACCACCGTTACAAGCGCAAAACGCCGAACAATTGGTTAATTATATTCGTTGGGTATCAACAGCAGTATTACAAGCGGCTTCTGCACCACCCAGTCAAGTCACTACAGTAACCAGTAGTAATGTTCCGTTACCCGCTATTCCCACTGTTGATTCCACTACATCGGCGGACGGATGGATATGGTAACTTGGCAGGTTTTAACAGAAAGTGTACGCGGTGCAACACATCACCGTAATGGTTTGCGAAATCAAGATGCAGTTGCCCATTATCAAGCAGAGGTAGGCTTGCCGCTGATTGTTGCTGTTGCCGATGGTCACGGTAGCGCACGGTGTACGCACAGTCATTTAGGCGCGAAGTTTGCTGTTGAAGCGGCAATTGACAGTGTGCTAACCGTGTTTAACTCACCTGATTTAAATTTGTCACAAATTCGCGGCTTAGTAGAGCGATTACCGCAAACCCTTACCCATTGCTGGCGCGATAAGGTCAAAAATCATGTAAACAATTATTTACGCCTTGAAGATTGTTTACGCACAAAACCATTGACTAAAAATCCTTATCTACCCTTCGGTACAACCTTACTGGTCACCTGCGTTTTAAAAGACTGTATTTTGTATTGGCAAATCGGTGATGGTGATATTGTCGTCATTCAGGCGGATGGGCTACCAATTACGCCGATTCCAAACGATGCGCGTTTATTGGGCAATGACACCACCTCGTTATGCAGTAAAAAACCGTGGCAGGATTTTCGCTATGCGTTTTCGCCATTGGTGAATGTTCCACCAAAAGCCATTTTTTTAATCACCGACGGTTATAAAAATTCGTTCAAACAAGTGGACGGTTTTTATCAAGCCTTAACCGATATTAACGACTTTATAAGCACCGATGGCGCGGATTCAGTGAAACAAGATTTAGCAGGCTGGCTTAATGAAACCTCACAACAAGGCAGTGGTGATGATATTAGCTTAGCGGTCATTTATGTAACCGAGGAAAAATAGAATGCTAGACCCACATCCCCGCGCACAACTGTGTTTGATTATTCAGCAATACAGTCAAAATATTATTGCTGAACCAAAACGCTGTCGCGGGATGTTAAGCGATTTAGCCCCGCATCATCGTTTAGAAAATAACTTATTGATTACCGCATTAGAGCAGAAAGTCGCACAGGAATTATTACAACCCAGTGCGTTGATTCCTATCAATATGCAGGTAGACCGTTTAGCAAAACGTCTGCATGATGTGGTCGGTATTAAAGAAGAGTTTGCTTATTGGGCGGTGGAATCGTGGGCATTAGCGTTGGGTGTGAATCAATCGACGGTAAAAATATCATCCACACCACAGCCAGTAAAAGAAGAAAAAGCAGATAGTGTTGAAACTGTACGCAAAAAACACCCTAATGCCTATGCAAAATGGTCTGCGCTTGACGATGACAGCCTAAGGAAAAAATACGCAGAAGGTTCGACAATTAGTGAGCTTGCCAAACTTCTGCACAGAACAGAAGGCGCGATACAATCAAGATTAACAAAACTTAATATTCAGCCACCACTACCGACAAAAACTATTCCACCATCATCCACCGCACAACAACGCATCGGTAAATTTATCGTGGATAACGGTGTTGCTACCGATACAGAAACAGACTTAATGTGGTGTCGCTTTGCGCATGGGCAGTGGTGGCTAAGTGGCACAGCTTCTGGTGATAGAAGATTAGTCAACTGGAAAGAAGCTTTTAGTGTAACTCAACAATTTAATCAAAGAGGTGGTTATGCAGGTTACACCGATTGGCGATTACCCACGATTGATGAGTTAAAAACATTGATTGATAAGGTTAGAGGTAAATCAGGTAATTACATTGATGCTGATGTTTTTCCCAATAATAGCAATTGGTTTTGGTCATCTTCTCCCAGTGCTTACGATAGTAACCTCGCGCGTGTCGTGAACTTTGTATATGGTAATAGTAACGGTGGCTATATGGGCAGAGTTGCTGTTAGGCTTGTTCGAGGAGTACATAAAGAAGTTGCAACCACCCCCCCTCCTGCGACAGTAAAAACCCCAACACCACCGCCTGTTGTAGCAAAACCGTCACCAACTTTTCCTATATGGTGGATAGTAGGAGTTATTTTTATCGCTTACATTTTTTCTGGCTCTCAGTCTAAAAATAATAATGCTCCTGAACAGCCTTCAGTAACTTCTGCTGTACCAACGCTAAATCCGCCACAAGCTGTAACAAGAAATGCCGACTGTATTGGTAACTGTACCAACGGACAAGGGACACTTACTTTCACCAATAGCAATAAATACCTTGGATATTTTAAAAATGGTAATACTGAGGAACAAGGAACATTTATTTATACAGATGGAGGTAAATATGTTGGCAAATTTAAAAACGACAAGTTTGATGGGCAAGGAACAATTACTTATACAGATGGAAGTAAATACGTTGGCGATTTTAAAAATGACAAGGTTAATGGGCAAGGAATACTTACTTACGCAGATGGAAGTAAATATGTTGGCGAATTTAAAAACGGAGAAATCGTCCAAAATAACCCACAAGTTACGACGCAAACTGACAATAGCAAATCAGCCTCTGATACTGCGTCCCCACCATCTAATCCAGCTATACAACCCGACGAAACACAGCCGCATTGTATTAAGGGCAATTGTATTAACGGACGCGGCACACAGACTTATCCCGATGGTAGTAAATATATTGGTCAATTCAAAAATGGTCTATCCGAAGGTCAAGGTACATTGCTATTACCCAACGGCGATAAGTATGTCGGCAAATTCAAGCAGGATAGGTTTCAACAGTAAGGCACATTGCGGCAGGTAGATTGAGCATCATATATAAATAACTAGCTCTGCTATCATGAATCTCTCGCATTCATCACGGTCTTGATAGGGGTATTCAATCCGCTGACATCGGAGGCTACTTTTACAAAGCATTTTCCATACTGATTGCATTTCGTCATGTGTAGCAAGTTTAAGCAAAAGAGCGGTTTCATCGCTTTTTTCTTTTTCTAACTGCTCGCGTAATTTTTTACGGGATTCTTCGGATAACTTCTCTCCTGATTCTTCGGCAGCACGTTCACAATCTTCTAATGAACGATCAATATCGAGTCTATCTGCATAATAAAATTCTACCAATCCTTTTGGAGACCATTTTTTCAATTCCATCTAATGCCCCTTCGTGTCTATTTCTTCAAAAGATAACCAAGCCGTGCCACTTGAAAGGTTACGGCTTTTCGTTCCATTGATCTATCCAGTTAAGTTGATTGTTCAGGTCTTAACCCGTCTTTTTGCTTTGCATCAACAGCACGTTAGAACCATCCATAGTCACCAATAAACTAAGCCGTTCACAAAATCTCAATACAAGCCTTATCATGCACTATCAAGGCTGTATCTATGCCGTGGTAGCTATCTTGTAGTGTTTTGATAGTGGCGGCTTTGGATTGATTGCCCATTTTTAGCCAGATAAGTTTAGGCGGCTGTCCATACAATACCGTCATGTCGTAATAATCCGCGTCTTTGGTCACGATGACAAAATCATTCTCTATGGCGTATTGTCGGATTAGCTTATCGCCTGTGTTTTCTAATCCGACTACCGCCACTTGCGTTGATTCTGGGTAAAGGTCTTGGATAAATGGCACGACACGCCGCGATATATTCTCATCCAGTAATAACTTCATAACGCCCTTACGCTAGCTAGGTTATGCTCTCGATTAGCGGCAAAGCGCAAACACGCGCTTATATCGTCTGCGGTCAATTCGGGGAAATCTTCAATAATTTCACTGGGAGTCATGCCATCAGCTAACCATGACAGCACGTCATAAACAGTAATACGCAAGCCCCTAATGCAAGGCTTGCCGCCCCGTTTATCGGCTTCTATGGTGATAATGTCTTGATAGGGTGTCGTTGTCATCGCTTAAGCCTCTTTATTTTGGTGTGATTGTATTAATACTACATTAGAACCATCCATAGCTGATACGGCTGTATCAAAATGCCGCGCCCACGCTTCCATTAATCGACTGCGCTTTCAAATAAATCACCGCGCCGTGTGCCGCTTCTGTTTGATTCTTGATAGTGTGAGCTAATGCCATTTCAACCACTTCACTAGGGTACGCTGTTGTTTCAGCCGCCCAATCCCGAAACGTTGAACGGAAACCGTGTACTGTTATGTCCGTCCGTTCCATGCGTTTTAACAGCGTCTACATTGCCATATTGCTCAATCCCTTTTTAGTGCTTGGAAACACATAATCATTAAAACGGATCGCCGCCATTTCATTAAGGACTTTTAGAGCTTGGTTAGTTAATGGCACTTTGTGTTCTTTGTCTGCTTTCATTCTGTCCGCTGGAATAGTCCACGTTTTGGCGTTTAAATCAATTTCTGCCCACGTTGCCCCGATGCTTTCACCTGTTCGGGCGGCTGTTAAAATAGTAAACTCCAAACACTTTGCCGCTATGCCGTCCTGTGTCCGTAACTGCTCGATAAAGCTGTTTATTTCAATAAAAGGCAACGCGCTATGGTGTGCGGTCTTTTGAATGTTTGACGGCTTGGCTAGTAGCTTATCCAGATTGCCGCGCCATTTTGCAGGATTATCGTCTGCGCGTAACTTGCTGACAGTTGCCCAATCTAAAACCGATTCAATACGCCCACGCACCCGCCCCGCTGTCTCGTTCTTTGTTTCCCATATCGGTTCAAGGCATTTAATGATTAATGCCGTGTCAATGGTCTTAACGTCAAAATCACCAAAAACAGGAAACGCATATTGTGCCAGTGTGTTTTGCCATTGCTGACTATGTTTGGGATTTTTCCAGCCTGATTTATGCGCGTTGATGTAAGCGTCCGCACATTGGCGAAACGTCATAGCCTTGGCTATTTGTAACCTGCGCTCATTCTCAAGCTGTTTTTTTTCGGTGAGTGGCTCAATGCCGTTTGATAGTTGTTTGCGCAGTTCAGCGGCTTTTTCCCGTGCTTCTGATAATGTCATGTTAGCGACTGAACCTAAACCCATTTCAGTGCGTTTGCCATTTCTGACATAAATAAACACCCAGCCCTTAGTTAAGCTCTCAGTGATTCTTAAATACAGATTGCCGCCGTCCGCAAAATACCCTTGTACTTTTTTGGTTTCGACTGTCCGCACTGTCAACTTATTTTTAATTCTGCTCATGATTGCCCAGATTCTCAGCCCTACTTCCGACATTGGATTGTAGTATATTTTATTGAATCTTACTGGACAAAATTTTTGTAAGTTATTGTTATTTATCAATTATTTTAGAGTGTTATTGAATCGTGCTGGACTTGAGTTAGGCGGATGCTTCTCCGCCATAAATTCAAAAACCCGCTAAGTTATTCGACTTAGCGGGTTTTTTTATGCTCGATAATATTTCATCTATTGCTATCGTTGCAGCAGCGTAAGTTGGATTGCCATACGAATGTGTATTTCCTGTTTATTGTGAATGTTCAAGCAACCACGATACGACCCTTAACAAAGCGTTTAATTGTGCTCAGTTCAAAACGGAGCAAGGAAAACTCGCTGGTCAACATGACTCGTGGAAGTGCGGAAAGATGATGTTTATGTTCTGCAAAAATACTGCCATTACGGGTGGTTGTCGTGGTTTTAAAGCCCAGTTCATCGACAATGGCAAATTCTTTTTCAGTCACTTCTTTAGGGCCGCCAAACGGGTAACAAAAATGTTCGACGCTGTTATCAATACGCACTTCAATAATCTGTTTACTGCCCATGACCTCATTAATAACCTCGTCTTTGGATAAGGTTGCCAAGGCATAATGGTTGACCGTATGTGCGCCGATGGTCGCTAACGGACTCAAACTGAGTTCTTTAATCTGCTCCCATGTCATCGCTAATTCAGCAACTTTGGAATACCAGTCAATCACCCTCGGTTCAAAAAGAGCATTTAATGAATCTATAAAATTTTCTTTGGGCAAATGAATAATTTTCTGCCGAATAGCCGAAAAGGTGGTTTTTTTGTCTTCGGGTGTTTCACAACTATAAGTTGTACCATCGCTTAAGGTAATTGAATTATTTGCAATCACTAAGTCTTCTAATATATACCACCATAAAATGGCAGTGTGATTGGGAAATGAGGTGGTTATATAAATAGTAAAGGGAATATTATGTTTTTTGAAAATAGGATACGCATTAGTGTAGTTGTCTGCGTAACCGTCATCTAACGTCAGCACCATACTTTTAGCCATTTTTTTATTATTGACCAAGGCATCATGCAAGGTATCAAGACTGATAAACGAATAACCTTTTGCTTTTGCCGACACAATAAAGGCTTCTAAAAAATCGGGGGATATGTTCAGTTTTTCATTTAACGATATTTTATTACTGTCAACGGGATGAATGCTATGCAGCATAAAAACCGTTGCCATTCCTGAAAAATACTGCATAAACATAAACAGACTCCTAAAATTTACTGTGGTTATTCAGATATTCAACTAAATGCGTTTAATTATTTGTAATCGCATCGCATCATCTGGATTTTTAGAAAATTTGCGTGCGAAAAACTTGCCAGAATCATTTAACCTATCGGCATCACTGAGTTCAAATTCATTACCATGACGGGTCTTGGAATCAAAAAAATTGACCAGATGATTGGTTGTTTGTCGATTGGGTAAATTCAGATTGCCTATGATGGTTTGAAAAAAGAATTCGTCGGGTATGGCAACCTGAGTTTTAATCCCTTCCACAAGGTCTTTGTTTGTTTCCATCCAGTCTTGAATTTGCTGGCAGACCTCTCTGGAGCAACCAAAAAACTGACTGCCGACATAAGCCTGAGTGCTACCACGAAACGGATGATTAAAGCCTATGCCCTTCATGGCCAAGCGAAACAAAAACTTGGGTAATTTCACGGCAAACAGTTTCACCATAAGCTTGTCATCGTTGGTATACACAGGTATTGTCAGTGCCTCCAGCATTCTATAGCCATCCATGCCGCGCATCTCATTTGAGAATTTAGTAACCCTGCGAAGCAGCCTATGACTAAAAGAATTACCTTTTGGAGAAAAAGCACGGAAACCATGCGTCAACAGCAAGTCAGGTTGTTCAGAAAACGAAAAGCAACTGATATTGGCATCGGGTTTCTCTGTTTCTAAATAGTGTTCAAATTCCTGAATGGGTCGAATGGGTAAACAAGTGTCACTGAGCAGCTGAAAATAATCCCATTCGGGTATCTGCAACGCCTTTTCTATCAATTTAATCACGGCTTCAACCAATGTCCACGCGCCCCAGCCAGTGATTGAATAATCTTCGAGGATGTGAACATTATCACCTGTTACCTGAAAATCAGGCTGTTTACTAAAATCGTGATGAATGATAACGATATGATTAGAGCCGATTGCATCAATTATTTGCTGAATCGCTTCAGCCGTATTGTTAGACGAAAGAATCCCAAAAACGACACGCATACAAAACCTTCTATAATTTAATGATTGCCAAGCTGTATTTTGCGAACATTCCAGACGAATAGCAAGTAATTGCCCTTTCTCTGAATCAATCACAAACGGAAAAACCATTCCGATTGTGATTGATAACACGATAAGAGGTGTGATGCACTTACTGTCGTCGATACATTATGTTGCATTTACAAGGAACTTCGTTTTTGCGTCACACAGCTCTACATTGCATCTAGTGAATATGCACCTCGCGTCCTTTTACGGTGTCACTTCTGCGCAACGTGTATTCCTCTTCCAGTTCCTTTGGCATTGGCGATCCATCAGTGTTCAGCTGAACTATCGTGCCTTCATCTTTAATCAGGTATTGTTTCTGGGTTGCATCCTTGCGCGGTGTTAGCACAAGGATATGTTTTTCTTCATCCCAAGTGTATTTGCCCTTTTCATAAAACTCCTTTGAGGAATCTCTTGCAGGCTGGGTCACCAGCAGATAATTATTATTTTGTTTTAATGACAGCGTGGCTTTAATGCCATTGCAATCATTACAAGGCAGATAACCGTAAAAAATACCGTGAAAATCCAGACTTTTATCATGGTTCTCATGAGCGGAATGATCTACGTCTTGCCCATGATTCTTGGCAAGTGCTTTAGCGTAACTTTGCTGTGCAGTTGTGTCTGTTGCGGCGATTGCCGCATGAGTAAAAAACAGCGTGCCGACAAAAATCAAAGCCAGATTAGTGTGTTTTTTTAATGTGTGCATTTACATTCTTCCAAAGCAGGTAAAAGTTATAATTATGTTCACAATGCCAAGGCTACGCTTAAAAACCCTCAATATAAGGTAGCTCATCGCTTGAATTGAGAATTCCAACACAAGCTGTATGTGATTGTTTTTGTTGAGACTTACTTGTCTCAAGCTACGATTCTAAACTTTTCTGCACCGCTGTCAAAAATGCTGCATTTTCTTCTGGCTTGCCAATCGTTACCCGTAAGCAATCGCTTAATAATCCTGCTTGGGGACTTAAGTTTTTAATCAACACGCCTTGTTGTTTCAATGACAAGAAAATCTCCGTCGCGCGTCCTTGTGGCGTTCTGAATAAAATAAAATTCGCCGCGCTGGGATAGGCGGTAATGCCCTCCAATGCGTTCAATTGTGCCAGTACCAACGCCCGATCGCTACAAATCGCCTGCGTTTGCTGGTCAAATATCTCGTGGTGCGTTAATGCAAAGTTCGCGCTCACTTGCGTCAAAATATTGATATTGTAAGGCAGACGAATTTTATGTAACTGCTCAATAATCGCGGGCGATCCTGCCATATAACCCAAACGCAACCCTGCCAAACCCAGTTTGGACACCGTGCGCATCACTAGCAGATTGCTATACTGCCCTAAGCGATTCATAAAACTGGCATCGGCAAACGGTGCGTAGGCTTCATCAATCACCACCAAACCGTGCGCCGCGTTGATAATCTCCACAATCGCCGCTTCACTGAATAAATTGCCTGTCGGATTATTCGGATAGGCAAGAAAAATCACGCTGGGTTGATGCTCATTTATCACTGCTAACATCGCAGACACGTCCAAATCAAAACTGTCCGCCAACAACGGCACACCGTGATAATCCAAGCCCAAACAATCGCTGATTTGTTTATACATCACAAAGCTGGGTGTTGTGCTTAACACATTGGCAGTCTGCGGCAATGCCATCAACAACAACTGAATAATCTCATCCGAACCATTGCCCAGCAATACTTCAAACTCATCCGCTATGCCATTAACGCGCTTAATGGTCGCATTCAGTTGCTGTGCTTCGGGATCAGGATAACGGTTCAATTCGCAGTCTTTTAACGCTGCCAACCATTGTTGTTTAACATCATCAGACCAGCTATAAGGATTTTCCATTGCGTCCAACTTAATAAAACCTGCCGCATCGGCAACGTGATAAGCCGACAGTGCTAACACTTCGGGGCGAAAAAGACGGGTAATTAAATCGTTTTTAGACATGATAATTTAATGTAGCTTGGGGTACGCAGCACGAACCCCAACAAGAATGCAATTAATGAAAAGTTGGGTTTCGTACCTCAACCCAACGTATGCGGTATGCGGTATTTTAAAGTCCAAATCCCTTGCAAATACGATGAGCAAAATTATGAATTTGGTCGATTTGATTAGCGAATTCTGCCGCATCTAAATGTCGAGCAGTATGAGCATCTAGGGCAGCAAAAACATCAGTCTTGCAGTTGTAGGATATAAACACATACTGATTCTCTGTGCCTTGTTTTTCGCGTTTATAAGAAAACCTCGTTTCATAGGGATTATTATTAATCAGACCAACCGAATATTTTACGCCATCAGATGATACGCTTACGAAATCCTGCGTTGCAGTTGTCGCCAGCATTGCATCGTATTTTTCTTTGGTGACATTAGTGAAAACAGCTTGGTTTTTTTCTTGTGGACTCAATGATTCATATTCTGACTGGTTAGCATCAGTGTAAACAGATTTTCCATCTGCACCAATATAAGTGGGCTGTGATTGTGCAGTAGTTGCTAAAGCCGTTAATAAGATGACCGCAATTATTAGTTTTTTCATTTTCTTTAACCCGTAAGGTAGATGTCAAGCAGAGCTTGACCTCTTATTTAATCCGATATTCCGCAGAACGCGCATGAGCCGTTAAATGTTCACCACGCGCCAACACAGAAGCTGTTTTACCCAACTCACTCGCGCCGCTTTCTGAACAATTAATTAAACTGGTGCGTTTTTGAAAATCATACACACCTAACGGCGACGAAAACCGCGCCGTGCTGGACGTTGGCAGAACGTGATTCGGGCCTGCACAATAATCGCCCAAGGCTTCGGCAGTATAGCGCCCCATAAAAATTGCCCCTGCGTGGCGGATTTGTTCACACAAGACTTCTGGATGTTCCACCGATAATTCCAAATGCTCAGGTGCGATAATATTCGCCACCTCCGCCGCCTGATTCAAGTTATCCACTTTAATCAACGCGCCGCGTGTCGTCAGTGAAGCAGTGATAATCTCAGCGCGTTTCATGGTCGGCAACAGCTTGTTAATACTGGCTTCAACAGCGGTTAAAAACGCAGCATCATCACTAATCAAAATGGATTGCGCATTTTCATCGTGTTCCGCTTGCGAAAATAAATCCATCGCAATCCAATCAGGATTGGTCTTGCCATCACAAATAATCAAAATTTCCGACGGGCCTGCAATCATGTCGATACCGACCTGCCCAAACACCAGTTTTTTTGCCGTCGCCACATAGATATTACCCGGCCCGACAATTTTCGCCACCGCTGGAATAGATTGCGTCCCGTAAGCCAACGCCGCAACCGCTTGCGCTCCGCCGATACTGAACATTCTATCAACACCCGCTAAATACGCCGCCGCCAATACCAATTCATTGCTGTCACCGTTCGGCGTAGGCACCACCATAATCAACTCGCCCACCCCCGCTACTTTCGCAGGAATCGCATTCATCAACACCGACGACGGATACGCGGCTTTGCCCCCTGGAACATACAAACCCACACGGTCTAACGGCGTGATTTTCTGCCCCAACACCGTGCCGTCCGCTTCCGTGTATTGCCACGGCTGAATTTTTTGATGCTCAGCATACGCACGGATACGGTCAGCGGCAGTTTGCAAGGCTTGCACTTGATCGGCAGGTAAGTTTTCCCACGCCGTTTTCAACGTGTCTTTCGACATCTCCAATTCGCCCGCGTTAATCACTTCACGATTATCAAAGCGATTAGTGTAATCAATCACCGCCGCATCACCGCGCTTACGCACATCAGCAATAATATCTAACACGCGCTTGTGAATATCTAAATCATCAGTTTCATTCCATGCCAACAGGTGTTGCAATTGTTGGTCAAAATCAGGAGCAGTGGCATTGAGTTTTTGAATGTTTAAGTCGGACATAGGATTGATAAGTCAAAAATTAAAGTGTGGTTATCGCTGTGCCAAGGTGCGCTCAAAATGCCCTATTAACTCGGCAATGGCGGCGTTTTTCATTTTCATGGCGGCTTTGTTGACGACTAGGCGCGAACTGATGTTCATGATTAGGTCGCGCGGTTCCATGTCGTTAGCTTTTAGGGTGTTGCCTGTGTCTACTAAGTCTACGATGCAATCGGCTAAGCCGACTAGCGGGGCGAGTTCCATAGAGCCGTACAGTTTGATGATTTCGGCTTGGATGCCTATGCTGGCAAAATAGCGTTGGGCGATTTTGACAAACTTGGTGGCGACGCGCACACGTCCTGTGATGGGCGGTGCGTCTTTGCGCGTAGCGGTCATGAGACGGCAACGGGCGATACCTAAATCTAACGGTTCATAAAGACTTTCCGCACCGTGTTCGATGAGTACGTCTTTGCCTGCGATACCTAAATCTGCCGCGCCGTATTCGACAAAGGTCGGTACGTCGGTGGCGCGGATGATGACCAGTTGCACATCGGGGCGCGTGGTGTTTAATATCAATTTGCGACAGGTTTTTGGGTCATCAGTCGGGACGATGCCTGCTTCTGCCAATAACGGCAGGGCTTCTTCATAAATTCTGCCTTTGGAAACTGCAATGGTAAGCATAGTGAAACCTTATTGAGGAACGCGGCGGATGGTCGCGCCCAGTTGTGAAAGTTTTTCTTCGATGTGGTCGTAGCCTCTGTCAATGTGATAGATGCGATCCACTAACGTACTGCCTTCGGCAACGAGGGCGGCGATAACCAAACTAGCAGAAGCTCTTAGGTCGGTTGCCATGACGGGTGCGCCTGTCAGTTTTTCCATGCCTGTGCAGATGGCGGTATTGGATTCGAGTTTGATGTTCGCGCCCATGCGTTGCAGTTCTTGAACGTGCATGAAACGATTTTCAAAAATGGTTTCGGTGATGATGCCAACGCCGTCGGCAACGCAGTTCATGGCGATAAATTGCGCCTGCATATCGGTGGGGAATGCGGGATATGGTGCGGTGCGTAACGACACGGCTTTGGGTTTTTTTCCGTGCATATCTAAGGCAATCCAGTCTTCACCGGTGGTAATTTCCGCGCCTGCTTCAACCAGTTTTTCTAACACCGCATCGAGAATATCGGGGCGAGTGTTTTTTAGTTTGACTTTGCCGCCAGTAATCGCCGCCGCGCACAAATAAGTGCCAGTTTCGATACGGTCAGGCAGAATGTCATAGTGCAAATCAGGTACGCCTAAGTTTTCCACACCTTCAATCACCAGTACGTCGGTGCCGATGCCTGTGATTTTCGCACCCATTGCATTTAAGAAATGCGCCAAGTCGGTGACTTCGGGTTCTTTAGCGGCGTTTTCAATGATGGTTGTGCCTGAGGCTAAAGTTGCCGCCATTAACAGGTTTTCTGTACCTGTTACGGTGATTTGTTCGAGGACTAAACGACAGCCTTTGAGTCTATCGACTTTGGCATGAATAAAGCCGCCTTCGACGGTGATGTCCGCGCCCATTTTTATTAAGCCGTTTAAATGTATATCAACAGGACGTGTGCCGATTGCGCAACCACCGGGTAAGGAAACGTGGGCTTCACCAAAACGTGCTAATAACGGCCCTAATACGAGGATAGACGCTCGCATGGTGCGCACTAATTCATAAGGGGCTTCGTAGCTGTTGATAGTGCTGCTATCAACTTCGATGTTCATTTTTTCATCGACCAGTAAACTGACTCCCATACGACCCAGCAATTCCATTGTGGTGGTGATGTCATGTAAATGGGGGATGTTGCCGACGCTGACGGGCGTTGTTGATAGCAGTGTTGCGGCGAGAATAGGCAGGGCGGCGTTTTTCGCGCCTGAAATGCGCAGTTCGCCTGAAAGTCTGGTGCCGCCTGTAATAATTAATTTATCCATAATGGGGGTGTGTTAGGTGATAGGTGAAGGGAAACAGCGTGTTCAGTCAGCCGTCGTAAAATGGCTGGATTGATCAAAACCGCTGAGCTTGGCAAGATTGCGTAATTGTTCAGGAATATTTTTAAAGCGTAATTGGGTTTTGTGCTGACGAGTATATTTTATCCACTCAATCATCAGTGCAAGACCTGCGCTGTCGGTACACGCGACACGCCCTAGATCAATGGTAATGACTTTGCTGGTGTTTAAAAAATCGAACGATTTGACGGTTTTTTTATCAATGCTGGCAAAGGTTAAATCACCATCCACAACAAACTGCCCCGCGCCTTGGTCGATAATCGCTAGTTTGCTCACTCTTTTTTATCCCCTTGGGCTTTTTCTTCAGCGGATTTGAACAAGAACTGACCGATGACTTTTTCAAGAATAATAGCCGATTGAGTAATATCAATTTTGCTGCCATTTTTCAATACATCGTCTGAGCCACCTGGTTCAAGATTAACGTATTGTTCACCCAATAAACCAGCGGTAAAAATGCTGGCAGTGGTGTCTTCGGGCAACATAGCGTACTGGCTTTCAATTGCCATTGTGACTACCGATTGATAAGTTTTCGGATCAAAGCGAATGGCAGTGACTTTGCCGATTTTAACCCCTGCGGCAGACACGGCAGATTTTACTTTCAAGCCGCCAGAACTTTCAAAGCTGGCAGTGACGCTGTAAGTTTCCTCACTGCCGAACGAGCTGAGATTACTGACTTGCAAGGCAAGAAAAAAAAGTCCAGCAATACCTGCTGCGACAAAAAGACCAACCAGTGTATCTTGAGTGGCGGTGTGCTGCATATTACTTATCTCCAAACATAAGTGCGGTAAGAATAAAATCAAGAATTAAAATACTGAATGCCGAATTGACCACGGTGCGCGTGGTAGCGCGGCTGACACCTTCGGAAGTCGGAATGGCATCATAGCCTTCAAACAAGGCAATCCACGAGGTGACAAATCCAAAAATGACACTTTTAATAATGCCGTTGATAATGTCATCGTAAAAATCAATCTGGTTCTGCATTTGTGACCAATACGAGCCGTCATCCACGCCCAACAAGCCAGAACCGACCAATTGTCCGCCGATAATACCCACTGCACTGAATAAGGCGGCGAGTAATGGCATGGAGATAAAGCCCGCTAAAAATCGCGGCGAAATAATACGGCGTATCGGATCAATCGCCATCATTTCCATGCCTGACAATTGTTCGGTGGCTTTCATCAAACCTATTTCAGCGGTCAACGCAGAACCCGCTCGACCTGCAAATAATAGCGCAGTCACAACGGGCCCCAATTCGCGCACTAAAGACGCGGCAACCATGATGCCCAGACTTTCTTCTGCGCCAAAATCAGACAGAATATAAAAGCCTTGCAAGCCCAAAACCATACCGACAAACAAGCCTGAAATGGTGATAATCAAAAACGATAAGACCCCAACTGAAAACAGTTGGTTCATTAACAAGCGCGGTCTGGGTAACACACTCAGAATACCCGCAAGGGTTGCCAAAAGAAAGTAAGTCGCTCGCCCCAGCTTAGTAAAGCTGGTACGGGTGTCTGCGCCTAGGCGTTGAAAAAATTGCATCATATTTTATTCTGATTCAGCAAAAAGTTGGGTTAATTGGGTTTTTAAATCGTTAAAATAGCTGTGTGAAAAATCGTAAGGGGCGTTGGGATACGCTAATTTATAAATTTGATTAAGAATAGCCTTGTGATTTTCTTTTGACTCAAACTGTGAACAACTTAAAAAACATTGAATACAATTCCTTTGTTCTTGCTCTATAGTGGATAAAATAAGCGATTCTAAATAGCCTACTTTCGTTTCTGGGTCGCACATTATGTAAGTTTGACTAATACTTATTAATCCCAATTGTTCAATAGCATTATTTAAACTTGTTTTGGTATTTTCATAACCACCAAAAATTTTATCGTTTTTTCTATTATCCGCATCCACAACAAATAAAACTTTTTTATTTGCCCCGCATTAATCAAATTTTGCAAATTTTCATAGCGTTGATGAGTTGCTTGAAGCAAGTCACTTTTGCCACGAAAGATATAAAAATTTATATTTTTTGTATCAGAACCAAGATGATGGTTAATAATTTCTTCTAAAAAATCCCTGTCATTCTTCCCTTCACAAACAATAGCAACGCCTACCATCCGCGCACCTCGCGTTTTTGTTCAATGCTATCTAACAACATTTCATAATCATCTGTGATTGATTTAATTTCCTGCTGTTTATCTTTAACCAATAGCGTGTAGGAAATATCTTGTTCATCTAATTTTTTAGCCACCCGTGCAAATGATTCCAGCATTTCTTTTGAATGCGTAGTGGCAAATATTTGGCAGTTGGTTTTTTTAGACAGTGTTAAAATAATTTCCCATAATCTATCAAGGTGGTCGTAATAAATACCGTTGTCTATTTCATCAATAAATAAATAGCCGTTTTCACAAGCATAAAGAGCGCAAATAATAGAAATATAATGTCTTAATCCATCGCCGAATTCCGTTATATCACGCCATTCGCCTTTTGTTTTACATTGTGGTTTAGTCCCACCAATTAATTTAAAACTATCAATTGAATTATCAAACTCTTGAACAAGCGCACTTAGGTCAGTTTCTTTTTCATGTTTTTGAATAGCCTCATAAGCCTCTGCTAAATCATTATCAGACCAACCAAAATTATCTATAACTTTTATGTTATTTATATGCTCAAAAATAAAATTAAATTCTTTTGCATTAATAATTACTGACTCGTTATTAATTGATAAATTATATTCTTTTATCGCATCTTTTTCTGAAATGTAAAAATCTATTTTTCTTAAATATGATTTGGTTGAATAATTTTTTGTAGCATCTAAAATTTGTATTTTATCAATAGGCTTATTATTGGCAAGATTATGAAGAATATTTAAATTTTCACGCGCATACTTAATGCTAAAGATTGCTGTCGCCATCGAATTAACATTAACAGAATGAACATTAATAAAACAAGCCTCCAACAACGCCGTCTTACCGACATTATTCTTACCACCAATTAAATTAACGCGCTTAAACCCAGACGCTTTAAAATCTTTAAAGCATTTAAACTCTTTAATTTCAATGTCTGTTAAAAAATGCGCGGTGGTTGGTGCAGTCATAATATAGTATTGATAATAGATGAAATGATTAATTCGTAGGTTGGGTTGCCGTTTTTTTGGCAACCCAACATTCTTTGGTATTCGTTGGGTTGCGAAAGAGCCGCAACCCAACCTACGAAGCTAACCTAATTAATAGCGTTTTCCAGTAGATAACAAATCATCGACATACTCTTTAGCGGGATAATGAAAATGCACTGGGCCATCTGCCGCGCCGTGCATGAACTGTTGTACCCATTCGGATGATGATTGTTCGATTTGCGCAGGTGTCCCGTGATCGACTACTTTTCCGTTGGCGATAACGTAGATGTAATCGGCAATTTTTGCCGTTTCTTCCACATCATGCGAGACGATGATGCTGGTTAAGCCTAGGGTTTCATTCAAGGCTTTAATCAGTAGCACTAACACGCCCATTGAAATCGGGTCTTGTCCTGTGAACGGTTCGTCGTACAAAATCATCATCGGGTCAAGGGCAATGGCTCTGGCTAATGCCACGCGCCGAGCCATACCGCCTGATAATTCATTCGGCATGAGCTGATGCGCACCGCGTAAACCGACCGCTTGTAATTTCATCAACACCAAGGAGCGAATCATGGATTCGGTCAAATGGGTGTGTTCGCGCAGTGGGAAGGCGACGTTATCATAGACGTTCATGTCGGTAAGCAATGCGCCGCTTTGAAATAACATTCCCATGCGTTTGCGCAATTCATAGAGTTCTTTACGGCGTAACTGGTGTACGTTTTGCCCGTCAACGGTAACCGTGCCTTTTTCGGGGTATAACTGCCCTCCGATGAGTTTCAGCAGGGTGGTTTTACCCGTGCCGCTGGGCCCCATGATGGCGGTGATTTTACCGCGTTCAAAATCCAGTGAAATATCATCGAATATTTTATTGTTGCCGCGA
Source organism: Methylococcales bacterium (assembly GCA_030693155.1). GTDB lineage: Bacteria > Pseudomonadota > Gammaproteobacteria > Methylococcales > Methylomonadaceae > UBA4132. Next base: position 30,913 of record JAUYBJ010000216.1, read on the forward strand.
GAAAAGGTTAAATCACGAACGGAGACTAGGGTGTTTTGAGGGGCGTTGCTATTATCCATGCTGTGCTTGGCGTATCGGTTGCAAATCTGAGATGACTATTCTCTATGACTACTCGCTAGTAAGTCAATCTATTGTGCGGATGACTCGCTGTTAAACGTGGCTAAAATGTGTTTTGCGTGGTCATCGGCACCCGATGGCAGTTTGTCGCTGCTGTGAGCAATCCATGTGGCAATATCTTTCCATGTGGTAACGGCGTGTAAATCACGCAATAACATATGATAGCCCTGTGGATAAATCGCTACGGTTTTATTGCTGCTATCGGTAGCAAGTAGCGTATTAAGAAAGGTGTAGGTGGGTTCTTTGGGGATAATATCGTCTTTTTCGCCATACAGTATCAGGGTATTTTTATGCAGAGCGCGGGCATTGTTAAACGCGGCATCCATTAAATCGGTCAGTCCGTAAATGGCTTCAACTCGCGTGCCTTTTATCACCCACGGGTCTTTGCCCAAGGCGCGGAGCATTTTGATATTATCGGATGGCATGACGTGTACGCCTTTGCCTGTCAGCGTCAGCCACGGCATACTGTGTGCCGCAACCCATAACAAACTGGTTTGATACCACGGCATGGTTTCTCGCGCCCACAGTGCAGGTGCGGACAAAATAACACCATCCACAGGCGGCATGGTACTTTGGCTCATCGCGGCAATAATCACTGCGCCGCCCATGCTTTCACCGAGCAGATACACAGGCTGTTTAGGATAACGTTGTTTTAATAAACGTACCAAACCCTGCAAATCCTCGGTATACGCCGCACTGCCCGCCCACAAGCCACGCTTAGGCGACGCACCAAAACCGCGTTGATCGTAAGCAAAACAGGCGACACCCAATCCGCTGAGATACTGCGCGGGCGTGGTAAAAAATTGACTGTAATCATTAAAACCATGCAGCGCAATCAGTACCGCGTGTGGTTCAGTTTTCGGCAACCAGCGGCGTAGCGGTAAAGTCGCGCCGTCTTCGGTAATGAATGCAGTCTCAGTCAGTCGGGCAGGCAAGATTTTCTCACCCACAGGATGAATTTCAGGCATACAGCCGCTGAGGGTGATAAGCAGTAATAAGGCGATAAGTGAGGTTTTCATGTTAGCTATTATAAAGCGCGGGGTGTTTTCATACCAATAGCGTAACTCAATAATCAGTCGTAGGGTGGGCATTGCCCACCATTTTGGATGCGGACATAACAACATGATTGTGTTTGTATTGATGCTGTTTGGTGGGCAATGCCCACCCCACCTACTACCGACTATTTCAAGGCACATCCAACTCCAGCTCTTTTATCTTCCGCGTCAACGTATTGCGCCCATAACCCAGCAACAATGCTGATTCGTGGCGTTTGCCTTGGGTGTAGTCCAAGGCGGCGGCGATGAGTACGCTTTCTACTCGTTCAACAATGTGTTCGGCGATACGCGCTTCTTTGTTGCGTAGCTGTTGATCTATGACAGTTCTTAATAGGGCTTCCCAGTTGCTGTCGATGCTGATTTTTTCGGCAGGGCTGTTTAAAAACTCAGGCGGCAGGTCGTGCAGATGAATTTCTCGTCCTGATGCCATGACGGTGAGCCAGCGGCAGGTGTTTTCCAGTTGGCGAACATTGCCTGCCCAATCCAGTGTGCTTAAAAAGGCTTCGGCTTCGGGTTTTAATACTTTGACTTCGGCGTTCAGTTCAACTGCCGCTTGTTGCAAAAAATGGCGCAGTAATAAGGGAATATCCTGTTTGCGTTCGCGTAGCGGTGGAATATGCACACGAATCACATTGAGTCGATGAAATAAATCTTCACGAAAGCGTCCTTGTTCAACCAAGGTTTCCAGATTTTGATGGGTGGCGGCAATAATACGCACATCGGCTTTTATCGCGGAATACGCGCCGACAGGGTAAAACTCACCATCCGCCAAGACACGCAATAAGCGGGTTTGCAGTTCGGCGGGCATATCGCCGATTTCATCGAGAAACAGGGTGCCGTCACTGGCTTGTTCAAAGCGTCCCGCACGGCGTTGTACTGCACCGGTGAACGCGCCTTTTTCGTGTCCGAATAGCTCTGATTCCATTAAGTCTTTGGGAATCGCTGCCATGTTCAGGGCAATAAAGGGTTTGGCACTGCGTGGACTATGACGGTGCAGGGCTTTGGCGACCAGTTCTTTACCCGTGCCTGATTCGCCATTGATAAGGACGGTGATATTAGACCGTGCCAGTCGTCCGATAGCACGAAACACTTCCTGCATGGCGGGGGCTTCACCAATGATTTCAGGTGTGGGGGCAATGTTGGTCTCCGCAGATACCGAATCATTGGCTTCTCTGCGCTGGCGGTTATGAATACACGCTCGCCGCGCTAAATCGACCACTTCTTTTATATCAAACGGTTTGGGTAAATACTCAAATGCACCACCATGAAATGCCGATACGGCACTTTCCAAATCGGAGTGCGCAGTCATGACGATGACAGGTAAATCGGGATGCGTGTGTTGCAGTTTATCCAACAGCGTCAGCCCGTCCATATTGGGCATACGAATATCGGTGATGAGCGCGTCAGGCAAATCGCTTTGCAATGCGACTAATAAGGCATTGGCATCGGCAAAACTGCGGGTGATAAAATCGGCTTTTTGCAGAGCTTTTTCCACCACCCAACGAATCGATTTGTCATCATCGACTATCCAAACGGTTTCTGATTTATTCATTTCCTGTTCCTAAGGGTAAAAAAACTGAAAACACGGTATATCCCGCTTCACTATTGCATTCAATCAGCCCGTTATGTTGATTAATCAAGGCTTGCGCAATGGATAATCCCAAACCTGTACCATCGGCGCGACCCGTAATCATCGGATAAAATATCTGTTTCATCATTTCTGGCGTGATGCCTGGGCCGTCATCAATAATGTCGCATTTGATGGCGAGTTTATGGCGTTTGCGTCCGATGGTGGTATGGCGATGAATGCGGCTTTTAAGAATGATATGCCCTTTACCCTCGGTAGCCTGTACCGCGTTGCGGGTGATATTCAACAGGGCTTGAATGAGCTGATCTTTATCGGCGTGTATGTCGGGAATGCTGGGATCATAATCACATTCAATACTGAGATTGCCCACCGATTCGGCTTGTACCACGCTACGGACGCGCTCCAAAACTTCATGAATGTTGATGGATTTTTTATCGGGTAATTTATTGGGGCCGAGCATTTTATCCATCAAGCCCTGCAAACGGTCGGATTCGGCAATAATAATCTGGGTGTATTCTTTCAGTTCAGGTGACTGTAATTCTAAATCCAGCAGTTGTGCCGCGCCGCGCAAGCCGCCCAGCGGATTTTTAATTTCATGCGCCAAGCCTCTGACCAATAATCGCGCGGTATTTTGCTGAGTGAGCAACTGCTCATCTTTAGAAATGCGTAAATGGTTGTCTATCTGCTGCAATTCAACCAAGACTTCCTGCACCTCTTCATCTTCTGATAACGGCGTTGCGCTGAGATTGATAGTGACATTCTGCCCCATGCGATTGAGAATAGTGGAGTGATCTACTAGGGGTTCTGCCATGCTCAGGCATTGTTGCAGGTTGGCAAGTAGCGAAGGATTGGACGGTTTGAATAATTGCCACGCATCATGACCGACCAAATGCCGCGCACTGTCCGCCAGAATAATTTCTCCCGCCGTATTGATATAAGTGAGCCTTAAGTCACGATCGAATAAAAGAACGGCGGTAGTAAGGTGATCGAGTATGCGCTTGTACATGATTTTTGAAGGTGATTGCGGAAAGAAAAACATCTTGTCCTAAAAGCCAAGCAATTTATAGACCAACAGTGTAAGCCTTGCTTTTTGTAGACTGCTCTTGTTTTGACGCACCATTATAGCGCATTTATGATTCTATTTTGGTGCAATAAGGAGGGGTGAGCATCTCGCTCCAATGCTCCAGCGTTGGAATGCAGTCGTAGACGCTCCAGCGTCTTCGTGCGTTTTAATACGCAACGCTAGAGCGTTGCTGGATGAATTCCCACGCGGGCGAGACTGTAAAAGTATTCGCGTGGGAGTGGCTTTAGCCACGATTTCGTGGCTAAAGCCACTCCCACATTATAATAAAAACAATGAGTTATGAAGTTAAAGAATTGTTTCATACATTATTTTTGTAATACTTTTACAGTTTCGGGAGCGTGGGAACTATAAATTACGATAATTTATTTACCCTTCGCCAATTCAGTCACCGCAATATAATTAGTCTTGCCTGTCGCCATCACCGGAATTTCATCGACAATGATAATTTTCTTGGGCAATAAAATGCTCGCTACGCCTTGTGAAGCGTCGGCTAATTGTTGTACGGTTGCCTGTTTTTGGGTGGTGAGCAGAATAACCTGTTCGCCTTTTTTGGCATCGGGCAAACTGATAACGGCGTGGTGTGCGCTAGGCCACGCGTTGGTCGCCAAGGTTTCTACAGCGGTTAAAGACACCATTTCACCCGCCACTTTCGCAAAGCGTTTGCTACGTCCGCGTATATTGATAAAGCCTTCTTCATCAACGTGAACGATGTCGCCGGTGTCATACCAGCCGTCACCATAAATAGATTTGGGCGGCACTAATACCGCAGGATTATCCGCCAGAAAATAACCCAGCATGATGTTCGGGCCTTTAACGTGCAAGCGTCCTGCATCTTCAATACCGTCAATCGGCTCCAGTTGGTATTCCATTGCGGGCATAAAACGCCCTACGGTTCCCGCTTTGTAATACATCGGCGTGTTTACTGAGGTAATCGGCGTGGTTTCGGTTGCACCATAACCTTCCAATATGCGGATACCGAATTTTTCCGCCCACACTTGGCGCGTGGTTTCCTGTAATTTTTCCGCACCAGCAACCACATAACGCATATTAAAAAAGTCATAAGCGTGGGCTTTTTTCGCATACGCGGCTAAAAAGGTATTTGTGCCGAACATAATGGTGGCGTGTAATTCATACGCCATTTCAGGAATAATCGCGTAATGCAGCGGTGTGGGATAAAAGAATACTTTCATGCCCGACAGAATCGGCAACATCGTACCGACAGTAAAACCAAAGGAATGAAACATCGGCAAAAAGTTCAGCACCACATCCTGAGCGTTAAAACTGATACTGGCTTCCAGTTGCTTAAGATTCGCCAATACGTTGGAATAAGATAACACCACGCCTTTGGGTACGCCCTCGGAACCTGAAGTGAATAAAATTACCGCAGGACTGTCAGGATTATGGTGTCGGTCTGAATACCAATAATCAGCGGTTTTCCCTTGCAACCACGCGGTTAATTTATCGCCCTTAGTGATATGTGCCGCTAAATCTTCCAGATACACCAGCTTGACCTGCTGGGCTAAATGGTCGGCTTCATCGGTCAAATGTCCCAGCTCGATAAAATAGCGCGAGGTTAAAACAATTTTCACTTTTGCGGTTTGGCAGGCAGAAAACATCCCCGCAGAACCGGTAGAATAATTCAGCATCGCAGGTACGCGACCATGCAGTTGCAAGCCCAGAATCACGCACAGGGTTTTAGTTGAATTAGGCAGAAACACGCCGACCGCTTCGCCTGAGTCAGTAATGTGTTTGAGCGCGTTACCGATTGCCAACGTGCGGGTAATGAGGTCGTTATAATTTAACGGTTTACGCTCTAAATCTTCGGCAATAATATGCTTGCCGCCGTGAATGGTGCGTGACTCCAGCAAGCTGCTAAAAATACTTTGCCGATAATTGCTGGTCGCCAGCATCATTTCCGTCATCAGATTGGCAAGAATACGCCCGCTGTAATGACGGCGGGCTTTGCCTTTTAATTCTTCAGGCACAATCAGGCGCGTGGGCGGCAAAATTTTAATGGTAATTTTGGGGAATAAGCGTAAGCGCACAATTTTGTGCAAACGGGAAAAATGCGTATATTGCCCACCGTCGATACGCACAGGCAAAATCGCCGCTTCGGCTTTATCTGCCACCATGCCCGTGCCGTCATAAATTTTCATCAGCATACCCGTCACAGTAATACGCCCTTCGGGAAAAATCACGGTTTTGGTATCGTTTTGCATATGGTGAATTAAATCTTTCAGCGACAGCGGATGCGTAGGATTCATCGGAAACACCCGCGATAATTTTAAAAATGGCTTTAACCACCATTGTTCAGCAATATGGGTATTAATCGCGAAGGTAATATCATCGGGTAAAAATACCCCTAGCAATAAAGGATCAAGAAACGAGGTATGATTAGCGACAATCAGCACCCGCTTGCCCGCCTGTTCATAATGCTCTAAGCCTGTCACCTCGACTCGATAAATCAACGTTAATAATATCTGTAAAAATTTTTTCAGCATGGTAGATTTTTCCTCATAGTAAGCTGTGCGACAAAGAAGTTTCTAAGTGTAACGCGCTGGAGCTTTTATGGAAAACTACTGATTGTTGTTTTAATTTAAGTAGGGTGGGCATTGCCCACCAAACAGCGTGAATACAAACACAATCAGGTTGTTGTATTCGCGTCAAAAATGGTGGGCGATACCCGCTCTACGCACTGAAACAATTTTAGTCGGTTTGCTCAAGTCCCATTGCATAACGACTCAACAGTGATTTTGCTTTGGGAAGATGATCCAGCAACGTTAAACCCACATTTCTGGCGGCGGCTAATGGCAACCAGTCATTGGAAAAAATGCGTATTACGTTGTTAGTGAAGTTAATCACGAGGTCGTGGTCTTTTTGTCTGGCTTTTGCGTAGTCGGTCAGGAAATCTTCTGCACCGATGTCGCTGCCCGCTTGGTGTTGGGCACTTATCATGGCTGCCAATTGCACTACATCGCGCAAGCCTAAATTAAAGCCTTGTCCTGCGACGGGGTGCAGTTGATGGACGGCGTTGCCGATAATCACCGCGCGATTTGCCCGCATTTTTTCCGCGCATATTAATGACAAGGGAAACGAGCGACGGGGCGCGGTCAGGGTGAGTCTGCCCAGTTTATAGCCGAAACAGGCTTGCAGTTCGGCGAGAAAATCTGCTTCACTGCTTTGCATCAGGGCTTTTGCGTCGTCTGTGGTGCGCGTCCATACGACCGAGCATTGATTATTCGCGATAGGCAATAATGCCAATGGGCCTGAGGCAGTGAAGCGTTCAAACGCAGTATTTTTGTGCAACAGGGTGGATTTTATGGTGGTGACTAAAGCGTTTTGTCCGTATTCGGTGATGTGTTGGGCGATATTTAATAATTGGCGAATGGAGGATTGTCCGCCGTCGGCACCGACTAATAATTTAGCGGTCAGCGTTTGCGTTTCTTCGCCTTGCTGAATGCTGACATGAATGACCTCTGCGTCTGATTCCAAGCCGACTACCCGCGCGGGGCAGATTTGCACGGTATCAGTGGCGGTGACGCTGTGTGCAACGTGAGTTTCTAAATCCCGCGCGGTAATCACATAACCCAGCGCGGCAACGTGTTCTTTATCGGCACTGAGTCGGGTTTTGCCAAAATGCCCTTTATCGGAAATATGGATATTTTTAATGGCGGTCGCGGCGGTGCTGATGCCTTGCCATACGTCCAACTCTTCCAGTTGCTGGACTGTACCTGCGGCTAATGCCAAGGCACGGTCGCCAGCGGGGGAGTTGGCGAGTTGTTCGGGGGTGTTGGCTTCAATAATGGCACAACGTAGCCCCGTGTCTTTTAATGCCAGTGCGAGGCAGTTACCCGCCAGTCCGCCACCGACAATGATTACATCATATTCGTGCTGCATGACTTGCCTGCATTAAGTGTTCAATATCGGCGATGCTTTTCGGTACATCACAGGTTAAGACTTCATGACCGTCGGCGGTGACTAAAATATCGTCTTCGATGCGGATGCCGATGCCGCGCCATTGTTCATCCACGGTTTTGCAATCGGCAGGAATGTATAAACCCGGTTCGATGGTCAGTACCATGCCTTTTTCCAGTAATCGCCATTCCTGATTGATTTTATAGTCGCCGACATCGTGTACATCCATGCCCAGCCAATGCCCGATACGGTGCATATAAAATTGTTTGTATTTTTCGTTTTTAATCAGCGTGGCGACTCTGCCTTTTAATAGCCCTAATTTAACCAGCCCTTTAGTAAGGACAGTTACCGAGGCTTCGTGCGCCAACTGCATGGATTGCTGAGGTTTGATTTCGTCAATTGAGGCGAGTTGAGCATCGAGTACCAGTTGATACAGTTGTTTTTGCGGTTCGCTGAAATGTCCTGATACGGGGTAGGTGCGGGTAATATCGGCGGCGTAGTGGTCACATTCCGCACCTGCATCGACCAGCAATAAATCACCGTTTTTTAATTTAGACGCATTGTCGGTGTAATGCAGGGTGCAGGCATTTTTACCTGCGGCAACGATGGACGGGTAGGCGACTGCGCGTAAGCCGTCTTGTAAAAAATGGTTGATAATTTCGGCTTCAATTTGGTATTCGTACATTCCCGCTTTGCATTTCTGCATGGCTTTAACGTGTGCCGCCGCTGAAACGCTGGCGGCGCGGCGCATGAGTTTCAGTTCTTCCGCGCTTTTAAATAAGCGCATTTCATGCAGGATATGTTCTAAGGAGACCAATTCACCGGGGGCAGTAATGCCAGTACGCGATTGGCGGCGAATGTGGCTTATCCATTCCAACAGTTTATGGTCGAGGTCTAAATCCCGACCCATCGGATAAAATACTTTGGATTTATTTTCCAGCATTCCCGGCAGGATGTCGTTTAAATCATCAATGGGAAAGGAATCATCGGCTTCATAGTGCGTGGTCGCGCCTTCCAGTCCTGCGTGCGCGCCTTCCCACAGGGCTTTTTTCTCATCAAACTCACGGCAGAATAAAATATATTCGCCCTGTTCGCGCCCTGGAATGAAGACGGCTAACGAATCGGGTTCATTAAACCCTGTCAGGTAATAAAAGTCACTGTCCTGACGGAACGGGTAATTGACATCACGGTTACGCGCGTGGGTGGTCGCACTGCTTATTAATGCCAGATTGCCTTTGCCGATGCGCTGCATGAGTTGTTTGCGGCGTTTTTTAAATTCACTTTGTTTCATGGTATTCAGCTTAATAATCAGAGGGCGTTAACTCATCGCGTAGCAGTAACACTGCACTGCGTAAATATTCCGTTAGTTCCATCAGCGCGACCTTATCTTCTTCATCGTCGTCAGTGTCGGTATCCAGTTTGGTAAATTCGGTAATGTCTTTGATAATTTCATTGGCTTCTTTTGAGAAATCGGGTTTAGACCATTGATTACCTATGCCGAATAAAAACCCCTGACACCAGCTGCGTAATGCGTCAATCTGTTCATCGAAAGGGGCTTCATCATCGGGTAAAAACAGGTCAAAGGCAAATTCGTCACCTGCCAATAATTGCCGTGTCTCTTCAAATAATCTGACCAGCGGTTGTTGCTGTTGGTCTGCTATTGCCGAACTGTCATGCAGTAATTCATTCAGCCAATAATGACTGTCGGTATTTTCATTGGCACAGAGTAAACCTGTTGCCAGACCATGCGCTTCTGCCGCACAAATATCCGCACGATTTTCTACAAGTATTGCGTTAATTACCGGGTAAGCCATAATAATGTCACTATCGCTAAACTAAAAATAGTGCTTATGCTACCATTGATTTTTAATGAGGATAAAAATTGTTAAATTTGATTGTGTAACCCGTTAATATGTTTCATATTAAAATGCGTTACTCGACATTATTCGGCACACTTTAATTAACACACTATTTAGTTGACACACCTACCGTAATTCAATCATCACCATGACGCAAAAATACCCATCGTTAGAATTAAAAGACCTCGAAGATAAGCTGGACCAGCTTATCGCGCAGTACCAGTCAGTAAAAAATGAAAACAATTCCCTGAAAAGCAAGCAAGAAGTGCTGGTGATGGAAAAAGCCACCTTACTCGAAAAAACTACGCTCGCCAGAACCCGTGTTGAAGCAATGATTACTCGTCTAAAAGAAATGGAGCAAGGCTCATGAGTCAAAAACCCCAGCCCGTATCGCTCACTATTATGGGCAAAGAATACAAAATTATGTGTGAGCTTGATGAGCAGGACGATTTAATGCGTTCCGCACAACAGCTTGATGCACAAATGCGTAAAATGCGAGATGCGGGTAAAGTCAGCGGCTCTGACCGTATCGCGGTGATGGCGGCTCTCAATCTGGCGCATGAGTTACAGTTAATGAAAACCCAAAACGCGCAGCTCAGTCGCAATTTAAATGAATGTCTGGCACGGCTGAATCAAAAAATAGAAAACGTTTTAGAAAAAAAGTCCTAAACACGGTAAACTACAATCGTATTTCCTGCCGCGTTCGATGGTGTGCTGGGTGTTTCCTGAACCTATATTGACCCCGGGAACGAATATTTGTTATGGCGTGTATGCCCATTCATTTGGGAAACCCGATTAACGAAAAGCGTTCCCACTTGAACCTTCGGTTCAAGGACGAAAGTACATAACGGCGCAGGCGGGTCATACTTTTCTATTCAGTCTTCATCGTGCATTTTGTGCAATGCTACCGCCTGAGCTTGCAGCTCACACATCGTTTGTTCCAGATTATTCATAAATAATTGCCGACCGCCTTTCCAATATAGCGACTCACCAATATACGCATCGACGAAAAACGGCACTAATAGCATCTCGCCTTTCGGCAAACACTTCCCCAACCCATAAAAGAACACAGGAATCACCGGCACATCGGGGCGTTCGCTTAATAAATGCCCGATGCCATTTTTCATTCTTGCCATTACTTCTGGTTCGCCGCGTGTGCCTTCGGGAAAAATAATCACAATCTCATTACGATCCAATGCCTCAATAATGGGGATAAATACATCATTGCCTTTGTCGCGCATTCGCCGTTCGATAGGAATGATGCTTGCAATATGGATGGCAAACCAGCTGACAACTGGATTGCGCAGAAAGTGATCCGCTGCCGCGACAGGGTGTATTTTATGAATCAGCCGTAAGGGAAACAGTGACATCAATGCCACCGTATCCAAATGGCTATTATGATTTGCTACGACTATTGCAGGCCCTGATAAAGGTAAATGTTTTTTACCACGGACATTGATGCCTAATACGATCAATACCAGCGGTCTTACGATCAATAAATAAAACAAGGTGCGCAGCATACAGTTTGCCTAATAGTGTAAATAGTACACATAATGAAAAAACAACGGTGCGGTATAGGTCAAACTATCCAACCTATCCAAAATGCCGCCGTGACCCGGTAATAAACTTCCGCTATCTTTCACGCCAATATCACGCTTCAACGCCGAAATCGTGACATCTCCGACAAAACCACCCAAGCCAATCAACACCCCAGCACCCAAGGCTTCATAACGCGCCAATGGGGTTAAAAACGGTGCAAGCACAACCGCCAACGCCGTCGTCGTCAACAGCCCGCCCAAAAAACCTGCCACGGTTTTATTAGGACTGACTTTCGGGGAAATTTTGCGTTTACCGAAACTTTTGCCCCACAGATACTGCGCAACATCATTAATCTCGGTCAGAAACACCAGATAAATCAACAAACCCATCGCACCGCCCGCTGGATTGACAGCAGCAGGTAACACCAGCATAAACGCGGCATGACTCAACCCGAATACGGTAATCATCAAGCCCCAATGCAGCGTACCGATAGCGCGTAAAAAACCTTGCGTCTCCCCGATTAAAATCATGCGCATCGGCAACACCAAAAACATAAACACGGGAATAAAAATGATGAACATCCCATACCAGCCCATCCACACCCAGTAAAACTGTATCGGAATCGCTAAATATGCCCAGAACAACACCCGATGATCGGCGCGGCGCGTTGGCACCAATGATAAATATTCTTTAAACGCCAGAAAACTGACAAAGCCCAGTACCGTGACCGATAGGGTGCGATTAAACAACACCGCCACCGCAAACACCGCGACAATCAGCCACCATGTTTTAATGCGCAAGCGTAATTCAGTATAGTCGCGTTCAGGCTTAGCGCGTACCAGCGCGATAGAAATCAGACTGGCAAGCGCAAGTAAACCGCCGATTGCCATAAATGCTATTTGCACGCTGACAGGTAAGGTAATTAAATTCATCATGATACAAGCTCCGCCAAGGCATGACGCGCACGATTAACCACTGTCCACACCGTCAACACCAATACTACCGCAAATACGCCATTCAACCACTGTCCGACACTCACCCCCGCACCCAACGCCAACGCAAGCGCACCGAACACAAAGGCACGGTCACTTTTCCCCATCGGGCCATCGTAACGCCGCGACGCGCCTATCTGGATGGCAATCACGCCCGTCATTTCGGTGATGATTGCCATAAGCACCACCAGCACCACCAACCACGACCACACGCCCACCAACAACGCGAACGGTAAATATAACGCGACATCGGCAATCACATCGCACAACTCATTCAAAATCGCCCCCAACGCGCTTTTCATACCGTGTTCACGCGCCAACATACCATCAATGGCACTCAACGCCATGCGCACAAACACCACCACAGGAATCAGCAAAAATACCCACGGTTGCGTATAAAAAAACGCCAGTCCACCGCCAGTAATAAGCGATAACACCAACGCGGCAATCGTCACCTGATTCGCCGTTACCCCGCGCCCAGCCAACCAGCGACACAGCGGGCGCAATAGATTTTGAAACGCGGGTTTAATACCGTAAATACTTGCCATCTTGCTACTCCTTGGGTTTACGTTCATCTGAATAGGCCACACCCGTCAGATGATTATTATTAACTGATGTTACGCACAAGAAACTATTGTCCACGAAAGACACGAAAAGCACGAAAAAGATTAAAAATAACGGGGTAACCGTTGGTAGTCAATCAACCCTGTACCTTTAAGGAGCTACCTATCATTCGGAGTCCAAGGCATGACTTGAACTCTGAATGACAGATTTTTATTTTTCGTGTCTTTCGTGTTTTTCGTGGACTAAGGCTTTTTCATGCGTAACATCAATTAATAACCTATCGCCTCAATGTTAAAACTTTTGCCACACCGATTATTAAAACTTTCGGGTGCTTGCTGAATTAAATCCGCCAACGCCATATTGGCAGGAATATCTTTCGGCAGATTAATAAACACATCCACCAAGTTGCCGTCTCTATCACAGCCCAGATTCAACCGCTGACTGGCGCGTTTGCCGAACGACTTATCCACAATTTGCAAAAACGCAGCAGTGGATACCGTTTTGCCCGTGTTTTGTTTCATAAAATCCGCGATACCGTTATCGTTAAATTCTTTTACCAGGCGCGTCGCGGTTGCAAAATAACCATCCGCATCCCAATCGGTCTGACACGTTCCGTGTTTATACCATTCATGACGATCCAAACAACTGCCGCCTGCCACGCTGGGCATAATCTCACCCAGATTTTTCACCGTCTCCGCTTTCATCGGCACGGGCGCGTAATCACAAAATGACTTAGCGGGTTTTTTATACTGCCCGCACGAACCATAATTAACACCGCACTCGCGTTTATTCGGCCATAAACCATGCAGCGTAAAATGCGATGCCTGATACACCGTAGTATCAGTAATTTTGCATTCGGGTTTACCACGGTGCGATTCACAAAACGCAGGCTGCCAACTGACCGCTAATTTATAACTGTCTTCTTTATTGGGTAATTGACAACTGGGGTCGGTTGGATAGTGGCGGCGGGCGGCGGCTTCATCAGAAACACAGGCGAGAGCGAATAGACTGGCAATGATAGTCACACGGTTTTTTTGCATTCGTAAATCTCCATTAAACGGCGAATGTTAAGCGTTAGTTTTTATAGCAATGGTAGCTTGCCATTACTACGAGTAAGATACAACTTGGTTTACTTAATGAGTGGAGACGATATGAACAAATTATTTATGGTACTGGTATTGTTATTGGCGGGCTGTACAGGACTGCCTGACAATGTACGCCCCGTTAATGATTTCAAAGCGGAAAAATATCTGGGCAAATGGTATGAAATTGCGCGACTGGATCAATCCTTTGAGCGCGGCTTGACACGCATCACAGCGGAATACAGTTTACGGGATGATGGCGGTTTAAAAGTGTTGAATCGCGGTTATTCACCCAGCGACAACAAATGGCAAGAAGCCGAAGGCAAAGCGTATTTTGTCGGCGATCCCACCCAAGCGCATCTGAAAGTATCCTTCTTCGGACCTATCTACGGCTCTTATATCGTCTTTGAACTCGACCGTGAAAATTATCAATACGCCCTCGTCTCAGGCCCTGATAAATCCTATTTATGGTTATTGGCACGAGAGCCGAAAATCAAAGACGATATAAAAAAGACCCTGATAGCCAAAGCCGCTTCCCTAGGATTTGACACCAGCAAGTTGATTTTTGTCGATCAAAATTAATGTTTCGTAGGTTCGGGTGTGGTACGAACCCCAACATTTTGTCGATGCTGTGCTGGGATTCGTGCCTCATCACAGCCTACGGGCTTACGGGTTAAATGAATTCGCTCTTTATTTGTTTTAGCATTCTTTCTTTAAAATTTATAAGTGGCCGATTATCTATAGGCTCAGGATTAATAAATAAAATATTTTTGGAAAACTCTTTCTTTATAGAAAGTATCTCTGTTAGTGCAGGATCAACAACATCAATGTAGTATTTGAATAAGCTATCAATATCAACATTGTTAAAGAATTTCTGTGTATCTTCATTTTCATGCAGAGCGGCTAAGTATTGGTGGGTATACTCTTGACGCATTAGAGCAGTTGCTATTTTACAAATTTCTGTATAGTCTCCATTAAAACTATCAAATGATAATGTCCTGTTAAAATATGTTTTGTATATGAGCATATAAGCAACAGAATCAATACATCGTTTACAATTTGACATAATTTCATACGAACGTAAATCATCATCTGATAAATTTTTAATTGACTCATCAACGTAGAACATTCTAGCTATTTCTGGTTCTTCGATATCAAAGCAAACAGCCATAGTCACTTCAAGTTTTTCTATATTTTCCAGAACTTGCCTTCGACATTCTCTGGCTTGTTCTTTTTTAGTTGGTTGTCCGGCTATCAAAAGTAATCTTTCATTGAAAGATATTTCCCATTCCTGCTCTATTCTTGGATTTTTTTCTTTTGCCAATTCAAAAATTTCTGGTAGAGAATCTGTCGCATATTTGAAAGATTTCTCTGAAGATTCTCGGAGATCAGATATGCTGATTACTTTCTTAAATCTAGATAAAAAACGATCTGTAAAAAATGACATTTCCTGCGCTCAAAATTATAGTGAACCCCATTGTCCAGACAATCTTTTGCCTGGTTTAAGATAGAACCCTGTCCAACCAACCGCAGCTGGTTGGCACTGCCCCAATTCCTCAGCGGGTAATGTTACTTCCCACTCACTACTGAACCTATCGAGAATCTTCGCACCGCCGCCTGTTGCCTTGAAGTACACCGCGTTAGCGAGTAGCCTGCATGGAGCTTGCGGAATGCGGGGCTTTTTGCGTGATGCTACGAAACTATTATTAGCAAGTAGCAGATCCAGCTTAATCAAACCAATTTTCTAACACTAAACCCTGAAAATTCTCAAAATCTGGTGTATTTCGAGTAACCAACGCATACCACGATGAATGTTGGGGTTCGTAAGCTCACCCACAACCTACACACAAAAACCCAACGTAAGCGGTTACTGCCAGTTTTGTGGGTTGGGTTGGCAACAAGCCAACCCAACCCAACAAAGTAGAAAGCGTACTCATCGCCGCCGCCTTGTATTATACCCAAGGCAAACGCCACGAATCAGCATTATTGCTGGGTTATGGACGCAATACCCTGACGCGGAAAATTAAAGAGCTGGAATTGGATGTACCTTGAAATAGCGCAATAGATGACCAATGTGTTAATGGTGTTCATCATTTCGGCGGTTTAGGCGTATAACTCCGTTATGGCGTGAGCAAGTTGCATAAAGTGCCGCTCAGTCACATTAAACAACTAACTGGTAAACGGAAATAAGGAGCAGGGTAATGATTAGCTTTAAAGAAACAGCAAAAATGGTCTTGTTGGCTGTGGGCTTAATACTGGTTCATGCTACACAAGCGGCAGATACGGTTAGTCCAGCAGGCTCAAACGGAAATAGTGATAAGCCCAGTGCAATGTATGTGCTGGGCGACAGTGGCCCAGAGGGTGGCAAAGTTTATTATGTCGATGCTTCGGGTCAGCATGGTCTGGAAGCGAAAGCAGCCGATGAGATGAATTCGCTAAGTTGGCTTGACGCGGTTACAGCGGCTGGTGCTTATGGCTCTGGTTGGCATTTACCGACAAAGACTGAGTTAAAAGTGTTATATGAACACAGGAATGTGGTGGGTGGTTTTGCTAAAGACGACTATTGGAGTTCTACGGAGCTTGACATCAACAGCGCGTGGATTCAAGGTTTCGGCAATGGCGATCAGGATCGCTACAACAAATACAGTAAACTCAGTGCGCGTGCTGTTCGGGTTTTTTAATACGTTTACTATTGAGTAGTCCGCAATAAAGCCTTGTAGGTCGGAATAAGCCTGTTTGAGCGGGAGCGGAAACAGGCGTTTCCGACAAACTGTGTGCTTTGTCGGAAACGCCCGCCCTTGGCTACGCTTGGGCGGACTTATTCCGACCTACACAAGCAACGGCAACATCTTGTCAGGATTCAATATACCTTTCGGGTCAAACTGCCGTTTAATCGCCCGCATCAGTTCTATCGAATTGGCATCCAGTTCTCTATCAACAAAATCGCGTTTTTCGATACCGACACCGTGTTCACCTGACAGCGTACCGTTCAGCGACAGCACCAAGGAAAAAATTTCATCCAGACAGGCATGGGCTTTGTGGCTTTGTTCGGGGTCATCTGGGTCTAGCAATAAATTAACGTGGATGTTGCCGTTACCCGCATGACCGAAATTGACGATGGGCAGTTGATATTTTGTGGATAACTCATCTAAGCCCGTGATGAGCGCGGACATTTCGGTGACAGGTACGACTACATCTTCATTGATTTTTTTCGGGGCGACTTTGCGTAATGCAGGGGACAGGGCTTTTCTGGTTTTCCACAACGCGGCAACTTCGGCTTCGGTTTTTGCGAGACGTATATCCAGCAAGCCGTCATTGTGTGCGGCGGCGGCGACTTTTTCAGCGGCTAAATCTAAGCCATCGCGTTGTCCATCCACTTCTATCATTAACATCGCGCCTGCATTTTCAGGCAAATCGGTTTCGGTGTAATCCCGAATCATGTTAATGGCGTTACCGTCGATAAACTCCAGCGCACAGGGAATCACAGGTTGCGCCATAATCGCGGATACAGCTTTGGCGGCATCGGCGACGGTGTTATAAATCGCGCGTAGGGTTTTTTTCGCTTCGGGTAACGGGGTGAGTTTCAGCGTGGCTTCGGTAATAATTGCCAGTGTGCCTTCTGAGCCGATAAGCAAGCGCGTCAGGTCATAACCGACCACGCTTTTGCTGGTCACTACGCCGACTTTTATTTCTTTACCTGCCCCTGTGACCGCGCGTAAGCCGAGCGTATTTTCGCGCGGTGTGCCGTATTTAACGGCTTTCGGGCCTGCGGAGTTGTAGGCTAAATTACCGCCGATACTGCAAAATGCGGCACTGGTGGGATCAGGCGGCCAGAAAAAACCTTTGGTTTTTACGAGGTCTTGCACCTGTTGATTGGTCAAACCCATCTGCACGGTGATGTAGCGATTATCAGGCGAAAATTCCAGCACTTTGGTCATGCGTTCCAGCGACATCACTACGCCGTGGTGTAACGGTACGGTCGCGCCCGTTGTGCCTGTGCCCCGTCCTCTGACTGTTAAGGCAATGCCGAATTGATAGCAGGCCTGCACCGCGCTGACCACTTGTTCATGCGTGGTGGGGAAAACCACCGCTTGCGGCAAACGGTGCAAGCGGCTGTTGTCGTAACCATACGCCCAGCAGTCTTCAGGGGTGCTGAGCAGTTCCTGCTGGCTGAATGCCTGCTTGAGCAAGGCTAAAAAATCAGCGGGTAGATTAGTCAAGGTATTCAAACACAGTGATGATTTGTTTCACATTGGGTTGCAAGCGAGTGACGTTAATCACCACGTTGCCTTCTTCTCTGCTGACCCGTCCCATTAAATATACTACGCCGTTTTCCGTGACCACTTTCACCATGGCAGGATCAAAATTGAGCAAGGTGTGAATTTGTTGCAGGGCAGCGTTTACTTGCGCCGTCAACTGGGCATCATTGGCGCGGGTGGTGCTGTTGATGGGTTGGGCAATCACTAAACTGTCGCGTACCATTTTAACCTGTGGAATCACGCGCACGATGTCGAGAACGTTGGTTTTAACAGCTTCATTTGGCACTTCGCCCGTCAATAACGCCAAGCCATTATAGGCGTGCACATTGATATGACTGCGGCTGATTAATTCCTGATTGTCTGCTAGTTCTTCCAGAGCGGCGCGTTCAATGCTTCTATCGCTGGCGATGATGTCAGGGGTGCGGCGGTCGGGTTTGGCAACTGATTGGCTGGTAGTTGAGTCATTTACGGGTGCGGTTTTACACGCAACCAACAATAGGCTATTGACTAGCAAAACCAGCCATAAAACGTAACGCATGGGTTATCCTCCAAATAATTGTTGGTCAATCAAATCGCATAAACAATGCGTAATCAAAACATGAACTTCGTGTACGCGGGCAGGTGAGTGCGACGGTACGCGAATTTCTATATCAGTTTCTTTTAATAATGGGCTGATCCGTTCATCATGATTGCCCGATAAGGCAATCACCATCAAGCCCTTGTCATGTGCCGCCGTAATCACTTTAGCAAGACTGGCACTCGCGCCATTTGCGGTATACATCAGCAACACATCACCGCTTGCACCCAAGGCGCGCAGTTGTTTGGCATAGACATCATCAAACGCATAATCCGTGGCAATGGCGGTAATGGTTGCCATGTCGGTGGTCAAGGGAATCACAGGCAGGGCAGGGCGCACACGGTCAAATTGATTCAGCATTGCCGATGAAAATAACTGCACACAGGTTGCCGAACGCCCATTACCGCAACACAGGATTTTTTTATCATTCAATAGCGAGGTTACCAGTCCCTGAGCGGCGTATTCAATGAACTCGCACAGATTGGTCATTGCATATTGATGAATTTGCAGGTGATCGGTGAAATGATTAATGATGCGGTCTTGTTGGCTCATGGCGCGATG
Organism: Methylococcales bacterium; assembly: GCA_030693155.1. Taxonomy (GTDB): domain Bacteria; phylum Pseudomonadota; class Gammaproteobacteria; order Methylococcales; family Methylomonadaceae; genus UBA4132. The sequence goes on from JAUYBJ010000216.1 coordinate 50,105, forward strand.
CTGGGCGGGGGTTAAAAAGCGTTTTGAATCCAGTCTATCTTGCCATTCCCCGACAAGGCGACGACATCAAAACGAATGGGTTTGTTGATTTTTTTGGTGGCTAAATAAATGTGCGTTGCAGCGATGATACGCGCTTGTTTGCTGTGCGTGACACTTTCTGCGGCACTGCCGTATTTATCGGTTTTCCGAAAGCGCACTTCAATAATCACCACTGTATTGTCGTGCAGCATAATTAAATCGAGTTCGCCCTGCTTGCAGCGAAAATTACGCGCCACCGATTTCAGTCCCTGTTTCAGCAGAAAATCATGCGCCTGTTGTTCGGCATTTTCGCCGCGTAATAAATGCGCGGCTTTGGTTTTCAGTTCAGAAAATAACACGCTTAGTGATTATCCAGCCATTCTTGTGAATGCAAATCGTCTTCGTAGCTGTCATTGTGTTCCGCGTCACCGCGATAGCCTTCCGCGATAAACATGGATAAATCCATGCGCAAGGTTGCCAGCGCATCATTTAACTGTTTTGCCGCCTCGCCGTCAAAATTAGGCGCGAGAGTCGCCGCGCTATGATGTATCAACACGTCATAAAGTAATTTTGCTTGGTCTTCTGTATATTGCGGGTTATTCATGTATCACCTTGTGAGTTGTTGCGGTAGGACAGGGCATTTTAGTGGTGGCAGGGTTTTATAGCAAACATAGCCGCTAACTAATTGATATTGCAGTAATGATGGGTACGTCACAAAACCGTCATTCAACGTTTAATAGACTGTCACAATTGCTTGTTATGCTGAATGCTTCGTAACCTTAACGGAGTACGCTGTCATGGCATTACACTATCGTTCAATTTGGATATCAGACACGCACTTAGGCACTAAAGGCTGTAAAGCCGAGCAACTCAGAGATTTTCTTGATAACGTCGAGTGCGACACCTTGTATTTGGTGGGCGACATTATTGACTTATGGAAATTCAAATCAGGTCTTTACTGGCCGACACTGCACAATGATATTGTGCAACGCATTTTCAGCAAAGCAAAAAAAGGCACGCGCGTCATCTACATTCCCGGCAATCATGATGAGCAATTACGCAAACACGTCGGTATGCACTTTAACGGCGTAGAAATTCAACTGGAAGCCATTCACGAAACCAAAGACGGACGCAGATTTTTAGTGGTACACGGTGATGGCTTTGACAGCATCGTCTGTAACAATAAAAATTTAGCCTACATCGGCGGCGAAGTGTACGAAGTGTTATTAGACATGAACCGTTGGTTTAATCATCTGCGTCGGTTATTCGGCTACAACAGCCACTGGTCGCTATCGGCATTTTTAAAACACAAAGTGAAGAATATTATTCAGGTGATGGATAATTATCAGCACATTCTCAGTTTGGAAGCGCACAAAAAAAATGTCGATGGCATTATTTGCGGGCATATTCATCATGCCGATATTACGGAAATGGAATGCGGTAAAACTTATTGCAATTCAGGAGATTGGGTGGAAAGCTGCACCGCATTGGCAGAAAATGAAGCAGGGCAGATTTCTATTATTCGCTGGCTGGAAGAAAGCCAACACCTGTTGGATGAACAACTGGAGCGCGAAACCAACTACCCGCAAGCAGCGTAACAGGCGCGACATTAAACAGTAGATGCAATCAAAATGCGCGGTAGTGCTAAAATACTACATCCCTACAGCTTACCAGTAAGCTGAATATGCGTATATCACACATGGTTGCTCTACTGTTATGAATCCCGAAAAACCCAATCGCCCTAAAGTTAGTATTACCGAACATCCGTCACACGTTCCGCTCAGTAAAAGCAAAAAACTGGTGGCTATCGCCAACAAACACCCCACTGGTTTATCGCAATCACCACCCGCTGTCAAAGCCGAGTTATCCACAGGCTTAAAATCTGAGTTTGAACTCGCATTGCACCACGCCCAACAGCTGATTGATACGCGTATTAACGACATCATGCACAGCCTGCCACAAGGCAAGCGCAATAAACTGTTCAGCTTTCGCTTTGGCTCAGTGGAAGCAATCAAAGCACTGGAACTGACAACGGCGTTCAAGAAATTAGACCTCAACGCCCAACACATCAATCTGCGGGTGTTAAAATCAGTCAATTATCACGGCGACAGTCTTTAACGCGCCGCTTTCCTTCCTTCTATTCATCGTCACTATGATTAATAAACTCAAACCGTGGCTGTTGCCCATTCTGTCAGGTATCTTCATCGGCACCAGTTATATTCCCTTTCCGCCGTGGGCTTCGTTGTTTTGTTTTGTGCCGCTGTGGTTGTTCTGGTCGCAACAAACCAGTTTAAAAACCGTATTAATCGGCGGTTTCATTACCTCGTTTGTATTCACTCTGATTGGCTTTAACTGGATGACCTACTTACTGCATGAGTTCGCGCATTTGCCGTGGGTGTTTGCAGGCGTAGGAATGCTAGTGTATGGCTTGATTGCCCATTTATTTGTGCCGTTGGCGGGTTTGCTGTGGTTTTTGGGGCAGCGAAAATTTCAATGGTCGGCGCGGTTATCGTTGGCATTGATGACGATGATTACCATTTTGTGTGAAGCCTATTCGTTCACGCTGTTTGACTGGAATTTCGGCTATTCGTGGTACGGCTCTAATGTCCCCGTGTATCACTGGGCGGAGGTTATCGGCTTTAGCGGCTTGAGTGCCTTGACGTTGCTGACCAACTTACCGCTATTACTGGCGTGGCAACAGCGCAAACAGGCAGCGGGCAAAATACTGGCGGGTGTCGTGTTGACGGGCTTTATGTTGCTCAATATGGGCGGTTTATGGCTACAAGCCCGCTTAGCCAAACCCGATGCGTCGTTTAACACCCTGATGGTACAAGTCAGTACCGAAAATTCCGAAAAACTGGCGGCAGAATTAGGCAAAGGCTTCGGTAAAGAAATTCTGCACCGCTACCTGAGCCAAACCGATGCCGCGCTTAATCGCTACAAAGACCGCAAAATTGATTTTGTCCTCTGGCCTGAAACCGCATTTCCTGCGTTATTAGGTGAACAATTCAAAAATGATCCGCCCTCGCTGGAATTGAGCGCGTTTCTGAAAACCCGCTCCATGCCGTTGATTACGGGCGCGTACAGTGTCGATGAAAAACTGCGCTTAATCACCAACTCCTTGTTTGTGCTGAATAAAGACGGTGACATCGTACCGCCGCATTACAGCAAAACCATTTTACTGGCATTCGGTGAATACATTCCCTTGGAACAATATTTCCCCATTATTCGCAATTTTCTACCCGCGACAGGGCATTTTGCACGCGGTGCAGGGCCGACGGAATTATTGGCGTGGAACGGTTACAAAATGGGGGCGCAAATCTGCTATGAAAGTTTGTTCCCGAAATTTTCCCGCGATTTAGCCAATTTAGGGGCGCAATTTATCGTCAACGTCACCAATGATTCATGGTACGGCAGTTGGCAAGAACCCTATCAGCATTTTTACATGACACTGGCGCGTGGCGTGGAATTTCGCCGCCCTGTGTTGCGGGTGACAAATACAGGGATTTCAGCGGTGTCGTTGGCATCGGGGGAAATTCTGGAACGTTCACCGATTCATCAACAATGGTCAGGAGTGTACGAAGTGCAGTATCTGAGCAATCCGCCCAGCACCTTTTACCAACGCTGGTTCTGGTTAGTACCCAGTTTATTGTGGGGCAGCTTATTGGTGCTGTTGGGTTTGGGATTTAGAAAAAAAGCTCATTAACAAGTATGACTGCCAGTCATGAATAAGTAACGGATTCTCGTTCCCACGCGCCGCGTGGGAATGCCTTTGCACCGCGCTGCGGTGCGAGACGCGGCGCGTCTCTACTGCGTTCCCACGCAGGCGCGTGGGAACGAGACAACTAGTACACCAAACCTTTAAAAGATAGGATAATAAGAGCCTTACTAAATGACAGAGAGAGAATATCATTCGTACCAGCCCAATTATAAAACTGACTGATGAACAAAAACAGCATCTGGAAGAAATCACCCGTAGTCG
>JAUYBJ010000219.1 GCA_030693155.1 Methylococcales bacterium
GTGGTCGAAAGGTCATTCGCATGGCTGGAAAAGTGTCGAAGACTTTGGAAAAATACGGAACGATTGCTCAACACCAGCTTGCAATTCGTCAATCTGGCTTTTTTGGCTTTGTTACTACGAAGATTTTGAACAGGTTCTTACATATTGAGCCAGTTGTTTGATAACAGCTATTACCCAGATTAAGTTTATCAAATCCTAGGCATTGCCTATTTGCAAAATAGGACTTGCACTATTTATCATATTCGCCCATAATGCCGCTTCTTTAGCCCCTGCGGCTAAAATGTAATGGTGATTGTATCGGTCCTCTCGCAACGATACGCTGTAAACCCCGCCAGGCCTGGAAGGGAGCAACGGTAGCAGCAGATTCGTGTGCCGAGATGTGGCTGGTATGATCACCGCCCAATTCGCAATAACCTTCCTTAGCCTGCAATGAATTATCAAGTTCTTGCTAGAAAATGGCGACCCCATAATTTCACCGAAGTCGTCGGACAATCCCACGTCGTTAAGTCGTTAGTCAACGCTTTACAACACAATCGCTTACATCACGCTTATTTGTTTACTGGCACTCGCGGTGTCGGCAAAACGACTATTGCCCGCATTTTAGCCAAAGCTCTTAATTGTGAAAATCTGCACGATGCCAATCCTTGTGGCGTTTGTAACATTTGTCTTGCAGTGGACGAAGGTCGGTTTTTAGATTTAATCGAAGTTGATGCCGCATCCCGCACCAAAGTCGAAGATACCCGTGATTTATTGGACAATGCGCAATACGCACCCAATCAAGGACGTTATAAAGTTTATTTAATCGACGAAGTTCATATGCTCTCAGGGCATAGTTTTAACGCGCTGTTAAAAACACTGGAAGAACCGCCGCCGCACGTTAAATTCCTGTTAGCGACCACCGACCCGCATAAAATCCCTGTCACGGTATTGTCGCGCTGTCTGCAATTCAATTTAAAACGCTTAACGCCCAGCCAGATTCTGGCGCAGATGGAATTTATTCTGCAACAAGAGAGCATTGCGTTTGAAACCCCTGCATTAAAATTATTAGCCCGCTCTGCCGATGGCAGTATGCGTGATGGTTTAAGTTTGCTGGATCAGGCGATTGTCTTCGGTAACGGCACGGTGGCAACCGATAGCGTCAATGCGATGTTAGGCACAGTCGCCGAGCAACCTGTGGAAGATTTATTAACCGCGTTAGCCCATGCAGATGCAACCGCGATACTGAACAAAATAAATGACATTGCTAATACCCAATCCGATTTTGGCGAAGTGTTACAACAAATATTACAAGTGCTGCACCGTATCGCCTTAGTGCAGCATTTACCCAGTGCGCGTGATCCCGATTTTGATGCTGAAATGTTAGCTGATATGGCGGCATTATTAAGCCGCGAAGACGTGCAGTTGTATTATCAAATTGCGTTGGTCGGACAAAAAGATTTAGAACTCGCGCCCGATTCACGCAGTGGTTTTGAAATGCTGATGTTGCGCATGCTGACCTTTAAACCCGTAACGGTTGAAACTGTTGCCCGCAAACCCGCGCCAGTCGCAACCGCTGTCAGTAAACCTGCACCCGTACCCGTAACGCCCAGCAGTCCGCCCGTTGTCGTTGCGCCCGTGCAAGCACCCACAGGCGGCGTACAAGATTGGGCAACCATTATTACGCAGTTGCATCTGGTGGGGCCAAGTAAAAACTTAGCCAATAATTGTGCGCTGGATTATATCGACGACAAAGTGTGTCGCTTGCAGATAGACGCGAGTATTATTCGCGGCTCAGCGGCAGAAGATGCGTTACTGAACGCCTTGCGCACTTATCGCAATACGCCGTCGCTTAAGCTGGAATTTAACAGTCAGAAAACGGCTCTCGATACGCCCGCACTGCAAATGCTGAAAGCCCGCGAAAACAAACAACAAGCCGCCGTTGACAGCATCAATACTGACAGCACGGTACAGGCATTGAAAACACAATTCGATGCGCGTATTCTGCCTGACAGCATCGAACCCGTATAACTCAATAATGGAGATAACAACATGAAAAATGCACTGGGTAATCTCATGCAGCAAGCGCAAAAAATGCAGGAAGATGTCAAAAAAGCCCAAGAAGAACTGGCGGCTTTACAAGTGACAGGTGAATCAGGCGGTGGCTTGGTGACTATCGTCATGACAGGCAAACGCGAAGCACGCAAAGTGACTATTGATCCTTCATTGCTGGGTGATGATAAAGATATGCTGGAAGATTTGGTAGCTGCTGCGATTAACGATGCAGTGAATAAAGTCGCCAAAGTGAAAAAAGAAAAAATGTCCGCCGTCACCGCAGGGATTCCTATGCCTCCTGGTTTTTCCATGCCGTTTTAGTAACAAAAGACCTGCGAGGTTTTTGAGGTTTTTAAAACCTCGCAGGTCTGTCTTGGCACTTTATTAAACGTAACAAGGTAATCACATGACAGATTGTTTATTTTGCAAAATGGTCAACGGCGACATTCAACCCAATGTTGTATTTGAGAGTGATGATGTGCTGGCATTTCATGACATAGACCCCAAAGCCCCTGTGCATATTCTGATTATTCCTAAACGGCATATCAGCACCTTGAATGATTTGGATGATGCCGAATTGGGCGGGCAGTTATTACAAACCGCCGCACGCTTGGCTAAGCAGTTGGGTTTCGCCGATGACGGTTATCGCACCGTATTCAACTGCAATAAAATGGGCGGACAAGCGGTTTATCATTTGCATCTGCATTTAATGGCAGGGCGGCAAATGACGTGGCCTGCGGGTTAGTTATCCTTTGTTTAACGACTGCCAGTCCTTAAAGGACTGGCAGTCGTAGCGTGACAAGCGTTTTATTTTCCCCGGTCCAATATCTGAAACGTCAAACCAAACTTCTGCAAATATTGCTTCAAGCGGTGCGAATCATTGACGCTGGTTTTTTGCTGACGGCTTTTATCAAACAACACCCGCCCCGCTTCCGCTAAACTCCGACTGGCACGGCATACGCGCACCACTTCAAGCAATTGCAAGCGGTCAAACAAATCCAACTCTCAATACAGTCGCTGATATAGCTAAAGTAGTATAATTTGATTATTTATATTGCAATGACCTACTCAATAGATTTCCGACAAAAAGTATTATTGATAAAAGAACAAGAAAAGCTGACAGTGATGGAAACGGCAGTGCGTTTTGGCATTGGCGTA
>JAUYBJ010000221.1 GCA_030693155.1 Methylococcales bacterium
TAATGAGTAAAACGTGGTCAGATGGTTTAATAGAGGAAACACGCGAGGTGTTAAATTGTCAGTTCCTTCCATTCAGTGACTTTATACATTTCAAGAATATTAATGGTGGTTATGGAAAAATTAGTTTAGATAATTTGGTTGCTGGAAAATTGATTATTCAGGATAAACCAACAAATATAGAGACAATATATAATACCCATGATGAATTAATCGAAGCAGGTTGGGCGATTGATTAGCCAATCATTTCAATACGGAAAATAATATTATGCCTCAGCGAGTTGAACATATTGATGCGATTGCTCGAAATAAACAACGCGGTGTGTTAATCATTACCTTTCATGCTAAAAATAAGTTTTGCCCTTGGTTGGATTTCTCGTCTGCTAAACGTGAGCACCATCTCTGTCAAAACCGTGAACTTTTATGATGTTCGGGCAGTTTGCCAGCATTTTGGTTCTGTCAAAGTCACTGTATAGGGATCTGACCAGTTGCTTATTCGCTGATAATTCAGGCTTTAATACTTTGATAGCCACATAAGGATCGCGGGCTTCCACTTCTTCCCAGACTTTATTGAGGGCTTTAAACACCGTACCCATACCACCCTCACCCAGCACCGAAACCAGTTGAAAGGTATTTTTACCACACTGCCTAAAACCAACTCACTGTCAGTAGGTTTGCCATCCCCATAGCTACTCATCAGGCGAGTCGCTTCTTCGCTGGTTGTGGTTTGCACAGCAGACAGCGTTGGATTCAGAATCGTTTCGCCGTCAGTGTCTTCTGATTTGATACGGGTAATATCTGTATCATCTGGATTAATGTGCGATTGTTCAAGCATAAAAGAATTAAGCCTTAAAATTTAACTTTAACAAAACTCATCGCCCACTGAACAGCAATGGGCGATTTATTTTGCTTGCGGAGTACCGAACCCCCTGACCGCTTTTATTTTGTCGCAATGATGCGTACGCGGCGGTTGACTTCACTGGCAGGGTTGCTGGGGTCAAGTAAATCACTTTTGCCTTTGCCGATAATTTGAATATGCGTGGGAGCGATATTAAAACTACTGACCAGAAAGGATTTTACGGAAGCCGCACGTTCTTCAGATAAGGTTTTGTTATACGCCTGACCGCCAATCGCATCGGTATGACCTTCAACAATAAAACTCAGGTTTTGCAGTTTTCCTGAAGCCAATGCTTCGCCGACGGGTCTGATCTGCTCTTTTGCGGCTTCGGTCAGGTCTGCTGAGTTATAGCCGAAAATAATTTCCATGGATAACGCCGCGACGGTATTTTCCGACGATTTAGGCGTGGCTATGGGCGTTTTTTTGGTTTTTGTTTTGGTGCTTTTAGGCGTGGAATTGAGTTTGCTCATATCAATAGAGCGGGTTTGATTGCCGTTTGACATCGCCTTCGTAATCATCATCGCCTGTGGTGGTGCTTGGATTGGCCGTCGCAGGAGCATTGGCAGCAGGACTCAGTGCGTCAATCACTTGGCTGGTTGACGGCACTTTTTTACCGAAATTAACTTCGGCATAAGTGACATTAGTGAATGCCACAATGCCGAACAAACAAAATAACAGGTGTTGTGTTTTCATCGAAATACCCCAAAGAAATATTAAAACAAAGAACGATCAGTTCTTAAGTTAGATTCTTATTCAGGTAGCTGAATGAGTTATCAGACTGTGAACGGCGTTATAAAATGACTGTCCCTTAATGAATCCGAAAAAATCAACATACCACAAATTCATCATGTGAATATGGCGATAAATTCACCTTTAAAGTAAGAATTATACATAATTCATTCTTACCCTCAAATGAATATAGCCTACTCGCTCCACGTTAGCAGAATTATGCCCACAGGTCAAAACACCCTGTCAGACACAACTTGATAAACAGAATACGATTGATATGGTGAGGTGTTAGAATCCGTGAAAACCATAAGCAATTATGTTTCTTTTATACCCGTCGTATTTTTTATTTTTCAGGAGCAAAATGGTTTGTTTGAAAAAAATAATGCCCTTTAACACCTGATTTGCCTATCTATATGGTTAATAACGATGCAAAAAATCCCCGCTATTATAGTAATATACATCTCCCCAGTAGATTTATGCTTGAATTACACTACTATTGGCATTATGTTAGCTTCATGTAACATATTTTTGTACAGTAATAATTATGTCTGATTTTGATCCGCTTGATGATAATAGCGATGATTTAGCGATTAAAGACGCTAAGCCGCAGCTACAAAGACCACCCTTATATAAAGTAATTTTATTAAACGATGATTTTACGCCTATGGATTTTGTGATTGAGATTTTAATGGGCTTTTTTGCCATGCCTGAGGATAAAGCGACACAGGTCATGCTACAAATACATACGCAAGGTATAGGAGTGTGCGGCACATATACGAAAGACGTAGCAGAAACTAAAGTGTATATAGTCAATGAATATTCGCGTGAGCATCAGCATCCATTGTTGTGCGCGATGGAAGAAGTATAAAGTGGAGCATTTATGTTAAGTAAAGAACTGGAAGTAACCTTAAACACCGCCTTTAAAAATGCACGCGATAAACGGCACGAATTTATCACGGTAGAACATTTATTACTGGCATTGCTGGATAATGCAGCGGCAGAAACCATTATGAATGCCTGCGCCTGCAATATAAAAATGCTACGCGGACAGTTGACGCAATTTATTGACGAAACGATTTCCTATATTCCCGAAGGTGTGCAACGGGAAACTCAGCCGACATTAGGATTTCAACGGGTATTACAACGTGCCGTCTTTCATGTACAGGCATCTGACAAAAAAGAAGTGACAGGCGCAAGTTTATTTGTCGCACTATTCAGCGAGCAGGATTCTCACGCTGTGTATTTGCTTAACAAACAAGATATAACCCGTCTCGACGTGGTCAATTTTCTGGCGCACGGTACAACAAAAGCCGAGCAAGACCCTGATGCCGAAGAACACAACCCTGAATCTAATCAAGCAGATTCAGAAAATGGAGGCAGTGCTTTAGAAAAATACACCACTAATCTGAATGAAGAAGCGCGACAAGGTCGTATCGACCCCTTAATTGGCAGAGATCTGGAAATTGAGCGTACCATTCAAACCTTATGCCGCCGCCGTAAAAATAATCCTTTATTGGTCGGTGAAGCAGGCGTGGGTAAAACCGCGATTGCCGAAGGCTTAGCAAAAAGAATCGTGGAAGGAGAAGTACCTGAAGTCCTAAAAAATAGTGTGATTTATTCGCTCGATTTAGGCGCGTTGGTCGCAGGGACTAAATACCGAGGTGACTTTGAAAAACGCCTGAAAGCCTTAGTGACCAACCTGAAAAAAGAACCCGATTCGATTTTGTTCATCGACGAAATTCATACTATTATCGGCGCAGGTTCGGCTTCTGGTGGTGTAATGGATGCGTCTAATCTAATCAAACCTGTGCTGGCTTCTGGGCAGTTACGCTGTATCGGTTCAACCACTTATCAGGAATATCGCGGTATTTTTGAAAAAGACCACGCTTTAGCACGTCGCTTTCAAAAAGTGGATGTGCTTGAACCCTCGGTTGAAGAAACCATTCTAATTCTGAAAGGTTTGAAAACCCGTTTTGAACAACACCACGATGTGCGCTATTCACCCGAAGCATTACGCTTGGCGGCTGAATTATCCGATCGTTACATCACTGACCGACATTTGCCCGACAAAGCCATTGATGTCATTGATGAAGCAGGTGCAAAACAGCGCATGACTTCCAGCGCGTTGCGTAAACAACTGATTGAAGCGACCGACATAGAAGAAATTGTCTCTAAAATAGCCAGAGTACCAGCTAAATCGGTATCTTCTAACGACATCGACAAGCTGAGCAATCTTGAGAAAAACCTGAAAATGCTGGTATTTGGGCAAGATGAGGCGATTTCTGCGTTAGCGTCTGCGATTAAATTATCACGCGCTGGACTTCGCGAATCACAAAAAACCATCGGCTCGTTTATTTTTGCAGGCCCTACAGGTGTGGGTAAAACCGAAGTGACTCGCCAATTAGCCAAAGTACTGGGCGTAGAATTGATTCGTTTTGATATGTCGGAATACATGGAACGCCATACCGTGTCACGACTCATCGGCGCACCTCCGGGTTATGTCGGCTTCGATCAGGGCGGCTTATTAACCGAACAAGTGACTAAACATCCGCACGCGGTATTATTGCTGGATGAGCTGGAAAAAGCCCATCCCGATGTATTTAACTTGCTGTTGCAAGTCATGGATCACGGCTCTTTAACCGACAATAACGGACGTAAAGCGGATTTTCGTAACATTATTTTAGTCATGACCACTAATGCGGGGGCAGAAGAAGGCAGTCGCGCATCTATCGGCTTCACCTCTCAAGATCATACGACTGACAGTTTGAAAATCATCGAAAAAGGTTTTTCTCCTGAATTTCGCAACCGCTTGGATGCCATTATTCAGTTTAAACCCCTCGATATTTCTATCGTCGGTCATGTCGTGGATAAGTTTATTTTTGAACTGGAAGCTTTGTTATCCGATAAGCAAGTCACACTTTCTTTGGATACCGAAGCGCGTTTATGGTTAGCTGAACACGGTTGCGATACAAAAATGGGCGCAAGACCGATGGCGCGATTAATCCAAGAGAAAATTAAAAAACCTCTGGCTAATGATTTGCTGTTCGGCAAACTCGCGCACGGCGGCCATGTCAGAATCTATGTGGAGAATAACGAACTGGCTTTTGCTATAGAAAGCAAAGAGCTGATTGCTTCTGAATAGTACGGGGACGACGGCGTTAATTCCATCGAAAGATGGAATTAACGCATACGGAAAGTAATACGACCTTTGGATAAATCGTAAGGTGTCATTTCAACTTTAACGCTGTCACCCGTCAGGATACGGATATAATGCTTGCGCATTTTTCCTGAAATATGTGCAGTGACGATATGCCCATTCTCCAGTTGTACACGAAACATAGTATTCGGAAGGGTATCAATTACCTTACCTTCCATTTCAATTTGATCTTCTTTAGCCATTATCTTTTAATCCAAGCATACAAACTTCTATTGTACCATAAGCCATATTGTTACAACACCACTGCGTCGCTTTAGATTAACAAAAAGTTGCGTATCAACGACTCAAAAACATCGCATCTCCATAACTGAAAAAGCGATATGCGTGTTTGATGGCGTGCTGATAGGCATTCATAATCGGTTGATAACCTGCAAAAGCGGACACCAGCATCAATAAAGTCGATTCGGGCAAGTGAAAGTTAGTCAGCATGGCATCGACTGATTTAAATTCATAACCAGGCGTGATAAATAAGTCGGTATCACCAAAACCTGTCACCAACGCGCCGCTTCTGGAAGCAGATTCCAATGCCCGCACTGATGTAGTACCGATAGCAATCACTCGTCCACCACGCGCTCTGGTTTGTTCAACTGCCGCAACAGTTTCCGAAGACACAATAAAATACTCTTTGTGCATCAAGTGATCCGCTAAATTTTCCACCCTGACAGGCTGAAATGTGCCGCTACCGACATGAAGCGTTACAAATGCAGTCTGTACCCCTTTGACCTTGATTTTTTCCATCATCGCTTCATCAAAATGCAAGCCCGCCGTCGGCGCGGCAACCGCTCCTGCCTGCTTCGCAAACACAGTCTGATAACGGCTTATGTCTGATTCATCATCGGCGCGGGTAATATACGGCGGTAACGGAATATGTCCAATTTCCTCCAATAAATTCAGCAAGGTAATGACATCTGTAAATTTCAGTTTATATAAATCATCCTCCCTGCCCTGCACCTCACAATAATAACCATTATCCAATTCAAGCACCGCGCCTGCTTTGGGTGATTTACTGGCTTTAATATGGGCAATCGCATGATGTTCATCAATGATACGTTCAATCAAAATTTCCACCTTGCCGCCGCTGGATTTTTTACCAAACAGCCGCGCGGGGATGACCTTGGTGTCATTAAACACCAGCAAATCCTCGACATGGATTAAATCAATAAAATCGGTAAATTGACGGTCATTTATTTGCCCCGTGTCCCGATTCATACACAACAAGCGACTGGCGTCGCGGTTTGCCAAGGGTTTTTGCGCGATTAATTCGTCAGGTAACAGGTAGTTAAAATCACTTTTCTTCATGGAAAACTCAAAAATTTATCAAAAAAAAAAAATAGACTAGCATTTTTAAAATACTTTGCCTATAATATCCTTTCTGTGCCGGGATGGCGGAACTGGTAGACGCGCCGGATTCAAAATCCGGTGATGGTGACATCGTGCCGGTTCGATTCCGGCTCTCGGTACCAAAGAATTTAGAAGGGATTACATCATGTAATCCCTTTTTTATTGCCTAAAATTTGTCATCACTACCTCAATGAACACACAACTCCCCCTGTTGACTTGAGCAACTAACGATTCACACCATTCAATAAACCGATGGTTTTCGCACACACAGTGATTACACAGACACCCGATACACTAAGTTAATATATTGATTAATAACAAAAATTGCCAGTGTCTATTTGACAACCACAAAGCGATAGCTTGATAATGAACGTAAGTTCAACAATTAACGTACCTACCGACCATTCAAACTTATGACTGATTTATTTAACAAATGGGGAAACTTTTTTTTCCATACCCGCAATTACCTGTTCCCTGCTTTTATTTTAACCCTGCTATTTATCTGGCGGCCTGTTGCATTAACTGATACAGCCAGTTGTTTTGTTATGAGCGCAGGTTTGTTAATGGTTGCTTTAGGGCAGTTATTTCGCATCACCACTATTGGGCTTGATTATATTGTCCGTGGTGGACGCAACAGACGCATCTATGCGGAAGATTTAGTCACAGGCGGTTTATTTTCCCATTGCAGAAATCCGTTATACGTCGGTAATCTACTGATTGCGATAGGTTACTTATTCGTTGCGGGTAACTGGGGCAGTATTATTGTCGGCTCATTGTCTTTCTTAGCCATTTATCGGTTAATCGTCCACAGTGAAGAAACTTTTTTAGGCGAAAAATTCGGTCAGGCCTACGCTGATTTTTGCAACGATGTACCGCGCTGGATACCCAATCTTTCAGGTTTCTCAGACACGGTCAAAGGCTATCAATTCGACTGGCCTGCGGTTGCTGTTAAAGATGGCGGTACTATTTTTATGTCCGTCATGGTGCCTGTGGGTTTAATTGCATGGAAATTGAATTTAACCAATAAATTAGGCGACTACCAAACGCTATTAATCACCATCACGGTCATCATGACGTGCGTGTTCTTAACCATGCGCTTTTTGAAAAAATCAGGTCGCTTAAAATCCATGCGTTAAAGCATTTTGTATGTCGGGTTAGCTGTGAGCTTGTCGAACAGCATAACCCGACGACACCCCCGACATTCATTTACAACACAACCGAGCAAACAGCATGAAATTCGTCGTTTCCTACCCGCAAACCAACTGGGATTATGTAAAGTTCAGATTAAACCGCATCATTCGCGGTAAAGATAAATCCAATGATGTATTCAAAGGTTTACCCGGTGGCAAACTGGAATTATTTGAACACAACGGCGAATTGGGCGGGATAAAATCACTGGGTGAAATCTATCCGATTAAACCCTTCGGAATGCAGTATGTAGCAGGTGAAGGCTTATATTTCGTTACAGGTTTACCATGCAGTGCAGACGGCGTATCAGGTGATGAACACATCGCCCGACTTAATGACAATGGCGAGATTGATTTAGAAATTCGCAGCCCCTTATTAACCCAAGTGCGTTCACTGCGTCGTACTGAACGTGGCTTGATGGTGTCTGCCAGCGGTGTCGATGCCATTTTAGAATTTGATTTATCAGGTGAATTGATTTGGTCATGGTGGGCAACGGAACACGGCTTTGATCAAGCCTACGGCGGCGGCACGCGCGTCATTGATAAAACAATGGATCACCGCCTGAAAAATTATCCGGGTCGCTTACAAACCACGCACATGAATTCTGCAACCGTTGACCCTTACGACCACAACAAAGTGCTGACTATTTTATTCTATCAAGGCAAAGTAGCGCGTATTGATAGAGATACCTTGCAGCATGATATTGTGATTGAAGGCTTAAACGGCGCGCACCATATCCGCCCGCATTCCAAAGGCTATATGCTGTCCAATTCGCGCAACGGCGAAGTATTGATTTACGATAAAAACTTCCAATTTATCGAAAGCATACAAGGCACCAACCCGCGTTTCCCTGTCAAATGGGTACAAGACGCGATTGAAACGCCATTCGGTACGCACCTTATCGCCGATTGCAATACCTTCAAATTGCGCGAACGCAACGCAGACGGCAAAGAAAAAAGCTACAACACCAAAATGCCCAACCGCGTGTTTCAAATTGAATCTGTCGCGGACAGCTTCAATTTTGTTAAAAAATAACACGCTGATTTAACGTGCGTATTTTAGTTGTCGGAGCATCGTGGGTAGGTGATATGGTCATGGCGCAAAGCCTGTTCATCACCCTGAAACAACAACACCCAGACTGTCAGATTGATGTCATTGCTCCGCCGTGGACACTGGCATTATTGGCGCGGATGCCTGAGGTGTCTCTGGCAATTGAAATGCCCTCGGTGCGTAATAAGCTGGGGTTAATGATGCGTATCAAACTGGGTAGACAGTTGCGTGACCATCATTATGACCAAGCAATTTTACTACCTAACACTTGGAAATCCGCCTTAACGCCATTTTTTGCCAATATCCCCGTCAGAACAGGTTATGTGGGCGAATGTCGCTGGGGTTTACTCAACGATGTACGCCGTTTGGATAAAACCGTCTTAAGCAAAACCGTACAACGCTTTGTCGCGCTTGCTTTGCCTGCAACGTTTCAGGGCGTACCCGACTGCCCTGCTCCTGTCTTTAATAGCAATCCAGCACACCAGCAACAATTGATTGAGCAATACCAATTACCCACTGACCGTAAAATTTTAGCCCTGTGTGCAGGTGCAGAATACGGCGAAGCCAAACGCTGGCCGGTTAGCCATTACGCCGCCGTAGCTCGACAAAAAATCAGCGAAGGCTGGCAAGTGTGGCTGTTAGGTTCGCCAAAAGATACAGCGGCAGCGGCTGAAATTAATCGTCTTGCTGATAATGGCTGTGTCGATTTCAGCGGCAAAACCAGCATGACTGACGCGATTGATTTATTATCCTTAGCCGATGTCGTTATAAGCAATGATTCAGGCTTAATGCACGTTGCCAGTGCGCTCAATAAAAAGCTGATTGCCGTGTACGGCTCATCTGATCCCAATTTCACCCCGCCCTTAAGCGATAACGCCAAAATTATCTATCTAGGCTTACCCTGTTCTCCGTGTTTTAAACGCGATTGCCCACTAGGACACACTCGTTGTTTAACCGACATCACACCAGAACAAGTCATCGCAGCACTTGTAATTTAAGTGTAGCCAAATTACACCCTCACCTTTTACTGGAGTAACAATTATGTCACTGACCATGTACCAAGCTTCTGTCCCTGTTTTTGTGCGTATGCTGGGGAATTTATCTGCGATACTCGACAAAGCCACCGCCCATGCCGAAGCAAAGAAAATAGATCCCGCCATTTTTATCAATGCACGTTTAGTACCTGATATGTATCCGCTTAGCCGCCAAGTACAAATCGCAACCGATATGGTCAAAGGGTGTGCTGCTCGCTTAGCAGGTATTGAAGTACCCAGCTATGAAGATAACGAAAAAACATTCGCCGAGTTGCAAGCATGCATCGCCAAAACGGTCGCATTTATACAAAGCATCAGCGCGGCGCAAATTGATGGCAGCGAAGAGCGCGAAATCACTCTGAAATTTGGCAGTAGAGAGATGCACTTTTTTGGTCAGGCTTACCTGCTGAATTTTGTAATGCCCAACTTCCATTTTCATCTCACCACCACTTACGCCATTTTGCGCCATAATGGTGTGGAAATAGGCAAGCGTGATTATGTAGGCGATTACTAATTCGCGCTTAATCACTGTATGTCATATCCCAGCCTGATTAAAATGGTTGGGATACGACAAACAAGCTGGTTTATGTTTGATTGTTTATAATGCCAATTTTTAACTTGATAAGAGCTCATTACAGATGACACCCGATTTAATCAATAATCCCCCGATTGAATTGCCCAGTCCACAAGACATCGAACATTACAAACAACAGCGTGAAATCGCCATACCTTTTAAACTTAAACTACTACACCAAACCTTTAAAAGATAGGATAATAAGAGCCTTACTAAATGACAGAGAGAGAATATCATTCGTACCATCCCAATTATTAAACTGACTGATGAACAAAAACAGCATCTGGAAGAAATCACCCGTAGTCGTTG
>JAUYBJ010000233.1 GCA_030693155.1 Methylococcales bacterium
GACTTTGTTTTTGTATCTCGATGATATTCTGATTGCCTGAGTCTGCTGAACAAGGTGTCGGCTGATAGCTGACTTTTTTTGATGGCGTGTAGCATTTATACACTTCTGCGTGAACTGAAGTTGCTATCACGAACAATAACAGTAAGGTCATAATACGCATGATGTTCTCCTCTGAGATACCAAGTAAATATGCAGCAGGTTATCACCTGCTTTACCATTAGCAAAATCCCTGAACAACGACGCAAACTACCCGCTTTTTAAGTTGCCCGTTTCTTCCTATTCAGCATAGAATGCCCGTAATTATAATTCTTTTGAGGTAAATCAATGTCAGACACAATTTGGTTCAGAACAGGTGAAGCCACCGTATTCGCAAGCGACGATCAAGGCACCGATGCGATGCCAGAGATTCTTATCGGCAGTGTCAAAGGCCCTGCGGGTCATGCGTTTGCCAATTTAATGGGACAAACCGCAGGACATACGAGGATGTTTGCAATTCGTGCCTGTAACCAGCAAGTACGCCCTGCTACGTTGATTGTGCCTAAAGTCACTATGAAATCAACCGCTTATATCAATTTATTTGCAGGTCCCGTGCAGTCGGCGGTGGCTGATGCGGTATTGGACAGCGTCATTGAAGGAATAATTCACGCTGACCAAGCAAATGATTTATGTATTATCGCCATGCTGTGGATTGCGCCTGAATGTGCGGAAAATCCTGATCTGGATAGAAAAGATTTATACCGTACCAATTACGAGGGCATGAAACTGGCGATAGCCCGCGCGATGAGCAATTCCCCCAGCATTGAAGAATTAACCGCTAATCGCCATAAAATTACCCATGAAATGTATGATCCTGAAACGGGCGAATCCAAGTGGTAAGCCGCTGATTCATCGTCTCTTTTACTGACGTAATGAACAACTCATCTGATTACCATGCCTGCCCTGAGTGTGATTTATTACTCAAGGCGACATTACCTGACGTGGGTGAAAAAGCCCATTGCCCACGTTGCGGCTTATTGCTGGCTCGTCCGCATAAACAAAGTGTCGAACGCACCTTTGCCTTATCCATTGCAGGGATTATCTTATTTTTCCCTGCCAATTTATTGCCTATGGTGGGCATCACTATGATGGGCAATGCCAACACGGGAATATTGTTCTCTGGCGTACTGGCGTTATTCAACGAAGGGCTACAAGCCGTTGCCGTCGTGGTATTTTTGGCAAGTATTTTGTTTCCGCTGGTGCATATCAGTTTATCGTTACTCATCAGCGGGCATCTTTATTTTAATCTTGCTAATCGTTATTTAGCGCACTGGATGCGCTGGATGCACCATTTAGATGAATGGGTCATGCTGGAAGTCTATATGCTGAGTATTATTGTAGCGTGCGTCAAACTCATGTCGATTGCACAACTCAAATTAGGCTGGGGTCTGTATGCCTTTGTCGCGCTTATCGTTATCAACACCCTGCTGACCAGCGGTCTGGATGAAGCATTATTCTGGCAACGCATCGAACAATTGCGCACAAGGAAAAGTAATGCAAACTAAAACCAATGCACTCAGCCAAGGATTGATACGCTGCCACGACTGCGGCTATCTGGTAAAAACAGAGACGAAAATGTCATCCTGTCCGCGCTGTGACGGTCATCTGCACGCACGAAATCCGCATAGTTTGCAACGCACTACCGCGTTGTTGCTCAGTAGTTTTTTATTGTATATTCCCGCCAATATTTTCCCGATTATGATGGTTAATCAATTCGGTGCGGGCGAACCGCATACCATTGCGGGCGGCATTGTTGATTTAATAGACAGCAGCATGATCCCTATCGCAATGCTGGTATTAGTGGCGAGTATTCTTGTTCCTGCCTCAAAGTTGATCGGTATCAGCCTGCTACTGCTGTGTGCGCATTTTCGCTGGCAGGTGAATGCGCGTCGCTGGACAACGATGTATCGAATTATTGCTTTTGTCGGGCGATGGTCGATGCTGGATATTTTTATGATTTCTATTCTGGTCGATTTAGTTAATTTCAGCGGCGTACAAATTATTGCAGGACCTGCGGCAACCGCCTTTGCCGCTGTGGTGATATTGACAATGTTTGCCGCTGAAAATTTCGATCCACGTTTACTCTGGGATAACCAACAAAACCTATGAATGATTTTATTGATCTACCTTACGATGCCCCCGATGTCGCTATCAATAAAAAGCGTGAATTACCGTTAATCTGGTTATTACCTTTGTGCGCCTTAATAGTGAGCAGCTGGCTGATTTACAAATCAGTGTCCGATAAAGGGCCGGTCATTACCATCAATTTTACCAGTGCAGACGGACTGGAAGTCGATAAAACTAAAATCAAATATCTGGATGTAGAAATCGGCAAAGTCACCGCTATTTCTATTAATGAGGATTTAAAAACTATCGCCGTCACCGCGCAAATGAACAAAAACACCGATGACTACTTAACCAATAATACCCAGTTCTGGGTAGTACGCCCGCAAATCGGTTTAGGCGGTGTATCGGGTTTAGGCACGCTGTTATCAGGGGCTTACATTGCCATTAAGCCCGAACAAGGCAAGCACGAACATCACTTTACAGGACTCGCCATACCGCCTGTATTAGCCACCAATGAGCTGGGCAAGCAGTTCATACTGGAGACTCCCAATATCGGTTCGATGAGTTCGGGTACGCCAATCAGTTTTCACGGCATCATCGTCGGCAAGGTTCTCAATTATGAATTAACCGACAATGCCGAACATATTAAATTAAATATTTTCATTAAAGCCCCTTATGATCAATTTATTCGCAAAGATACCCGTTTCTGGATAGACAGCGGTATTGATTTATCAGCAGGTGCAGATGGTTTTAAAGTCAGAACCGGGCCTTTAGTGGCGTTATTGAGCGGCGGCATTGCGTTTCGTAGCTCTACCAATGACAAACCAGAAGATATTGTCCCTGAAAACACCATCTTTCGATTATTTGATGATTATGATGAATCCACTCAGGTGGTTTATCACAAAACCGAAAAAGTCGTGATGTATTTCAGCGGTTCAGTACGCGGATTAGCAGTGGATGCACCCGTGTTATTACGCGGCATTCCCATTGGCAAAGTCACCGATATTAATCTGGAAATAGACGCAAAAACGGTCGATATACGCATTCCTGTTATCGTTGAAGTAGAGCCAGATCGCATTAGAATAATCAATAAGCAAGCCGACCTGACCATTAAAGATAATATAACGCGACTGGTTAATGAAGGTTTACGCGCCCAGTTACAAACAGGCAACCTACTCACAGGACAGTTATTTGTTGCATTGGATTTATTTCCAAAAAGCAAAATAATCACGCATCAGAATGACACAGGCTATCCAGAATTTCCGACCACGCCTAACACCGTGGAGCAAATTACCCATTCCGCGCAGGCAATTATGGATAAAGTCTCCAAACTGCCGTTGGATGAAACGGTAGCAGAAGCGAACAAGACCTTGAAATCCTTACAAGTCACCGCTAAAGAAGCCGACAAAGCCTTAATTTCTATTAAAGGCACACTGGGCAATGCGGACAAAGCCATGCAAGCCGCTGATAAAACCATGAATTCCGCACATCAGGCATTAAGCACCTTAGAACCCGGTTCAACCACGCAGTATGAATTGCACCAATTACTGCAAGGACTGACGCAGACCGCAAGCTCGGTTAAACAATTAACCGATTATCTGGAACAACACCCTGATTCTCTCATTCGCGGCAAAGAAAAGGAGTAATAATAATGTCAAATACTTATTTAAACGGCTATATCGCGCTGCTGCTGGGCAGTCTACTGACGGCTTGTGCAACGCCGCCCACACAGTTTTATCAGCTGGAAGCAACCAGCCAGCCGCCGGTCACCAGCACGACGACAGCAAAAAAAATGCTGATTGGCATCGGGCCATTATCCTTACCCGCTTTGGTGGATCGCAAGCAAATTGTGACGCGCGGTGCAAACAACGCCATACAACTGGCAGAATTTCACCAATGGGCAACACCGTTGCAAGACAATGTACTGAGTGTATTAAGCAAAAATATCGCCGCCCAACACAGCAATGCCATCGTGAGAAACTATCCGTGGAGCGTTTATGGCGAGATGGATTATCGGGTGATTATTGACATCAGTCGCTTTGATAGCCAACTGGGTAAATCGGCAACGCTTGAAGCAAGCTGGGCGATTATGAGTGAAAAAAACCACACTATTATCAGTAATGGTCAAACCAACATCCAACAGCCATTGCATGATGGCAGTTACGACAGTGCGGTGTTGGCACTGAACAAATTACTGGATACGTTCAGCCAGCAAATCTCCTTGGCATTACATCAAGTCCAGCAAAAGGAGTAAAACCACTGTAGCTGTTTTTCCAAGCGACGCTTCAGCTATTTTTGCGCCAATTCATCATACACAACAACCTGATTTTTGCCGTGTGCCTTGGCAAAGTACAGCGCGTCATCAGCATTTTTAACCACGCTTATCATGGTATCGTTGGGTGTGCAATGCGTCACACCCAGACTGCAACTGCAATGCCCTACCGTCGCAAAATCGTGATTAGCAATAATAGTGCATAATTTTTCAACAAAAAACTTCGTGTCATCCATGCTTTTTACATGAGGCGTAATAATCATAAACTCTTCACCGCCCCAGCGACCAAAACAATCGAACTGGCGAATATTACTGCTGATTAAGCGCGTCATTTCAACTAATACCGTGTCACCCACCAAATGCCCGTGCGTGTCATTGATTTTTTTAAAATCATCAATAGACTTGTTGCACCAGAATAAATAAGAATAGATAATCACTATTATCAATAAAACAGGACTAATAAACGGCTATGAAATTGGGATTATCTGATTTAAAAACAGAAAGGCAGTGTCGGGCGGCGATAGGGATGGATAA
>JAUYBJ010000234.1 GCA_030693155.1 Methylococcales bacterium
CAACCGATGAACTTAAAGAACGCATTTTGAAGTTTATTGCGTTTTTCAACGCAACGCTGGCTAAACCTTTTCGATGGACTTATATTGGCAAACCTTTGGTCGTGTGACACACCCTGCGTATTTTCGGTTTGGTGTACTAGTACAGCGTTATCGAGCCAGCAAAGTCACAACCGTGTTTGCCGAAGTAACCGCCTATTGGGACAAGATACTCACCAAAACCCAAGTGAAAACGCCTGATAGAGAATTGGACATTCTATTAAATGGCTGGTTGTTATATCAAACGCTGAGTTGTCGTTTATGGGCAAGAGCAGGTTTTTATCAAGTGGGCGGCGCGTTCGGGTTTCGTGATCAATTGCAAGACGGTATGGCAATAGCCGTTACCCGACCCGATTTGACTCGCGCCCATCTGCTGCGTGCAGCGGCGCGGCAATTTGCCGAAGGCGATGTACAACATTGGTGGCATCCGCCTTCAGGTCGCGGCGTGCGTACCCATTTTTCCGACGACCGCATCTGGCTACCGTACACTGTCGCGCACTATATCAAAGTGAGCGGTGATACTCAGGTACTTGAAGAATACCTCCCATTTCTGGAAGGACTGACACTGGCACACGAACAGGATGATCTGTATTTCCAGCCAACACAATCGCTGGAACAAGTCAGCCTTTTTGAACACTGCGCACGAGCGTTAGACATCAGCCTGAAAACAGGCGAACACGGTTTACCGTTAATGGGCAGCGGCGACTGGAATGACGGCATGAACCGCGTCGGCAACCAAGGCAAAGGCGAAAGCGTATGGCTGGCATGGTTTTTAATCAGCACCTTATCCGAATTCGCCACCATTGCCGACACACAAAACGATACCGAACGCGCCACACGCTGGCGCGAACACGTCATCCAATTAAAAATTGCGGTAGAAGCAGAAGCATGGGACGGCGCGTGGTATCGCCGCGCCTATTTCGATGACGGTACTCCCTTAGGCTCTGCCGCCAGTGCCGAATGCCGTATTGACTCAATTGCCCAAAGTTGGGGGGTTATTTCCAATGCCGCCGATCCTGAAGGCGCTCACAAAGCCATGAATTCAGTGCGCGAATATCTGGTGCGCTACGGGGATGATTTAATCCTGCTATTCACCCCGCCGTTTGATAAAACCGAACGCGCACCCAGTTATATTAAAAGCTATCCACGAGGTGTCCGCGAAAACGGCGGACAATACACCCACGCGGCAATCTGGTCGGTCATTGCTTACGCCATGATGGGCGACGGCGACCAAGCGGTAGAACTATTGCGTATGCTCAACCCGATTAAACGCACCACCACCCGTACGGGTGTGTACGCTTATAAAGTCGAGCCTTATGTATTGGCGGCAGATATTTATTCTGAACATCCCCACGCACGGCGCGGCGGTTGGACGTGGTACACAGGTGCGGCAGGCTGGTTTTATCGGGCGGGCGTGGAATCCATTTTAGGATTACAGGTTCAGGGCGATAAATTGGTTTTTAATCCCTGTATTCCCAAAGCGTGGCAAAGTTACCGCCTCACTTATCAGCACGAAACCAGCCGTTACGACATCGTGATTGACAACCCCAATGCGGTAACACGCGGTATTGCGCTGATAGAACTCGATGGTGTCCGTCAATCAGACGGTAACAGCATCAGCTTACAAAATGATGCACAAGTGCATCAAGTGCGTGTAGTGCTGGGTTGAAACTTACTTTAAACTGTCTATTTCAATAAAGAAATATCCACGAAAAACACAAAAGACGCGAAAAGTAGAAGCGATATTTTCATTTCACCAGGAATGCCAATGTTCAGTTACTTTTTAGTGTTTTTCGTGCTTTTCGTGGATAATATTTCTCAGATTAGACAGTAAGTTTTCCACATGAATAACGTCATTATTGGCATTTTAGGCGCGAGATTAGACCACGCAGGTTTAGGTAAACGACGACTGGGACGGTGGCGACCCAGCATCTCGTTATTGATGCACGAGGCGTTGTCGGTTGATGAGTTCGTGTTGATTCATCATGAAGAAGAGCAGCAACTGGCTGGTTTAACCCTGCGTGATATGGCGGCGGTGTCGCCGCAAACCCAGCTCACCGGCTATCAGGTCGATTATGCCAACCCGTGGGATTTTGAGCAGGTGTATAGCCAGCTGCATGAATTTACCCGCAGTTATCGCTTTGATCCTGAACAGAATAATTATTATGTTCACATCACCACAGGCACGCACGTTGCGCAAATCTGTTTGTATTTATTGACCGAAGCCAATTATATTCCCGCTAAATTACTGCAAACTTCACCCAGCAAAGACGGCATTCAAGGAACGTATCAAGTCATTTATTTGGATTTATCGCGTTACGACCAGATTGCCTCCCGCTTTGCCAAAGACGCGCAAGATGGTATCGCCTATTTAAAAGGCGGTATCGAAACCCGCAATCTGGCGTTTAATCAGCTCATTTCTCAACTTGAACAAGTGTCGATTAAATCCACCGCGCCGATGTTATTAACAGGCCCTACGGGGGCGGGTAAATCACGGCTGGCAAAACGCATTTATCAGCTGAAAAAGCAGCGCGGACAAGTCACAGGTAAATTAGTGGAAGTGAATTGCGCGACTTTGCGCGGCGATAATGCGATGTCGGCGTTATTTGGTCATGTGAAAGGCGCATTTACGGGAGCAATGAGTCCACGCTTGGGTTTATTGCGTGAAGCCAATAAAGGGCTGTTATTTTTAGATGAAATCGGCGAATTGGGACTGGATGAACAAGCAATGTTATTACGCGCGATTGAAGATAAGGTGTTTATGCCCTTGGGTGGCGATACCCAAGTCAGCAGTGATTTTCAATTGATTGCAGGCACAAATCGCGATTTATTCGAGCAAGTACGCAATGGCGCGTTTCGGGAAGATTTACTGGCGCGGATTAATTTGTGGACATATTTTGTGCCGCCATTAACGCAACGCATGGAAGATTTAGAACCGAATATCGAGCATGAGTTACAGCAATTTACCGTAAAAGCAGGACATAAAGTCAGTTTTAACAAAGCGGCGCGTGAGCAATATTTACAGTTTGCGCGTTCCCCTCAGGCATTATGGCGGGCAAATTTTCGGGATTTAAACGCCAGTATCACATCCATGGCGACCTTGGCAGTCGGTGGACGAATTACTGAGGAATTAGTGGCGGAAGAAATCGGGCGGTTGCAAACAGCGTGGTCTGGATTTTTACCATCTGTGGCGGTTGATAGCTTGAATAGCCTGTTGTCTGTTGAGGTATTAGCAAAACTGGATTTGTTTGACCGCTTGCAATTGCTTGAAGTGCTGCGCGTGTGTCGTGCCAGTCGAAGTTTAGCGGAAGCGGGGCGCGTGTTGTTTGATAAAAGCCGTCAGCAAAAAACCAGCGTCAATGATTCGCACCGCTTGAAGCAGTATTTGCAGAAGTTTGGTTTGACGTTTCAGAGCTTGCTTGGAGATAAATAGCCAGACCTGCGAGGTTTTAAAAACCTCGCAGGTCTATGAGCGACTAACCCGCAGGCCACGTCATTTGCCGCCCTGCCATTAAATGCAGTTGCAACTGATAAACCGCTTGTCCGCCCATTTTATTGCAGTTGAAAACGGTGCGATAACCGTCATCGGCGAAACCTAACTGTTTAGCCAAACGCGCGGCGGTTTGTTATAACTGCCCGCCCAATTCGGCTTCATCCAAATCGTTCAACGTGCTGATATGTCGCTTGGGAATAATCAGAATATGCACAGGGGCTTTCGGGTCTATGTCATGGAATGCCAGTACATCATCACTCTCAAAGACAACATCAGGTTGAATGTCGCCGTTGACCATTTTGCAAAATAAACAATATGTCATGTTATTACCTTGTTACGTTTAATAAAGTGGCAAGACAGACCTGCGAGGTTTTTAAAACCTCGCAGGTCTTTTGTTACTAAAATGGCATGGAAAAACCAGGAGGCATAGGAATACCTGCGGTGACGGCGGACATTTTTTCTTTTTTCACTTTGGCGACCTTATTCACCGCATCGTTAATCGCGGCGGCGACTAAATCTTCCAGCATATCTTTATCATCACCCAGCAATGAAGGATCAATGGTGACTTTGCGCGCTTCGCGTTTGCCTGTCATGACGATAGTCACCAAGCCACCGCCTGATTCACCTGTCACTTGTAAAGCCGCTAATTCTTCTTGGGCTTTTTTGACATCTTCCTGCATTTTTTGCGCTTGCTGCATGAGATTACCCAGTGCATTTTTCATATTGTTATCTCCATTATTGAGTTATACGGGTTCGATGCTGTCGGGCAGAATACGCGCATCGAATTGTGTTTTCAATGCCTGCACCGTGCTGTCAGTATTGATGCTGTCAACGGCGGCTTGTTGTTTGTTTTCGCGGGCTTTCAGCATTTGCAGCGCGGGCGTATCGAGAGCCGTTTTCTGACTGTTAAATTCCAGCTTAAGCGACGGCGTATTGCGATAAGTGCGTAAGGCGTTCAGTAACGCATCTTCTGCCGCTGAGCCGCGAATAATACTCGCGTCTATTTGCAAGCGACACACTTTGTCGTCGATGTAATCCAGCGCACAATTATTGGCTAAGTTTTTACTTGGCCCCACCAGATGCAACTGCGTAATAATGCTCGCCCAATCTTGTGCGCCGCCTGTGGGTGCTTGCACGGGTGCAACGACAACGGGGGGACTGCTGGGCGTTACGGGTACGGGTGCAGGCTTATTGACGGCGGTTGCGACTGACGCGGGTTTGCGGGCAACAGTTTCAGTCGTCACAGGTTTAAAGGTCAGCATCCGCAACATCAGCATCTCAAAACCACTGCGCGAATCGGGCGCGAGTTCTAAATCTTTTTGTCCGACCAACGCAATTTGATAATACAACTGCACGTCTTCGCGGCTTAATAATGCCGCCATACTGGCTAACATTTCAGCATCAAAATCGGGGTCGATTGCACTGGGCAAATGCTGCACTAAGGCTATACGGTGCAGCACTTGTAAAATTTGTTGCAACACTTCGCCAAAATCGGATTGCGTATTGGCAATGTCGTTTATTTTGTCGAGTATCGCGGTTGCATCTGCATGGGCTAATGCAGTTAATAAATCTTCCACAGGTTGCTCGGCGACTGTGCCTAACATCGCATTGACGCTATCGGTTGCCACTGTGCCGTTACCGAAGACAATCGCTTGATCCAGCAAACTTAAGCCATCACGCATACTGCCATCGGCAGAGCGGGCTAATAATTTTAATGCAGGGGTTTCAAAGATTATTTTTTCTTCACCCAGAATATATTCCATCTGCGCCAGAATCTGGCTGGGCGTTAAGCGTTTTAAATTGAATTGCAGACAGCGGGATAATACCGTGACGGGAATTTTATGCGGGTCGGTGGTGGCTAACAGGAATTTAACGTGCGGCGGCGGTTCTTCCAATGTTTTTAACAGCGCGTTAAAACTATGCCCTGAGAGCATATGAACTTCGTCGATTAAATAGACTTTGTAACGTCCTTGATTGGGTGCGTATTGCGCATTGTCCAATAAATCGCGGGTATCTTCGACTTTGGTGCGGGATGCGGCATCGACTTCGATTAAGTCTAAAAATCGACCTTCATCCACTGCAAGACAAATGTTACACACGCCACAGGGATTGGCATCGTGCAGACTTTCACAATTGAGGGCTTTGGCTAAAATGCGGGCAATAGTGGTTTTGCCGACACCGCGAGTGCCAGTAAATAAATAAGCGTGATGTAAACGATTGTGTTGTAAAGCGTTGACTAACGACTTAACGACGTGGGATTGTCCGACGACTTCGGTGAAATTATGGGGTCGCCATTTTCTAGCAAGAACTTGATAATTCATTGCAGGCTAAGGAAGGTTGTTGCGAAGTGGGCGGCGATCATACCAGCCACATCTCGGCACACGAATCTGCTGCTACCGTTGCTCCCTTCCGGGCCTGGCGGGGTTTACAGCGTATCGTTGCGAGAGGACCGATACAATCACCATTACAGTTTAGCCGCGTGGGCTAAAGAAGCGGCATTATGGGCG
This sequence comes from Methylococcales bacterium, assembly GCA_030693155.1. Lineage (GTDB taxonomy): Bacteria > Pseudomonadota > Gammaproteobacteria > Methylococcales > Methylomonadaceae > UBA4132. Next base: position 6,037 of record JAUYBJ010000234.1, read on the forward strand.
AATATTCTGAATAGTGCAAGTCATTATTATCATTTCTTGGTAATCTCAGCATTTCGCACCATCACTTACAGGTCTTCTTCGCGCCGTTTGCCCGTCAATATAATACAGTTCGGTTTATGCGCGGGTTCTAATACAGTAAATTTTCTACACGCCAAATAATACAGCGTGAGTTGCGGCTGTTCAGTAAGCCAGTGGTGCAGATTTGGCTATCGCCAGTGCAAGCTGCATAACTACGCGGCTTGTGAGTCATACCAGATAATAATGCTTGGAAAAATACCCATTAATAAGTACCATAGCCGCAGTCGGAACACGCTCAAGGTCAGACTTTAAACGCTCAGCCACATTTAGTTAGACGATTTTTTTAAAATCGCTTAAAGGGTGACGTTGATGATTGACTGTTTATAGTGGGTTGCGCCGACTTAACACAATACCATGTTGTGCCTTTGCACTTCATAACAAGAATTTCGGGTTTATCGTCCGACCCTAGACGCACGATTTATAACTCCTGTTTTCAAGCAGAATTTACCAGCAAGACTGACAATATTGACTTCATAAGTTTGCGTTGCCTTGAACCGTTTAGCGTTCAAACTACCTCTGCAACACACAATAACTGAATAAAACCATATAAACCTTAGCCGCAAAGTCTATATCAACCCTATCGCTCTGTATAAATACACAACTTAACGATGATTACACTCAGTCAACTCAGTAAACTCTAAGCATGGAGCAGGACACTACAAGGAACATTGAATGAAAAGAATGCTTATCAACGCTACGCAAGCGGAAGAACTGCGAGTCGCTTTGGTAGATGGTCAAAAGTTATACGACTTTGACATTGAAACCCCATCAAAAGAACAAAAAAAATCCAATATCTATAAAGGTATCATCACCCGCGTAGAACCCAGTCTTGAAGCCGCGTTTGTCAATTATGGCTCTGAAAAACAAGGCTTTTTGCCCTTTAAAGAAATTTCCCCGCTGTATCGTCATGCACAGGAAGGCGCGGAAGAAGGTCGCCGTCCCAATATCAAAGACCTGATTCGTGAAGGTCAGGAAATTGTCGTTCAGATTGAAAAAGAGGAACGCGGCAACAAAGGCGCGGCATTAACCACCTATATCAGTCTGGCAGGTACTTATCTGGTATTAATGCCCAACAATCCCAAAGCGGGCGGCATTTCACGCCGTATCGAAGGCGAAACCCGCAGTGATTTACGCGAAGTCATGGCTTCTCTGGAAATCCCTGAAAACATGGGCTTAATTGTCCGTACCGCAGGTTGTGGCAAAAATGCCGAAGAACTGCAATGGGATTTGAATTATTTAATGCAGTTATGGGAAGCCATAGACCGCACCGCGAAAGAACAAACCGCACCGATTCTGGTATTTCAGGAAAGCAATATCATCAACCGCGCCTTACGCGATCAT
>JAUYBJ010000235.1 GCA_030693155.1 Methylococcales bacterium
TGGATTGTTCAGTGCGTTGCCGCGATAAACCTTAACTTTTAACTTTAGTGAGTCTGTTATGAACAAACCTAAAAAAGTCGCCATTCTTACCGCTGGCGGATTAGCTCCTTGTCTTAGTTCTGCCGTTGGTGGTTTGATTGAGCGTTATACTGAAATTGACCCCAGCATTGAAATCATCTGCTACCGTAGCGGTTATAAAGGTTTGCTGTTAGGTGATTCTTATGTAGTTACGCCAGAAATTCGTGAAAAAGCAGGTTTGTTGCACCGTTTTGGTGGTTCGCCGATTGGTAACAGCCGCGTTAAATTAACGAATGTAAAAGACTGCGTAAAACGCGGTTTGGTACAAGAAGGCGAAAATCCGCAAAAAGTGGCGGCTGACCAGTTGATTAAAGACGGTGTGGATATTCTGCACACGATTGGTGGTGATGATACCAACACGGCGGCGGCTGATTTGGCTGCGTTCTTGGCTGACAATAATTATGGCTTAACCGTTATCGGTTTGCCAAAAACGGTTGATAACGATGTGTTCCCGATTAAACAATCATTGGGTGCGTGGACTGCGGCTGAACAAGGCGCGCGTTATTTCCAAAACGTAGTCGCGGAAAACAATGCGAACCCAAGAATGTTAATCGTTCATGAAGTCATGGGTCGTAGTTGTGGTTGGTTGACAGCGGCAACTGCTGTTGAATACCGTAAATTATTAGACCGCGCTGAATGGTTGCCAGAATTAGGCTTATCGCGTGAATCGTATGAAGTTCACGCGGTATTTATTCCTGAAATGGGTTTTGACATTGCAGCGGAAGCGGCACGTTTACGCGCGATTATGGATAAAGTCGATTGCGTTAATATCTTCGTATCAGAAGGCGCAGGCGTGGAAACTATCGTGGCTGAAATGCTGGCTAAAGGTCAGGAAGTACCACGCGATGCGTTTGGTCATGTGAAATTAGATGCAGTGAACCCCGGTAAATGGTTCGGCGAGCAGTTTGCTGAAATGTTGGGTGCGGAAAAAACACTGGTACAAAAATCAGGTTATTTTGCCCGCGCGGCGGCTTCTAACATTGAAGATATTCGTTTGATTAAATCGTGTACTGATTTGGCGGTGGAATGTGCGTTGCGACGTGAAGCGGGCGTTATCGGTCATGATGAAGATAACGGCAATGTGTTACGCGCGATTGAATTCCCACGCATTAAAGGCGGCAAACCGTTTGATATTGATACCCCTTGGTTTAATGATGTGTTAGCGGCGATTGGTCAAACCAAAGGCGCGAAAGTCGAAACCAGTCATTAAGATTGCTTGAGCTGGGTTGAGTGTTATTTGGTCACTCAACCTGATAGCTAACGCATAATACAATGATGCCGTTCGTGTTGATCTAACGCTTCGACAAGCTCAGCGCGAACGGTTTTAAATTACGAATAATTTCCCACTTATACATCGCTATACCCGCCGCCTAACAGCAATAATCCACTTGTTTCAAATGGTCAGTATCCAGCTTACATTTTAATGGGCGTGCTAACGCACAGACTCTGTTAATTTGCTGGCGTACTCTGTAATCCTACTGTTAATCAAACAAGGGGAATTATTATAAAATACTCAAAATTAGTTATCGCCGCACTGTTAGTTATCGCTGTAATTGGATGCGTAGGCCCAGCAGGTCCTGCTGGCCCGCAAGGTAATACTGGCAATACTGGTTACACAGGCGCAACGGGTGGCACTGGCGCGACAGGATACACGGGCGCGACTGGACATACAGGGGCAACGGGCGGCGCAGGTGCGAAAGGAAAACCAGACGCTCGTACTTACGTTATCGTACCTGAGCGTTAAGCCGAACACGGTCAGGATGGGCCTTGTATTTCAGTCCATCCTGCACCACTATTCCGTTTCTATGTTCTGATTTTTAATGCCATGCGGTACATGAGCGGCAGAGACCTGCTCGGCAACCGCAGAGTCACAATGTCCTTTTTGATCGTCAAAAAAAATGTCCGCACCAAAGGCTTTTAAAAACGCGCCTTTCGGTAATCCCCCCAAAAATAATGCTTCATCAATCCGAATGCCCCATGCGCGTAAAGTCCTGACTACCCGTTCATGCGCAGGCGCACTGCGTGCGGTGACTAATGCGGTTCTTATCGGTGAGTTGTCGGGTTCAAACTGCGTTTGAATGTGATGCAAGGCACTGAGAAAGTCTTTAAACGGCCCGCCCAATAACGGTTTTTTGGCTTCGTGGCGTTCATTTTCAGCAAATACTTCCAGTCCACGCTGCTGAAATATGCGTTCGGATTCATCGGAAAATAATACCGCGTCACCATCAAAAGCAATGCGCAGCTGGTTTGATGTAGGTGTTGGGGCAGAGCCACTCAAAATAGTGGCGGCGGCAAAACCAGCATCCAGCGTTTTGGTCACATCATCGACATTGGTGGATAAAAACAAATGTGCGCCGAATGCAGAAATATAGTTGTAGGGTGATGCGCCGCTGGTAAACGCGGCGCGGGTAATATCGAGGTCGTAATGTGCAATGGAGTTAAAAATGCGCAAGCCCGTGTCCGCGCTGTTTTGCGAGACTAAAATCACTTCAACAAAGGGATCATCAGGGCAGTTTGCATTAATGGCTAATAGTTTTTTGACTAAGGTAAAACCATAGCCCGCTTCCAGCACTTCATCTTCGTGTTCAATCTGATAGCGGCAAAAGGCTTCCTTGCCTTGGCTTTCAAAGACCGCATGGGACGCATCCAGATTAAACAAAGCTCTGGATGAGATGGCAACGACCAGCTTTTGTTTGGGCATAGCGGCAGCTTAGGGGTTAATCCACACGGAGTCTAAATTCAGCGTATTTTTGGCTTTATCGGCATACGCGGTTGCTTCGTCTTTGGTTTTAAAGCCTTTTACTTGCAGACGGTAGCGGGTCACGTTTTTAACAGTTGCTGAGGAAATAGTGACGGGTATGCCTTTTTGCGTAAAGCGGGCGGCGGTACTTTTCGCTTCGTCCAGTTTATTGGATGAACCCAGATTAACTGTCCAGCCTGCACTGGTTTGTGACTTGCCAGTAGCCACTTGTGGCGCGGCAGTGGTCGCGGTCGCTTTTTGATTGGCGGCGGCAGTGGTTGCGGCGGCATTGACTACTTTGTTGATGTCATTAGCGGGAACCTGCATGGCTTTATCAGGAATATCGCTGAGTTTTTTAGGTGCGTAGACCCCTGTTTTACCAGTCGCTTTTGTGGTGTCTTCTGGCTTACCTGTGGTTACTTTAACTATTGGTTCGACTGGTTCAGCCGCAGCTGTATTTTTAACCGTTTTGCTGGCTGGTGCGGCTTTAGCGGCTGTTTCGGGTGCGGCTTTTTTCTCGGCAACGGTAGCAGGTGTACTGCTTTGATGTTTAGCGGTTTCTGCTTTGGCGGTAACGATTGGTTTTTCGCTAGGTTCAGCGGTGACGCTGGTTGCGGGTTTGGCAGTAAGAGCGGGTTTTTCTACGGGTGTATTTGCCGCTTGTTTGGCATTTTTCTCTGAACCCGATGTTTTGTTTTGATGCACGGTGACTTCATTCAACTGCTCGACAACTTCATCAACCCGTTGATTTAACAGCTCTATTGAAGGGTCTGTGCCTTCCATGTCATCAGGCGTGGCTTTGGCAATGTGTTTTATGTCGTCTTTGATAGCCGTTGTTGTACCTGCCAAATCAGACACTTCTGATTTGGTTTGTAACAGCATCACACCCAGAGCGGCGGCGGCAACCAGCGCGGCGGCACCAAAAAATACCGCTGTGTAAGTGACCGACTTTGCCTTTTTTACTTGCTCGGAAAACTCGTGTATCAGGTCTTCCTGTTGTTTATTAACGCGCTCTTGTTTGGATTTAAATTGACTTAACGCAGCGACGGCGACACCTGCACCATTAAAAACAGGTGCGTGAACGTCTTCATCATCGGTATTAAATGATTCTGCGGGTGTTTCAGCATTATGTTCGGTTGTCATGGTATCTTGACTCCTATCATCAACGGTGCTGAGTTGAGTGGTATTCTCGACGGGCGCAGGTTTTGTTTTTTGCGTTTTAACGGGTTTACGCTGATCGAAATAATCGACATAAAAATTGGTTTTTATGTCGGGAATGACCTGTGCAGGCGCAATCAGCGTAGTCGGTTTGTTAGTGATAAAACTGTCAGGTTCGGCAGGGCGTTCAGGCGTGGATCGTTGACCTTCCGTGTTATCAACAAACAAATTATCGGTTACAAAACCACCTAATGCACTGGGTTCAGGAGCTTCCTGATCGGGCGTTACCTGCATCTCAACCAAGTCAAAATCAAAATTCTCCGCCTGAGAATTCAGTCTGTTGCGTCTGGGTGTTGCTTTTTCATCTATTGAATCTGTCATCGTTGAACTCATGGATTAAGGAGTAAATTGAAACGTAAACATCATTTTCATGCGTGGCGGTGTGAAAATGCTTTATTCTATATTCTAGTACCAATGGAACTTTATGTTGATAAAGTTTCGCTCATTTGCCCATAATCTCCAAAAGAACACAAAATACTATGCAACTAGCTATCACCATTTTAGGGCATCATCAAAGTCGTTTTATGGCGGAAATACTGCCCGCTATCCGCGACTGTAAGTGTCATATTTTAGACATAAAATCCTCCTGCATTGGTCAAACCACCGCCGCTTATCTGTTGATTCAAGGTAACTGGAATCAAATTGCCAAATTTGAAAATACTCTGGACGTGATTGAAAAACGTCTGGAGTTAAAGGTTCAGACCCTGCGTACCGAACCAAAAGAAAAAACCAAAGACTACCTGCCGTATTCCGTGGAAACTATTTCCTTGGATCATGAGAGCGTGGTCGAATCCATTGCCACTTTTTTAATGGATCATGAGATAGAGATTGAAGAAATTACCGGCAATTCTTATCAAGCCCCCTATCTGCAATCCACGGTTTTTTCCAGTAAACTTATTATTTTAGTGCCGTCATCCGTGTCATTGCTGATATTACGCGAAGAGTTTATGGATTTGTGCGACCAGCTCAACATAGACGCTATTCTTGAACCTGTTAAACGTTAGGACACTTTATGACCCAAGTTACACTCAATCAGCCTGTGCCTGATTTTGAAGCCGCCGCCACTGGCGATAAAACCCTTAAATTATCGGATTATGCAGGGCAGTTTGTATTGATTTATTTTTATCCCAGAGACAATACTGCAGGATGCAGCCAGCAAGCTCAGGATTTTCGTGATACCAGTGCGCAATTTGCCGCACTCAATACCGTCATTCTTGGCGTATCGCGTGATAGCGTGCGCAGTCATGACCGTTTTAAAGTCAAATATGAGCTGCCGTTTGAGTTACTCGCCGATCAGGATGAACAATTATGCCAACTGTTCGACGTGATAAAAATAAAACCCATGTACGGTAAACAAGTACGCGGCATTGACCGCAGTAGTTTTCTGATTAATCCAGACGGCGTGCTGGTTAAACAATGGCGCAAAGTGAAAGTTGCCAACCATTGTGATGAGCTGTTACAGGCAATCAGTCATTTTGCATCCTGATGGTTGCCTTATATAAATTATTGTTTAACACACAAAAATAGTACAAAATGACCGCTTTTTTCACAGCTTGCTGATCAATCAATACGCGCAATGAACCGACTCATTCTTTCAACACTGTCTGCATTAAGCAACCGCGAACGGCTGTTGCTGGTGTTCGGCGTGGTGTCGGTATTGGGTGTGATATTGTTTAACAGCGTAGTCGCTTCTGTGGATGTCGCGGGTTGGAGCAGTGGTTTTACCCATCCGTTGCACGGTGGCGATCATTTTCTCACCATGTTGGCGGTCGGTATCTGGGCGGCGCAACTGCGCGGTAAGGCAATCTGGTTATTGCCGCTTACCTTTGTCGGCGTAATGAGTTTAGGCGGTTTAGCGGGTGCGGCAGGTTTATTCATTCCCAGCGCGGAACTGATTATTTTACTGTCTGGCTTGGTGTTCAGCGTCTTCATCGTCCGCAAAATCCGTTTCAGCAGTCAAACCAACGTCATCATCGTCGCCTTCTTCGCATTTTTTCACGGTTTCGCCC
>JAUYBJ010000268.1 GCA_030693155.1 Methylococcales bacterium
GAAAATCTATCTTCGACACCATCGAAGTCTTCTACAACCGACAACGACTCCATTCTAACAATGGCTACCTGTCTCCTGTAGAATTTGAAAAGCAGCATAAAGCTGCTTAATAATGTGTCCTGAAAAGTGTTGACACATCAATAGACAGCATCTTGGAATCAGATTGCGATATGAAGTTGATACTATTTTGCTATCCGATAATTCAGCACCTGTGATTTTATTGGGTGATTACAATGCAGAACCGTTTGCCGATTCTTTAACAACAGGCTTATCATCGACGCGAGACATGACCAGAGTAAGAAAAAAGCCTTTGTTACTTTACAATCCGTTTTGGCGACATTTAGGTGAAGCAAAATCCTATAAGCATGGCGTTGATGCAACAACAAAAAACCGTTGTGGTACTTATTACTATAAAAGCGGCTCAATCACTCGCTGGCATACCTTTGACCAAATGCTTTTTTCTTCGTGTTTTATTGGTGGTAATGCTTGGCATTTAAACGAGGAACTCACAGGCATCATTGATACGCCTGAATTATTTAATTTGGTGATTGACGCGAAACAAAAATTTGACCATTTACCCATTATTTCCGTATTAGAAAAAGAGATTAGCCATGATTAATTTTGTCGATTCACTTAACAAAGGGTTGGAGCTATCGCAACAAGCCGATGAAAATAACAAGGAGATAGACGCTGTATTTGCTGAGTTAAATCGACAGCTTGATGAGGTTTATGAGGGTAAGGTGGCTGTTAAACGATGCTCTGCGGAAAGTGGTATGGAAAAGTATAATGCTCTTGCTACTAGTTCTGGACTTACTTACCCAGATCATAGTCGTGCGGATGCGCGTATGGTAATCGTAGCTACAAATCCAACGGTTAAAATGAATGCTGGCAAATCAATTGCCAATTGGAATCAATCCGCTACAGGCTATCCATGTTCAATAGCATTTTCTGGACAAAAATACATTTGCGAAGACAAAGAGTCATTAGAATTAGCAATTGCTGACTTACTCGCTAACCCCTTTGTTGCCAAAACCTTACTTAAAGTTATCAATGCAGAATCAACAGAATCTTTTGAGTAATCCCCTCGCATACCTATTACCCCCTATTAAACATCACAGGAGAACAACCCTCATGACCGTAGCGACTCAAGGTGATTTGAGTACACTGACCAGCAAAGAACTACATCACAAAATCGTCAATAAAGACATCTCGGTGATGGAGCTGGTAGAACTTTTTTTAAACCGTATCAAGCAATACGACCCACAACTCAATGCTTACATCACGGTGGTGCAAGATAAAGCACGCGCACAAGCCATTGAAGTGGATAATAAAATCAGAAGCGGCGAATTGAATCACCCGCTGGCAGGTGTGCCTTACGCGCTGAAAGATTTATTCTGCACCAAAGGCATATTGACTTCGTGCGGGTCAAAAATGCTCAGCAATTTTATTTCCCCTTACGATGCCACGGTGTACGACAAACTCAACCAAGCAGGCGCGGTATTGCTGGGTAAAGTCAATATGGACGAGTTCGCCATGGGTTCATCCAATGAAAACAGTTTTTACGGCGCGGTGGCGAATCCGTGGGACTTAAGCCGTATTCCCGGTGGCAGTTCAGGCGGTTCAGCGGCGGCGGTAGCGGCAGGTTTGGCGGCGTATTCGTTGGGCAGTGATACAGGCGGTTCGGTGCGTCAACCTGCATCGTATTGTGGTATCAGCAGTATCAAACCGACTTACGGACGGATTTCACGTTACGGCATGACTGCCTATGCCTCCAGCTTGGATCAATGCGGCCCAATGGCGCGTTCCGCCGAAGATATGGCGTTGATTTTACAAACTATCAGCGGCTTTGATGTGCGCGATTCCACCAGTGCCAATGTCCCCGTACCTGATTACAGCGCGACCCTCAATGAACCACTGACAGGTTTGCGCATCGGCATACCGAAAGAATTTTTTGCCGACGGTTTGGATGCAGACGTAGCGAAAGTGATTAACGAAGCGGTTGAGCAATTTAAACGCTTAGGCGCGACCGTGAAAGAAGTCAGCCTGCCGAACAGTCATTTATCGGTCGCGGCATACTACGTTATCGCTCCCGCCGAAGCCTCAGCGAACTTATCGCGTTTTGATGGTGTGCGTTTTGGTCACTCCTGTGACGCATCGACCAACTTACAAGACCTGTATGAACGCAGTCGTTGGCAAGGGTTTGGTGATGAAGTCAAACGCCGTATTGTCATCGGCACTTACGCGCTATCGTCAGGTTATTACGATGCTTATTATCTGAAAGCGCAAAAAATTCGCCGCTTAATCAAAAATGATTTTGTCGCTGCGTTTAATGACGTTGATGTATTAATGGGGCCTGTGACCCCGACCACCGCGTTTAAAATCGGCGAAAAATCCGATGATCCGATTGCCATGTATTTAGGCGATATTTACACGCTGCCCATCAGTTTGGCAGGTGTACCCGCCGTGTCGATTCCTGTCGGTTTTAGTGATAACCTGCCCATCGGCTTGCAGATTATTGGTGATTATTTTAACGAAGCCAAACTGCTCAACGTGGCGCATCAATATCAACAAGTGACCGATTGGCATCGTCAATCGCCTAGCCAATTCACAGGAGCGTAAACATGGCTATCAGCAAAGCAGAAGTGGTTAAAGTCGCCCATCTAGCGCGGTTAGCAATCCCCGAAGACCGCTTGGAAGGTTACACCCACACCATCAGCGACATTCTGGATTTAGTCGCGCAAATGAACGCAGTCAATACCGATGACGTGTTGCCGTTATTGAATCCCTTGGATGCCACGCAATTATTACGCGCCGATGAAGTCACCGAAACCAATCTGCGCGAACTTTATCAAAGTGTCGCCCCGCGTGTCGAAGACGGCTTGTATTTAGTGCCGAAGGTGATTGAATAACATTTATTCATAAGGTAGGCGCGACTTGTCGCGCTTACTTTGACACTCGAAAAAGCGCGTAGTGTGAGTTGGGGTTCGCCGCTCACTCCACCCTTGTATGATTAAAACTACTCAAAATCAATCTAATAATACGAAGGAATACCGAGTAAGCTGTAAGCGTTCATTGGGAGGTCGCCTCAACCTGAGGACTGATTAAAAATCAGAGCCTGTTGCGTAGAGAGACCCCCGCCCTATTCACCCATACCGAGGAGTATCTGAGGCTTAGAGCCTGTATTCACAAGGACGGCAGGTGCATTATCAGGGTCGGGAATCAATGAATAGTTTACGTTCTTTAATCTAGTTGGACAAACTGAATATCAT
>JAUYBJ010000241.1 GCA_030693155.1 Methylococcales bacterium
GGGCATTATCGAAAAAAACCGTTCCTTAATACAAACAATGACAAAAGTCGCGGCGCGGTTTCATGACCATCCGCACGTTGCCGAAGTGCGACAAACAGGCATGATATTAGCCATTGAAATGGTGAAAAATAAAGCCACCCGCGAGCCGTATCCGTGGCAGGAACGCCGTGGCATTAAAGTCTATCAATACGCACTGTCCAAAGGCGTGTTACTGCGCCCCTTAGGCAACGTGGTTTATTTTATGCCGCCTTATATCATCACCGAAGAAGAGCTGATATTACTGGCAGAAGTCGCGTGGCAAGGCATACAGCACGCGGTTAAAGCGTAGTTTGCCAAATTGGGTGTATTGTGCAATTCTAACAAGCTAATCGTAGTAATTATTCAATTTTTTAAGAAGGTTTAAATGAGCAATAAAAATAATTTAGTCGATTCTAACTTCAAAAAAAATGATGGTTTTGTACGAAAACAAGATAATGAGGCATTACATCAGCTTACACGCCAAGCAGAACAGGCTTTAAGAGCGCAACAAAATAATCAAAACACCGAGGTAAAGCCCGAAGAACCACAAGAATAATAGCTTCAATTGCAGCTATTTCTATGCAGAACTTTAAGGAGCATATTCATGAACACTCAAAAAGATAATGTTGCTACACCGCTTTTTATTATCGAAAAGCGCGAAATCGTGCTTGAAGATAGCAAAGCGTTATATGCAGTTACACGTCAAGCAGAACAAATTTTACAAGCGTTAAAAACACAAAAAGAGTCTCAAAGCGACGCAAAGCCCAAGGAAAGTAACGCATGACAGACTACGAAACCAAATCTCTGGAAATCGCACAAAACACTTTGTATGTTTATCTAGGAGCTGATTTAATCGCTTTTTTGGCATTGATAGCCGCCATTGTTGGCGGCTTCATTGCTTTTCGGACATTGCGTAAAATTGAACAGCAGCTTGAAAGCGCGAAATGGAATGTTTTATTACCCTTTGAGCAGGATATGAATATGCGCCGTCAATATTTCAGCGATATGGCGCAGAAATTAATTGTTGATCCTGCAAAATATGAAGCGAGCTACCAAGAAGCGAAAGAGCGTTATCTTAATTCGGTAGAGCGTCTGGCATCCGCGATTTTGAACGGTCAATTTCCTGAAACTGAAATGAAAATAAGCTATCGGGAATATATCATTTCTACCATCAGAGAATATCCAGATAAATTTGTCGCAGGTACACGTTATCCTAGAATTCTTAAGTTGTATGAAAAATGGTTAGATTAGTCATCACTCATACTCAAGGATAATCATGCGAATCTCTAGACTCTACACCCCCATTTCCCTTATCATCAACCAAACCATCGAACTCGATGATGACAACGCGCATTATGTGCGTAGCGTGTTGCGCCTGAAAAAAGACGCGAAAATTATTTTATTCAACGGGCAGGGCGGCGAATACCTGAGCATCGTGCTGGAAGTCAGCCGCAAAACGGTGAGTATTGTGCCAGAGCAATGGCATGACCGCAGCGTGGAATCGCCGCTGCACATCACGTTGGGCTTGGGTATTTCACGCGGCGACAGGATGGATTTTTCGATACAGAAATCCGTGGAACTGGGTGTAAATCGTATTACGCCGTTATTAACGGAACGCTGTGTGGTGCAGTTTAAAGACGACAAAAAATCCCAACGCTTGACGCATTGGCAAAAAATCGCCCAACACGCAGCAGAACAAAGCGGTCGAACTTTGCCACCCGATTTTACGGAAATTACCCAGTTATCCGATTGGCTGAATCAGCAACAAGGTTTAAAAGTGTTTCTTGATCCGTATGCGGAAACTACGTTGGCGGCGTTAAAACCCATAGATATGCAGGTCACTTTATTGGCAGGCCCTGAAGGTGGTTTTGCCAATAGTGAGCGCGAGTTGGCAATAGCGGCGGGCTTTATTCCTGTGCGCTTAGGCAGTCGTATTTTACGCACGGAAACGGCATCGTTAGCGGCATTAGCGGCGGTGCAGATGTTGTGGGGTGATTTTGGTAATGCCTAATATTACGCGCTTGGCGTTATACAGTGTGCGTTGTATTTTTTACGCGCTGGTGCCGTTGCTGGTGTTGGGTGCGGCGATTGCTGTGTCTTGTGTATTGGCATTTTTTATCATGAAAGGCGTGGGTGATGTCATCCCGTTTCAAAAAATGATCAGTAAATCGACGCAGTTATTGTTGATTCTGAGTATTTTTCCTGCGATGAAATTACTGAACATCGACAAAGAGCAGTTAGGGTTTGCTGCCCGACCTGTGTTTTTAAAGCAATTATTACAAGGTTTGGGCTTAGGATTATTGACCTTGCTGCCGATTTTTATCGTGTTGTATGTGCTGAAAATCAATGTGTTTGATGCCACCAAAGTGTGGACACTGGGTTCGGTGTTGGCAAAACTGGGCTATACCTTATTTCTGGCATTACTTATTTCATTGATTGAAGAGCCGTTATTTCGCGGCATATTGCTCACGGGGTTAAGAAAAAAAATGCCGATTGCCTTGTCAATAGTGGTCAGTGCGGTGTATTACTCCGCGCTGCATTTTTTGGATAATAATGTCGATATTTCTGCACACGATGTGCATTTTTTCACAGGTTTTAAGTTGTTGAAAGGCGCGTTTCTCAATGTATTTAATCCGATGATGTTTTCATCGTTTATTTCGTTGATGATGGTGGGTATTTTCTTAGGGATTGTCAGAACACAGATAAAAACCAGTTTAGGTGTGTGTATCGGCTGTCATGCCAGCTGGGTGTGGCAAATTAAAATGAGCAAAATTTTATTTGATACCAATATATGGTCGGATTATATCTATCTGGTCGGCAGTTATGATGCTATTGTCGGGCCGCTGGTGACGGGCTGGTTGTTGCTGGAAATAATCAGATATTTTGTTTATCAACGCATCAATAAATCACGATAGCGGCGCAGTTTTTTTTGTCGGGTGATGTAATATAATTCGCGTGCCCACTTCAAACTCACCGTCGCCAGTTGGGCAGCATCGGACAATAGTAATAAAAAAATCCAGCGGTGTTACTAACGTCGTTAATGGGAGAATAGTCACTTCTACGTTTGTGCCAATGTCAAACGGCTGATGGCAGGTAAAAGAAATGCCCGAGCCGCTTAACGTCATACATAATGCCTTATACGATTCTTCAGTGCCTAGGTTCTGTTGACATTTCATCGTAGCCAAATGAGTGCGGAAACGAAGCGAATAAAGCCCATGTAATTTCTGGCGAGCTTGTCAAATCGGGAAAACACTCGTCTGTAATGTTTGATTTTACCGAAAAAGCATTCAATCA
>JAUYBJ010000246.1 GCA_030693155.1 Methylococcales bacterium
TTATGCGGTATTCAAGCTGGAATGCTTGAAGATAAAACACAAAACCAATCATTTTGCATTGCGTACCAGGCTCTTCATCAAGGCAAACCAGTTGGCTTATGAAGCATTGCAAAAATTAAGGGCTGCGTAACATCAGTAACTAATTGCTGATCGGCTTTTACTTTCTTTCGGGTGTCGCTTGGATTAATGCCGTTGCTTACCTGTTTGCGTGCGTCTTCGGCTTTGCGTCTGGCATCGGCTAAACCAACAACGGGATAAACACCCAGTGATAAAGTTTTGCGCTTGCTTTCGATGCTGTAATCAAATCGCCACCACTTCGCGCCATTGGGTTTAATGAGCAGGTAAAGCCCGCAGCCATCATTAAGCCGATTATCTTTCTCTATGGGTTTTATGTTGCGAATAGTGACATCGGTTAGTAATTCTTTAGCCATTGCAGTAACTCCATTTAATAAATGCAGTAACTTTTTATTACTGCTTAAGGGTTACTGTAAAAGTTACTGCATAAACTGGTGAATGTCACTGCATTTCGTTGTACTTTGTTGAACAATAAAAAACCCGCTAAGCCTTATGGCTTGCGGGTTTATGAATTTTTTTGCATCTTGTTGAACTTGTCTGGTGTACCGAGAAGAGGACTTGAACCTCCACGGGCTTACGCCCACTAGCACCTGAAGCTAGCGTGTCTACCATTCCACCACCTCGGCATGAGTTGCTGATAACAGCAAAGTTAGCGGCGAACTATACGCATTTGAGTTATTTTTGTCAATAAAGTAAAAAATAAATAACGTACCGTCTACAAAACAATGTTTTACCTGATACCGTAAGCCTGTATCATAGAGACTTAGCTTAAATCCAGTCAATTACTTTTATAGTGAATATAAATGCCCCCAAAGTCCAAAAAAGACGTTGAATTTACCTCAACAAAAGATCCATTCGCTCAGCGCGAAGCTGAAAAATATGAAAACCCCATTCCCAGCCGCGAGTTAATACTCCAGCTTATCGAACAACAGGGTAAACCACTGGCACGCAAAGACATTGCCTCTGCCTTTCATCTGGAATCCGAAGACGATTTAGAAGCCCTGCGCCGCCGATTGCGGGCAATGGAGCGCGACGGGCAAGTGTTATTTAATCGCGGTCAACAATACTGTTTAGTCGATAACAAGAATTTAATTGTCGGACGTGTTATCGGCCATGCCGATGGCTTCGGTTTTGTGCGCCCCGATGACGGTTCGGATGATTTATTTTTATCGCCGCGTGAAATGAATCCGTTATTACACAATGACCGTGCGCTGGTGCGTGTGGCAGGTGTCGATAAAAAAGGACGGCGTGAAGGTGCGTTAGTTGAAATTTTAGAGCGTAACACCCACGAAATTGTCGGGCGGCTCTACAAAGAAGACGGCTTTACCTACGTTGTTCCCGATAATAAAAATATCGCGCAAACGGTTTTGATCCCCAAAGGCGGCGTAGGCAAAGCCAAACAAGGGCAAATCGTCGTTGCGCAAATTACCGAACAACCCACCAAGCTACATCAACCGATGGGGCGTATTATCGAAGTCATGGGTGATCATCTTGCCCCTGGTATGGAAATCGAAATGGCGATTCGCTCTTATGAATTGCCTAATACTTGGTCGGCTGAACTGCTGGACGAAATCAAACCCCTGACCCCCGAAGTGCCAGAAGCCGCGAAAGAAAATCGTGTTGATATACGCGACTTACCTTTAGTGACCATAGACGGTGAAGATGCCCGCGATTTTGATGACGCGGTGTATTGCAAAAAAACCCCCAAAGGCTGGAAATTATTAGTCGCCATCGCCGATGTCTCGCATTATGTCAAAGTCGGCACAGAACTCGATAAAGAAGCACACAAACGCAGTACCTCGGTGTATTTCCCTGAGCAAGTCATCCCGATGTTGCCAGAGATTTTATCCAACGGCTTATGCTCACTCAATCCCAACGTAGACCGTTTATGTATGGTGTGCGAATTGCTGATTGATGGTGAAGGCAACGTGTTACGCTCTAAGTTTTTTGAAGCCGTAATGCGCTCTCATGCGCGACTAACCTATAACGAAGTCGCCGCGATGCTGGTTGAAGGCAACAAAACGCTGGCGAAAAAATACGCCCCGTTAATGCCGCATTTAAAAGAAATGTATGCACTGTTTCAAGTCATGCGCTTAGCGCGTGAACAACGCGGCGCGATGGATTTTGACACCCTAGAAACGCGCATCGTGTTTGGTGAAAACCGTAAAATTGAAAAAATCATCCCTGTGGTGCGTAACGATGCCCACAAACTGATTGAAGAATTCATGATTACCGCGAACGGTGCGGCGGCGCGGTTTTTAAACAGCAAAAAAATGCCCAAACTGTTACGCATACATGAAGGCCCTAGCACCGATAAATTGCTCAATCTAAAAACCTTTTTAGGCGAAATGGGCTTAAAACTCGGTGGTGGCGTGATTCCTACGCCATTAGATTATATGCACCTCGTCGAGTCCATCAAAGACCGCCCCGACGCACATTTAATACAAACCGTGTTATTGCGCTCCATGTCGCAAGCCGTGTACAGCCCTGAACTCAAAGGACATTTTGGTTTAGCCCTAGAAGCTTACGCGCATTTCACCTCACCCATACGCCGCTATCCTGATTTGCTAGTACACCGCGCCATCCGCCACGTTCTGCAAGGTAAAAAAGCCGAAAGCTTTGTCTACGGCGTGCCAGACATGGTGGTACTCGGTGAACACTGCTCCGCTAACGAACGCCGCGCCGATGATGCCACCCGCGATGTCACCAGTTGGCTGAAATGCGAATATATGCTGGATAAAATCGGCGAAGACTTCACAGGCATAATCTCCGCCGTCACAGGCTTCGGCTTTTTTGTCGAACTGGCAGAAATCTATGTCGAAGGCTTAGTCCACATCAGCAACCTAGGACAAGATTATTTCCACTTCGACCCCACCAGCCACCAATTAAAAGGCGAACACAGCAACCAACGCTTCCGTTTAGGCGACAGCGTTAAAGTCAAAGTCGTGCGCGTGGATTTAGACGAAAAGAAAATTGATTTTGAGTTGGTGAAAAAAGAAGCGGCGAGTAAAAAAGTAGGCGGTGCGCCAGTTAAGAAAAAGCGGCGGAAGAAGCCTGCGAAATAGTATAAAACCATATAGTTTTGCGTTGCTTATATTACATAGCTTACCAACGAAAATTCCAGATAGCATAAGTAAAAATTTATGAATAAAAAAAGAGCCGAAAATCGAACACGTTATTACATTCGAGAACAAGCAGAAAAAAGAGGTTGGAATCTTCAACATCCTAGCAGAGGTGGCGATTGTCTTGAAGAGCAAGAAATTGTAGATTATTTTCAAGATATTGGACTTGGATTAGATCGCCCCGATTTTATTTTTGCGATTAATGGAATGCCTACTATTGTTATTGAAGCAAAGAATACCACTGATAAAATTAATCAAGCTATTGCCGAGTCTATTGATTATGCAGAAAAAATAAACTCAAATAGTCATTATAAAATTAAGTGTGCTGTTGGAGCAGCTGGCGAAGAGAATCATGGATTTATTGTTGAAGTTAGATACTTATGTGGCGATGTATGGAAACCGTTATTATCTAATGGATATGAAATAACGACCATCCCTTCAAAAAGAGAAATTGATATTGCCTTATTGGCTGATGATGCAACTACCAATGTCGAAGTACCTTCTGTTGTTGAATTTATAGATGCAGCTATCGAGTTAAGTAAAATTTTAAGAATGGCGAAAGTCGAAGCACCATTAAGACCTAAAGTCATTGGCGCATTAACTTTAGCACTTTATCAAGGTAATATTGACACGAGTCAAAATAATGCACTTGATAGTATTAATCGTCTGTTAGAACAAGCTATTAATGAATCTGTTGATTTAGCCTCTGAAAAGAAAATAAGACTCACCGAATCATTACGTCTTTTAGGGGCTGATTATCATAGATTAAATCCCTATATCGCAAAAATTGTCCATTTGTTACATAGTTTAAATATTAAATCAGTATTGCAAACAGATACTGATTTTTTAGGATTATTTTATGAAGCATTTTTAAGATATGGCTATGATAATAATTCATTAGGTATTGTTTTTACACCTCGACATATTACTCGATTTTGCGTTGAGATGTGCAATGTAAAGCCAACGGATAAAGTTGTTGATATGGCGTGTGGTACAGGAGGTTTTCTGGTCGCAGCTTTTGATAAAATGATGTCAGCCGCACATGGCCCGAAAGCTATACAAAAAGTAAAACGTAGTCTTTTCGGTTTTGACACTAATCCAACTATTTGGGCATTAGCAACGCTGAATATGTTTTTTCGAGGTGACGGCAAAAGTCATATTGAAAATCAAAGTTGCTTTGATGAAAGTGCAAAAAGTAGCGTATTAGATTCCTGTTCTAAAGCATTTTTAAATCCACCTTTTTCCCAAGAAGGTGAACCAGAAAGAGATTTTATCAACTCATCAATGGCAGCATTAGAACCAGAAGGTTTATTAGCTGTTGTCGTTAAAGCGGGTATTTTTGCCGATGATGATAATAAAAATTGGCGCAATGAATTTACACGGAATCATACTAGAGTTGTTGTTCCATTATAAAACAATCAGTTAGCGAGATAGAGATTCCAAAGCCCCGCGCAGACTCCGAGAATATCATCATATAAATCAATAAGATGGTTTCTTAGTCTGTCAGAAAGAATGCGGTAACGCTTCATGCCG
>JAUYBJ010000265.1 GCA_030693155.1 Methylococcales bacterium
GTAATACAAGCCAAGGAAGATAAATGCAAGCTCATTCGCAGTTAATGTGAGCATGAGTACCTTTTCATTCGCAATTAATTCGAGCCGAAATTTGCGCTAAATGCGAGCATGACTGTTTTCAAATGCAAGCCGTTACACCTACGGGGTTATGAAATTATTTAACCGTTTGATCTACAAACATTTTACCCCGAAGGGGTTTAACGCGAGTGACTTTAACCACTATTCTGCAAAAATCCTTCACTGCGTGCTGTGACGCAATGCGACACCTACTTATTTTCCATTAATAAGGCCAGTACCACTGATCGTCTTCTGGTCTGTCTATACCATACTCATAAGCATAATTACGGCAGGCAATTTGTTGATCACGCAGTTTTTCTTTGACGTGCGCCCCTGATACTTGTAACGCAGGGAGGCGGTCTATCGCGTCAATCGCCAGACTGAAACGGTCGGTTTCATTTTGAATTGCCAGTTCCAGCGGAGTATTGATACTGCCTTTTTCTTTATAACCCCGAACGTGCAGGTTATGGTGATTATGGCGGCGGTACGTTAAACGATGAATCAACCAAGGATAGCCATGGAAGTTGAAAATCACGGGTTTATTCAGAGTGAACAAGCTGTCAAAATCCCTGTCCGATAAGCCGTGCGGATGCTCTGAGCTGGGTACTAATTTGTATAAATCGACCACGTTAATGAAGCGAATTTTCAGACTGGGGAAATTTTCGCGCAGTAACACGATAGCTGCCAAAGCTTCTTTAGTGGGAATATCACCCGCACTGGCAATCACTAAATCAGGTTCAACCCCTTCATCATTACTTGCCCAATCCCAAGTACCGATACCTTTTGTACAATGTTTAATCGCTGCATCCATGTCCAGATACTGCAAATGTTTTTGTTTGTCGGACACGATAACATTGATGTAATCGGTACTTTTCAAACAATGATTGGCGACTGATAGCAGACAATTGACATCGGGTGGTAAATAAATGCGCGTCACTTCGGGGCTTTTATTGACCACTAAATCCAAAAATCCCGGATCTTGGTGGGTAAAACCGTTGTGATCTTGTCGCCACACAGTAGAAGTAATCAGCAAGTTCAACGATGACACGGGCGCACGCCAAGGCACTTCACTGGACATTGCCAGCCATTTTGCGTGTTGGTTAAACATCGAGTCGATAACGTGAACAAAGGCTTCATAAGTGGAAAATAAACCATGACGACCTGTCAATAAATAGCCTTCCAGCCAACCTTCCAGCGTATGTTCAGAGAGCATTTCCATGACCCGACCATCAGGCGATAATTCACCGCCATCGGCATCTTCGGGTAAGTAATCCGCTAACCATGTTTTTTTACTGACGGCATAAATATCATCGAGTTTATTCGAGCTGTTTTCATCAGGCCCGAATACGCGGAAGTTGTTCATATTGTCGCGCATGATGTCACGCAAAAATTTACCCAACGGGCGGGTATTTTCCGCGCTGATTTTTCCGGGTGCAGCTAATGCCAATTGGTAATCTTTAAAATCAGGCAGGCGTAAGGCTTTGCGCAATAAGCCGCCATTGGCATGAGGATTCGCACTCATGCGACGTGTGCCCTTAGGAGCCAAGGCTTTTAATTCGGGAATCAATGTGCCGTTAGCATCAAATAATTCTTCGGGCTTATAGCTGTGCAACCATTCTTCCAAACCTTGCAAATGCAATGGATTGTCTTTGATATTCGACAATGGCACTTGGTGCGAACGCCAAAAACCCTCGACTTTATGACCATCAACTTCTTTAGGGCCAGTCCAGCCTTTCGGACTACGCAACACAATCATCGGCCAGCGTGGACGTGCTGGAATACCTGTACTGCGAGCTTCGGCTTGAATACGGCGAATTTCCAGCACACATTGTTCCAATACATCCGCCATCAGCGGGTGCATGACTTCTGGGTCAGTGCCTTCGACAAAATACGGCGTATAACCGTAACCTTTGAACAAATTTTCCAATTCTTCGTGCGAAATGCGTGATAGCAAGGTCGGGTTGTTAATTTTGTAACCGTTCAAATGCAGAATCGGCAATACCGCTCCATCACGAATCGGATTTAAAAATTTATTAGAATGCCAAGAAGTGGCTAATGGGCCTGTTTCAGATTCACCATCACCGACCATGACGGTAACAATCAAATCAGGATTATCATAAGCCGCGCCGAATGCGTGCGACACGCTATAACCTAACTCACCGCCTTCATGAATTGACCCTGGAGTTTCAGGTGTACAGTGACTGCCGATACCACCCGGAAAAGAAAATTCTTTAAAAAAGTGTAACAAGCCTTCTTCATCTTCGCCTTTGTTTGGATAGACTTCAGAATAAGTGCTTTCTAAATACGCAGGTGCAAGTACACCCGGTGCGCCATGTCCCGACCCTGCCATAAAAACGACATTCAAATCATATTTTTTAATCAGGCGGTTGATATGAATATAGGCAAAACTCAAACCCGGACTGGAACCCCAATGTCCTAACAAGCGGTTTTTAATGTGCTCAGGCTTCAGCGGTTCTTTCAGCAATGGATTTTCGCGTAAATAAATCATCCCAGCGGCTAAATAATTACACGCTCGCCAATAGGCATTAATTTTTTGTAACTCATCCGCACTCATTGGCGTGGTTACCGTTGATGATTCAGTTGTCATAAGTGTCCTTTATCAATAAAGCAGTGAAAGTATTTGTGTTTAACAGATTTTATATAACTGACTATAGTGCATATGAATTATGACACTGATGTTACGCAGCCCTTAATTTTTGCAATGCTTCATAAGCCAACTGGTTTGCCTTGATGAAGAGCCTGATACGCAATGCAAAATGATTGGTTTTGTGTTTTATCTTCAAGCATTCCAGCTTGAATACCGCATAAATAG
>JAUYBJ010000266.1 GCA_030693155.1 Methylococcales bacterium
ATGCGTCATCGGCACAGGTTTTGCCCGCTGATACCCTCATGCCTAATAAGGTGGCTTCGTTGAAGGCTTTGGGCGGCGTGGTTATGCCTGGGGTGAAGCTGGGAAGTTGTGTACCTGTGTCGTCTTGGCCAAACGGCGGCAGAATTTTTACGTCTTTTTCTGAACTGGCGCGGTCATTTTTATACAATTCCTGCCAGCCCAATGCTTCGATAATCGTGCCTGTGGCTTTGAATTTTGCTGTATCTACCGTCGCCAGTACGGTGGTGATTTGCCGAATACAAGGCGGATAAAATGCCGCGATAAAGCGTAACGCAATCGCCGCATACACTTTGTATTCATCGTCGCTCAAGTTGGACGGCAAAATAGTCGTGGGAATAATGGCGTGGTGATCGGTGACTTTGGCATCGTTGATATAGCGTTTACTCAGGGTGAGCTTATCAACGGCTAACGGTGCGATTTGCGCGGCAAAGTTAATGCGCAGTTTTTCCAATAACGGCTTGATGCCCGCTTTCATATCGTTGCTGAGATAACGGCTGTCGGTACGCGGATAAGTGATGTGTTTTTTCTCGTATAAGGCTTGGGCAATGCTTAAGGTTTGGTCGGCAGTGAAGCCATAACGGATGTTTAAATCTTTTTGTAAATCGGTTAAATCATAAAATAACGGCGAATAAATCTGTTCGCGTTTGCCATTAACGGCGGTAATGACTAAATCAAACCCCGTCAGTTGTGCGGCTAGGGTTTCGGCGGCGGCTTTAGTGTCAAATCGCCCGCCTGTGTATTGAAAATCCACTTCTCGATATAAGCTGTGCAGCTCCCAAAAATCTTTGGGGATAAAGTCAGAAATTTCCACATCTTTCTGCACAATCATGGCAAGCACAGGCGTTTGCACTCGCCCCAATGTCCATAATCTGCCTTGTTGCCCGAATTTCAGCGTATACAAGCGCGTGGCATTTAAACCGACTATCCAATCGGCTTCACTTCGACATTTTGCCGCGCGGTATAAGCCTTGATACGCTTGCCCGTCTTGTAGTTGGCTAAAGCCTTTTTGTATCGCTTCATCAGTGAGTGAACTTATCCACAACCGTTGCAGCGGTTTATGTTCACAGCCTGACCACGCCAGAATGTAGCGGAAAATCAATTCGCCCTCACGCCCTGCATCGGTGGCGCAGATAATCTCGCTCGCGTTGCTGAACAGGCGTTTGATGATAGCCAGTTGCTTTTGCGCACCCGCATCATCTTTGGCTTTCAGCTCAAACTGTTCCGGAATAATCGGCAAAGCGTCCAGCGTCCAGCGTTTCCATTCAGCACGATAGTCATCGGGTTCTTTTAATTCCACCAAATGCCCGAACGCCCACACGATTTGATAGCCGTTGCCTTCAAAATAACCGTCATATTTACGATTAATGTGTAAACAACTGGCGATACTGCGTGCGACGGCGGGTTTTTCAGTGAGGATGACTTTCATGTCTTATGTTGCTGTGATGTTTGAGAGTGGTTGTGACATTAATATTAATAATTATATTATTTACGTCATTTATTAACAATTAGTGTCTTGTTGCGTGACAGGGTATTCCCTGTGATTTACAGGTAGTGACGTAATTCATTGTTTTTTGTCACTAATAATCCGTGAATTTAAATTGATATTTTTAACTAATCTGGCTCAGGATATGCTGACTCTGTGTTATGGACATGGTGGTCACAGTTAGATTGTATTTCAGTGAAGTGGAAACTTCTTACTAAAAATGAATTCTAAAAACCGCCACGGTCTTTAGCTTAAGGATAGTACTAGCGGCATTTTCATCATATTTAATCTCTTTTCAGCCCTCCTAGTCGCTTTTCTTTGTTTCACCCTTAATGATGGACAGAGGTGATACCATGAAAACGTTAAATAACAACGGCGAATCAGTGCTGGTTACCAGCACTGATTCGCCTTTCAGCCTATTGGTAGCGGACATTGCTTATGATGCTTTCCTGCAAGATGCCAATCAGGTAAATAACACCCAAATAGGCGTTTCAACTGCCAGCGCAATAGCGAAACCCGTCTACACAGTCACGCAGATTATCACACAATTAACCACCTCTTGGGGTTACGGCGATAGCTTAACTCGCTTATGGGGAACGTCTTACGATACCCCCAGCACACCTAAACCAGTCATCAGTTTTGGTGTTAATACCGCTGTTCCTAGTAATTTTACCGCCTTTGGGTTGCCATTATTTGGTGAGGGCAACGGCTTAACGGCTATGACCGCTCTGCAAGTGGCAACCGCACGATTATCTTTTCGTTTATGGGACAATCTGATAGCGAGCAGTCTGGTGGAAAGCGACGGCGGTGCTGCCAATATTACCTTAAATTATTCCAGTACCACCGCTAACAACGGTACTTATTCAAGTACCTTGGCGTACAGCACAACACCCAATAAAGATATAGTTGCGGATCAAATCTGGATGGCTACAACGTGGGATAGTAATTCTGATTCAGGGATGGCGAAAGGGGCTTATGGATTTACCACTATGATGCACGAAATCGGTCATGCGTTAGGGCTGTCACATCCCAGCACATACAACGGCAGTGCAATTTATGCTACTGATGCCGTATTTTCCCAAGACAATCGCCAATACACCATCATGTCGTATTTTGGCGGCTACAATGCCGCAAGCAATGAGTATGCTCAAGATGGCACTTACAGTGATTATAAGTACCCCCAAACACCGATGGTATACGACATTGCCGCCGTGCAGTCACTCTATGGTGCGGACACCACTACGCGCACAGGTGACAACGTCTATGGTTACAACAATAACTTTGCCGCTAACGACCCAGAAAAAGCCATTTTTGATTTCGCTATCAATGCCACACCATTATTGACCATTTGGGATGCAGGCGGCAGCAATGACACGCTGGACTGTTCAGGCTGGAACGGCAATCAAATTATTAATCTTACTCAAGGTAGCTATTCTTCGGTTCGCGGCTTGAACAATAATGTCGGCATTGCCTTTAATACCGTTATTGAAAATGCAATAGGCGGTATGGGCAATGACAGACTTATCGGCAACAGTGCGGATAACATTCTCAATGGCGGTGCTGGCGCGGATATTATGCTGGGCGGTTTGGGTAATGATACTTACTATGTTGATAATGCAGGCGATGTGGTTACCGAGAATGTCAACGCAGGTGTAGATACCGTGTATGCGCGTAGCAGCTGTGTCTTGACTGATAATATTGAAAATCTGATGCTGACAGGTGTTGCGGCTATTAACGGTACAGGCAATACATTGAACAACCAATTGGTCGGCAACACTGCGAGCAATGTACTGAATGGCGGCGCAGGTGATGACCTGCTCGATGGCGGTGTATCCGATGTTTACAATCTGGGTATTGTCGATATTCTGAACGGCGGCGCGGGTAACGACAGCTTCTTGGCACGTGGCTTTTACGGCACAGGCTATTACAACGGCGGCGCGGATACCGATTTGCTGGATTTCAGCCAAGCAAGCAGCTACACCGCTGCACGGCGCAGTGCGGAAAGTGCAGGCGTTAAAGTCGATTTAGCGGCGGGCATCGCCTCAAGCTACTACCTGAAAGCATTCAACTACGCATGGGCGGATATTAACGGACAAATCGCGGTAACAGGCATCGAAAACGTAAAAGGCACGACACAAGGCGACAGCCTGAGCGGCGATGCCAATGCCAACGTGCTGGACGGTGGCGCGGGCAATGACACCCTCATCGGCAAAGGCAACAATGACACCTTAATAGGCGGTGCAGGCAACGACACCTACGTCATTGACGGATTGGGTTATATTCTGACCGAAGCGGCAACCGCCGATATTGATACCGTACAAGCCAGCATCAACTTCGACCTTAACAGCCTCAGCAACATTGAAAACCTCACCCTCATCGGTACTGCAATCACAGGGACAGGTAATGGACTGGACAACGTGCTGACGGGTAATAGCATGAGCAACACCCTGAATGGCGGCGCGGGTAATGACACCCTCGATGGCGGGGTCTCCAATAGTTACAATCCCACCATAACCGATACCCTGAACGGCGACGCAGGTAATGACACCTTTGTGGCGCGGGGATTTTACGGCGCAGGAAAATACAACGGCGGCGCAGATACTGACACACTGGATTTCAGTCAGTCAGACTACTACACCGCAGTACGCCGCAGTGCAGAGGGTGCGGGCGTTAAAGTTGATTTAGCGGCAGGTACAGCCTCAAGCTACTACCTGAAAACACTCAACTACGCATGGGCAGATGCTAACGGACAAATCGCACTGGCAAACATTGAAAACATACGCGGTACGAACCAAGGCGACAGCCTGACAGGTGACAGCAACGCCAACTATATCGACGGCAATGCAGGTAGCGATATTATCAATGGCGGCGCAGGTGATGACCTGCTCGATGGCGGTGTATCCGATGTTTACAATCTGGGTATTGTCGATATTCTGAACGGCGGCGCGGGTAACGACAGCTTCTTGGCACGCGGCTTTTACGGCACAGGCTATTACAACGGCGGCGCAGATACCGACTTACTGGATTTCAGCCAATCCGACAGCTACACCGCCGCACGGCGCAGTGCCGAAGGCGCGGGGGTTAAAGTCGATTTAGCGACAGGTATCGCCTCAAGCTACTACCTGAAAGCATTCAACTACGCATGGGCGGATATTAACGGACAAATCGCGGTAACAGGCATCGAAAACGTAAAAGGCACGACACAAGGCGACAGCCTGAGCGGCGATGTCAATGCCAACGTGCTGGATGGTGGCGCGGGTAATGACAGTCTTTATGGTCAAAATGGTGCAGATACCTTCATCGGCGGTCTCGGTAAAGACAGTTACAGTCTTGCAGAAACAATCGCCGCAATTGATACGGTACGCATTGCGACAGGAGATAGTCTGGTTGGTAGCTATGATGTGGTACAAGGCTTTACGTTGGGTACAATCAATACCGCAAATACTGACAGGCTGGATTTGGACAGCACCATCATCGCCATTAATAGCGTAGGCAATGGTAATGATGTCGGCACTGGGGTTACGATGATCAGCAGCCATAGTATTACCAATGGCATTATCAGCTTTGATAATTTCGGTGGCTATGACGCGCCTGTCGCCATTAGGAGCGGTGTGCAGATGAATAATGTACTCAGCTATTTGCAAGCCAATATCACAGGATGCGATACGGTTGCTTTTGTGTCCGAAGGCAATACTTTTGTGTTTCAGGATGCTGGTGTTATTGATACGCTGGTGGAACTAATCGGTGTCACAGCGCGTAGTCTTAACATCGCAGGCTTGGTGGATTCACTATGGATTATGTAATGAAAATCAGTGATGAATAAGCCCCGCGAGGGGCTTATTTGTTATTGGGGTGTCAATTTATACACGGTACACACTGGAATATTGCTTTTTTCGGATAGGTTTAATAGCTATTAAATGTTTATTTTAAACTTGTCTTTTCCACCGTCTCAGCGCAAAATCAAGAACATAATTTGTAGTGGATTTTATTAATTTTTCCACTTCAGCTTATACGGTTTACTCGTTCAACACCTGCATTTTTCATAAACGCATGAAGAATGACGCACAGTTATTTCATACACAGTTAAGTTTTTCCAAAGCTAAACCTGACGTGAGTCAGGGGCAGAAAGTTACGAATCCAAGGTATTTGGAAGGTCGAACTGCCGAGAGTGACTTCGTTAATGTCACAGCAAGGTATTTAGAATTTCAAATTATTTCGGAGGTGTATCATGGGAAATACAACGTTTACTTGTAACGGTCATACCTACTTGCTGAGTGACGCGCTCAGTTGGCAGGAAGCGCAAAATCAAGCAGTCAGGTTAGGCGGCAATCTCGTTACCATTAATGATGCGGCGGAACAAACATGGTTAGCCGCCACGTTTACCGATATTGTGTGGATTGGCTATACCGACCAAACCACTGAGGGGACATTTCAATGGATTAGTGGCGAAACGGCTACTTATACCAATTGGAATCAAGGTGAACCCAATGACTTTAATGGCATTGAAGATTACGCACAACAATATACCAATGGTTTCTGGAATGACATCAGCAGTGATAGTCAGATAGCGGGTATTATTGAAATTAACAGCAGTGCCAATAACGCTCCTACGCTGACAACATTTTCCGCACCTGTGAATACAGGTAATGAAAACAGTGACGTGACGGTCAGTTTTACTGATTTACAAGCCAAAGGTGATGAAGCGGATACGGACGGTACGGTCGATGCGTTTGTTGTTAAAGCTGTCAGCAGTGGTGCATTAAAAACCGGTTTATCTCCCGCAACTGCTACCGCGTGGGATGCGCTGACAAACAATACGGTTGATGCCACCCATCAAGCCTATTGGACACCTGATACCAATGCCAATGGCACACTCAATGCGTTTACCGTCGTGGCGAAAGATAACGGCGGTCTGGAATCGGCTACACCTGTGCAGGCGACCATCGGCATTACTACTGCGCCAATCCTCAGCTTATCGCCCATCTCTCAAAGTGTAATAGAGTTGTTGTTCCATTATAAAACAATCAGTTAGCTAGATAGAAGTTCCAAAGCCCCGCGCAGACTCCGAGAATATCATCATATAAATCAATAAGATGGTTTCTTAGTCTGTCAGAAATAATGCGGTAACGCTTCATGCCGCCAATACTATGCTCGACTTTTATTCTCACAGAAGCCATGCGCGTATTTTCATCTTTTTGCGTGTCTTTTAATGGATTATTTTTAGTTTTCTTATGCGGAATAGAGATACTTTTACACAGATA
>JAUYBJ010000274.1 GCA_030693155.1 Methylococcales bacterium
CAAAACCGAAGTGTATTTACAAATTATTCACGAAGTGCTGAAACGCGGACAGCAAGTGCTGGTGCTAGTCCCTGAAATCAGTCTCACGCCGCAACTGGAAGCGCGATTTAAACACCGTTTTGCCGTCAATATCGCCGTTTCGCATTCCAAGTTAACCGATAATCAACGCCAAAGCGCGTGGCTAAAAATACAACAAGGCATCAGCCCTATTCTGCTCGGTACGCGCTCTGCGCTGTTCACGCCGTTTCATAATCTGGGCTTGATTATTCTCGATGAA
This sequence comes from Methylococcales bacterium, assembly GCA_030693155.1. Taxonomy (GTDB): domain Bacteria; phylum Pseudomonadota; class Gammaproteobacteria; order Methylococcales; family Methylomonadaceae; genus UBA4132. Next base: position 278 of record JAUYBJ010000274.1, read on the forward strand.
GAACACGATGCCTCGTTTAAACAGCAAGAAGGCGTACGTTTTTCGGCGCGGGATACCGCCATTGTGCGCGGCAAACTATTAAACATCCCTGTACTATTAGGCTCGGCAACGCCCTCATTAGAAAGTCTGCATAATGTCGCTAAACAGCGTTATCAATGGCTACCGTTGCCAGAACGTGCGGGCTATTCAATAAAACCCACGTTGCACTTATTAGATATTCGTAATAAAAAAATGAGCGAAGGCTTATCCGAAATCCTGCTCACCGAAATACGCGCCACACTAGCAAAAAATGAACAGGTTTTACTGTTTTTAAATCGGCGCGGCTTTGCCCCCACCTTGATTTGTCATGGTTGCGGCTGGGTGGCGCGCTGTCTGCATTGTGAAGCCAATCTGGTGATTCATCATGATGAAAATCTATTACGCTGTCATCATTGCGGCACCGAACACCGCCTAATTAACACCTGCCCTGCCTGCAAAACAGGTGAACTCACCCCCTTAGGTTTAGGGACGGAACGGGTGGAAAAAGTGCTGGGCAAACTCTTTGCTGATAAAACCATTTTGCGTTTAGACCGTGATTCCACCCGCCTGAAAGGGTCGCTGGAAGACTATCTGGAGCAAATTAATCAGGGCAAAGTCGATATTATTTTAGGTACACAAATGCTGGCGAAAGGGCATCATTTCCCCAATGTCACGCTGGTCGCCATACTGGATGTAGACAGTGGTTTATTCAGCATTGATTTTCATACCGCCGAAAAACTCGCGCAACTCATCGTCCAAGTAGCAGGACGTGCAGGACGTGCCGAAAAAGCAGGGCGCGTCATTATGCAAACCCGCCAGCCAACCCATCCGCTACTAACCACACTGATTGACCACGGTTATCAACAATTTGCGGTCAGTGCGTTAGTCGAACGCCACGCCGCGCAACTCCCGCCGTTCAGCTATCAAGCCATGCTCAGCGCACAAGCACATGATGCTGAACTGCCGCCTGTTTTTCTACAAGCCATCATCGACTTAGCTGCACAAACCGCTGAGCATAAAGTACAGCTATTGGGCCCTGTGACTGCACCGATGGCAAAACGTGCAGGTCTGCATCGTTATCAATTACTGTTGCAAAGTACGCACCGCCGGGATTTACAAACACTATTAACCGCGCTGATTCCGCAAGTCGCCAAACTGAAACTTGCCGCTAAAGTCCGCTGGTCGCTGGATGTCGATCCTGTGGATTTGTATTAATGCGTTAAAATGCCAGATACCTTTAAATTTTTTATAAATGCGAGTAACGAATGACCAGTGAATACGGAAAACTCTATGTGGTGGCAACACCGATTGGCAATCTCGCCGACCTGAGTTTCAGAGCAGTCGCCACGCTCAAAGAAGTCGATTTAATTGCCGCCGAAGATACCCGCCATGTCGGGATGCTGTTACAACATTATGGTATCACCAATAAATTGACCGCGTTGCATCAACATAACGAAGAAAAAGCCGCTGTGGGATTGTTGGAAAAACTCCGCGAAGGTAAATCTATTGCGCTGGTATCGGATGCAGGCACGCCATTATTAAGCGATCCAGGAATGCCGCTGGTTAAATTGGTCAAAGAAGCGGGACTGGATGTTGTGCCTATTCCTGGCGCGTGTGCGTTAATTGCCGCGTTATCAGCGGCGGGCTTGCCCGTCACCCAGTTTACTTTTTTCGGTTTTTTAGCCCGCACCTCTTCCGCACGCAAAGCATTTTTTACCGCGCAACTCAACTGCCTGACAACGTGGGTGTTTTATGAATCCAGTCATCGCATTCTGGCTTCTTTAGAAGATATGGCGGAAATTTTGCCGTTAAATCGGCAGATTGTCATTGCCAGAGAAATCACCAAACTGCATGAAACTATTGTCAAAACCAGCTTGGCAGAGGCACTCGCGTTAGTTGCCAGTAATGACAATATGCGCAAAGGCGAGTTTGTCGTCATCGTCGATGGCGCGGAAGCAGTGGATAAAAGTGAGCAGCTATTAACCGATGAACAGGACAGAATATTGCGCGTATTATTAACAGAATGTTCTATTAAAACCGCCGTGGCATTGGCAGTAGAAATCACAGGAGCGAGGAAAAAAACCTTATATCAAGCAGCATTGGCAATTGCAGGCGACTGATGCGCTTAATTCCTGTGCTTGATTTAAAAGACGGCGTAGTGGTTCATGCGCAACGCGGTCAACGTGAACACTATCAACCAATTCATTCCCCGTTATGCCCCAGTGCCGATGTGTACCATGTCATTGACGCATTTTTGCAACTGCATGACTTTACAGTTATTTATATAGCCGATTTAAACGCCATTACCCAGCAAGGTGATAATCAGGCGTTGATTCATCAGGTCTTACTGCATTATCCGATGATTACCTTTTGGCTGGATGCAGGTTATCAATCACCTGATTTGGCATTTGCAGACGCGAGTAATTATCGCCCCGTCTTAGGCAGCGAATGCTGTACCGCTGAACAACTGGCAGCCACCAAAAACGCGCTACTATCATTAGATTTTTCCGCGCATGATGAACCGTTAGGCGAAGCGCAGTTATTCACCGATAGCGCATTATGGTCTGAGCAAGTGATTATCATGACCTTGGCACGGGTGGGTAGTGACACAGGCGTTGATAATGAAAAATTACGCCATTATCAACAACGTTATCCACAAACAGAGTTTATCGCCGCAGGTGGTGTGCGTGATATTGCCGATGTGCAACAGCTTAAAGCGATTGGCATTAACAGCGTGCTAGTCGCCAGTGCCTTACACACCAAAGCGATAAGCAAAGCGGATATTGCTAATCTGTAGATAAATGAGGATACTCAGGCAAATCGAATACCTTTACCATACTCACAACATCAACCACTTTTTAATCATCCTGCCATGAAAGAAATTATATTTTTAGTTGAAGACGCGCCAGAAGGTGGATTTACTGCCAAATCACTAGGCGATTCAGTCTATACCGATGCTGATATGGTTGCAGAACTGCATAGCAATGTACGCGATGCGGTTGCCTGTCATTTTGAAGACGCTGAAAAGCCCAGCATTATTTTCTCGTTCCCACGCGCTGCGTCACTGCCATAAGTTAGTAGCATGCAAATTGCCGTGGGAGTGGCTTTAGCCACGATAATCGTGGCTAAAGCCACTCCCACAATTCTGTAAAAATCCTTAACTGTGGGCAGTGACGCGCTACATGGGAATGCAGTGTCAACGCGCCGCGTTATACAGACCGCAGCGCGTGGGAACTAGATAAAACTGCTTAAAGAAACAGGTTTAAATGAACGACATTTATTTTAAGGAAAAGTGAGCCGTGGCGGATAATTACGACGATTACAGCAAAGAAGAATTGATTAATTTACTACGCAGCCGCGACCGCAAGCCGCGTTTTGGCTTGTATTGGGAGCGTGATGACATTGAACACGAACGGGCGATTAATGATGATTTTGTTGCTTTGGATTTGAATAAATCCTTATCGTGTGGTGACGCGCCTTACCAGAATCTGATTATTGAGGGTGATAATTTTGATGCCTTGCGTTATTTACGCATGACGTATAAAGGCAAGGTTAAATGTATTTATATCGACCCGCCGTATAATACGGGTAATAAAGATTTTGTTTATAACGACCGCTTTATTGATAAGGACGATGTGTATAAACATTCCAAGTGGCTGGAGTTTATGTATCGGCGTTTGGAATTGGCGCGGGATTTGTTGGCTGAGGATGGGGTTATCTTTGTTTCGATTGATGATAATGAAGTCGCTCACTTACGGTTATTAATGGATAGCGTATTTGGCTGGAATAATTTTTTATGTACGTTTGCTTGGGAAAAAAGATATAGCCCACCACCAGACACTAAAGAAATTGGTTATTTACATGAATCTATCCATGCTTATCGTGCGTCACCAGCTTTCAAACGAAATTTGTTGCCTATGACAGACCAGCAAACTAATCGCTACAAAAATCCTGACAATGACCCGCGTGGAGCATGGCAGTCTATGGATTACACTTGCCGATATACCGCTAAAGAAAGACCTAACCTTTATTATCCAATCATACAACCCAATACAGGGGAAGAAATTTTTCCTAAAACAACTCGTGTTTGGGCTATGTCACGAGATGTACATGAAAAGAATGTAGCTGAAAACCGTATTTGGTGGGGGAGTGATGGAAAAAAAACGACACCACGATTAAAAAATTTTATTTCAAAAATCCAACAAGGCATGATACCAACATCTTTATTAAGACATGAAGAAGTCGGTCATACCGATGAAGCAGCTAAAGAACTTCGTGAAATTTTGTCAGAAATAAAATTTACGCCTAAACCAACGAGGCTAATAACTCATTTAATGCAAATTGCATCCGACAAAGATTCAATTGTTTTAGATTTTTTCGCAGGCTCAGGCACAACCGCCCACGCCGTCCTAAAACTCAACGCCGAAGACAACGGCAACCGTCGCTTTATTCTAGTTTCCAACACCGAAGCCACCGAATCAGAACCCGATAAAAACCTGTGTCGTGATGTGTGTGCAGAACGTGTGCGCCGTGTGATGCAAGGCTATAGCAACCAAAAAGCGGAACAGGTCGAAGGCTTGGGAGGTAGTTTTGCTTATTTAAAAACCCGCCGCATTACCTCTGACATTCTATTAACTGAAATCCAGCATTCACAAATCTGGACAGCATTACAACTCAGTCACGGCGCGGCTTTATCGGCTTTTAATCCCGCTTCAAGCGTACAGCAACTGCAAACCGATAATGACGTGGTGATGTATTGTTGCAAATTGACTGAACAGGAATTGACCGCCGTCACCGATTGCTTACAGACACTGCAAACCGTTGTTGTCTATTGTTGGCAACCTGCTTTATTAACGCAGTATATCGACGATGAAAACCTCACTTGTTTACCGATACCACAAATTTTGATAGACCGCTTTGGAACAGGAGTTAAAGCATGAGTGTTATAACTCGATATTCGGAATACAAACTTGAGCTTGCACTCCAAAGTTCATTGCTTTTAATAGTGGGAGTGGCTTTAGCCACGATAATCGCGGCTAAAGCCGCTCCCACCAAATTGAATTTTGCTACAGGAGTTAAAGCATGAGTACCGTATCACCCAAAGGCTATCAAGAAGACGCGGTTAATAATGCTTTAGAGTTATTTCGCCATACCGAAAGCCAGTTACAACAGGCACACGATGAACAAAGCCGCCGCACTAGCAGTGCGTTTAATGGTTGTGTGTTATTGGAAGCTCCAACAGGTGCGGGTAAAACCTTAATGGCGGGACTGATTGCGGAAACATTTTCAGGGTGTGAGCATCACTATAACGCGAAGGTTGTATGGTTTTGGTTCACGCCGTTTGCCAACTTAGTCGGACAAGCTAAAAGCGCGTTAAAAAATTTTAGCGGCTTGAAAATCCGCGATTTAAGCTGTGATCGAATTGCCTATAAAGCCAATAGCGGCGATGTGTTTGTCGCGACGTGGGCATCAGTAGCGGCAAGCAATGCCAGTACGCGTATTTTTCGTAAAAACGGCGATGCGTCGGTGTCGTTGGATGACTTTATTGTTGAATTGCGAGAACAGGGTTTTCGGATTGGCGTGGTGATTGATGAAGCCCATCACACCTTTACCAAAGCCAGTGAAGCGGTTAAATTTTATCGGGATATTTTGTCGCCTGAATTTTCGCTGTTAATTACCGCCACGCCTAACGATACCGATGTGGATAAATTTAAAAAAGCCGCTGGTATCGCGGAAATTCACAAAATTCAGGTGTCGCGTGAAGACGCGGTAGACGTGGGTTTAATTAAAGAGGCGGTGAAGTCTATCGCTTATCTTCTGCCCGAAGTACCCGATAATCAACAGGCGTTAATTGATTTGGAATTAACCGCATTAGCGGACGGTTGGCGTACTCATACAGCGATTAAATCCGAATTAGCTAATTTAAACATAAACTTAACCCCATTGATGCTGGTACAGATTGACAGCAAAGGCAAAGCAGGCGAAAAGGCGGTTGAAGATACTAAACAACGTTTAATCGGGCTGGGTATACCCGAAGATTCAATTGCGTGGTACACAGCCGATGATCCTAACGATGAATTATCCGTGGTGGCGCGTGATGAAAGTAAGCAAGTGCTTATTTTTAAAGTCGCTGCGGCGTTGGGTTTTGATGCACCTCGCGCGTTTACTTTGGTGTCTTTACGCAGCACCAAAAGCACTGATTTTGGCATTCAGGTAGTCGGGCGTATTTTGCGCGTGCATCACAAATTGCAAACCAGAGCAGCTAATAAGTTATTACCTGAGATATTGCGCTTTGGTTATGTATTTTTAGCCGATATTGAAGCGCAAGGCGGTTTAATAGGTGCGGCAGATAAAATTAATACTATTAAAACGCAACTGTCAGATATTACGCCGTTTACGTTGCTGGTCACTATTGCAGGACAAACCGAAGTACAGGTATCACATAATGGGCAAACGTCATTATTGCCCAGCCTTTATATTCCTTCCGCTTGGGAAGAAATGCCAGTCATAGATAATGATGATAATACGATTATATTGCCGTCATTGAGTGGTGAAACAATTGATTTATGGGGTGATTTTATTGCGCCAAAAACGGGGAAAATCGAAGATTTAAAACAGCCTTATCGCCCACTTATTGCGGGGAATCAGTATTATCGGTTACGCGATATTATGCCAGTACGGTTTCAATCTGAGCGTATTCCATTAGGTACAGATGATTTGGTGAAAGGGATTGTTGCCAGCATAAATCTGAATGCCGAGGTATTAAATGCGGGCAGGCGTAAAAGTTTTAAAGTTAATCGGATGACCATTAACATCTTTAATCAGGCAGGGACAGTCGTTGAGGCAATACAGGCAAAGCTATCAACTGCTGAAATTGTCCGCCGTTCTCAACACGCTTTATTTGACGCTGTTATTGATCCAAAAGAGTTACAGAGTGCTTTGTTAGCGCGGTTAGCAAAGGAATATAATGAATATCAAGGCATGGAATTATCCACTATCGAACTGGCACAATCTTTAAATATGATCTTAGCTCTTTATCCCGCATTAATTCGCACCGCCACTAAAAGCTGTCTGGCTGAATTTAAAGAAGTTTATGAAACGGCTGAACTACCGAAACAAATAGAAGCGACTGAATCTATTAATCGGGCAAGTTTAAATAGCTATGGCATTATGCCTACGGGTTTAAATGAAACAGAACGTAAATTTGCACAATTATTAGAAACTGATACCAGTAATACTATTCGTTGGTGGCATAGAAATGAAGACCGTAAACCCCATTCTGTTGGAATTGTATTGCCAAATGGATACCGTTATTTTCCAGATTTTATTATCGGCGTTAATAATCGTACTCGTGGGGAAGGGATATTATTAGTTGAAATTAAAGGCGGGCATATTTTAAATAGTGATGACACGCTGGACAAAATCACGGCTGAACATAAAATTTATGGAAATCCTATCATGCTAACCTTGGATAATGGGAAATTCTGGATGATGAATTATATTGAATCGACTAATCGCATTGAAAAAGAAAAGGCGTTTAGAGTTGAAAATATGGGGCAGTATTGATACTTTTTTACAGGCAAAAAAATACCCCGACCAGCGGGGTATTTTTCAACGTGCGGTTGTAAACAAGGTGCGTTAGCACCCCATTAATTAACCTTCGTTGTTTACTGCGAACGGGTGTTTTGCTTCGCCTTTAGCTGCAACAACTTCAGCAGCAGTAGGTGAACCAGCAACAGCGCGTTTCAGAGCTTCTTTAGTTGCTGCGTAGTTGAATTTTTCAATCAACGCATCATCTTCAGCCATCCAGTGAATGAATACACCCACAGAGATGAATAAATCATCAGCTTCGTCAGCTGGGATAGTGCCGTCTTCAACACAATCAGCAACAGCCATAGCAACAGCACGTTGTGCTGGACCGAACATTTGAACAGCTTGTTTAGCACCTTTGATAGTTACTTTGTTGAACAAAATAGTAGCAGGTTTAACTAATAAGTTAGGAGCAACAACAGCTAACAAAGTAGAGAAACCGTCTTTGTTGTTTGTTAAAGCGTTTGCAAATGCAGATTCAGCAGCTGAACCTCTTGGGCCGATGATTAAGTCAATGTGAGCAATCTCGTTGCCTTCACCAACTAAAGATTCGCCAACCATCATTTTAGTGATTTTCGCCATGCTTGTTTTCCCCTATGAAGAAATGTGAAAAATTATTAAGTGTTGTTACTAATGAAATTCTCTAAAAATACCGTCAATACCGTTGCTACGGTCATATCTGCCGTAGTACCTGGATTCACGCGCTTAGATTTAAGCTCCTGATCGATATTATGCAGTAACGGCACAATCAAATCGGGATTGTCGGTGTTAGACAGCTCATTACTGAGTTGAATCATTCGACTGGCTACCATTTCAGTGTATTGATCGCCGTATTTTCTTTCAATGTGACTATCAGGATAGTGGCTCAACAAATCCGCATAAACTGCGACTGCCGCCCAACTATGATTGCCCCACTTAAGAAGTCCATTATTATACCTTAAAACAGTAAAATCAAAAATATCTTTATAATCCGTCAGGTACTGAAGTGCGATACGGTCTTTACTGCTCGCCAGTTGCATGGCTTGTTGTAACGTCACCGATGCCGAGGTATTCACATCCTGTTCTGCCACCTCGCCCAACCCAGCAGGAGCGGCTAACGCAATGGCTTTAAATGCCCAATCGGCATCGGCAAGCGTAGTATTTTCCAGCACTTGATGTAATGCCTGCCTGAGCGTCACGCCAGATGTGCAATACGCAACTGCCTGCACCAGCGGCGCACACAATAAAATAATACCTAAATTGGTATTGCACCCCACTGCTTCGCGTGTCGCTTGCACTGCATAAAATATTTTTTCACCTAGCGAGTAATCAGGATTGCACAACGGCGCGGCACTGACTTTCGCACTGAGGCGAAAATCATCCACCGTCATATCATACGCGGCAGAATAAACGCTGACATTACCGGGTTTAAATGCCTGTAATTCCACTTCACAGGCTTGTTGATAGAGTTGTTCCAGTGGATTCATGCCCTGATTCCTAAGACCTCGCAGGTTTTAAAAACCTGCGAGGTCTGCTGATTTAATAGATAGCGATTCACTAAATCATCGACCAATAACTGCGCAATATTAACATCACACGCACTTTCCAGCCCTTTCCACGCAGGAATACTGTTGACTTCAATCACACTGTAATGCCCTTCTTTATCCTGAATAATATCCACGCCCGCATAATCCATCTTTAACGCGGCAGTCGCTTGAATGGCTAACTCTGCTACTTCTACATTTAAATCAATACGCTCACAACTCGCACCCTGCGCCACATTATTCAACCACGATTTCCCACGTCGGCGCATAGCCGCAACCGCTTGCCCGTTAATCACAAACACCCGCTTATCCGAAAAACCAGCACCCGCACAATGCACAAAGCGTTGCAGATAATACACGCCGCCGCTTGCCGCCAACCACAACAAATCGGTCATTTTCTCAATACGCCGTATGCCTTCGCCTTGCGAACCGAACAACGGTTTACTGATTAACAAATGCCCGTTTTTCAGTTCGTTTTCCGCAATGGCTAACGCCTGTTCACGGTCGCGTAACACCCACGTCAACGGCGTAGGCAGCCCTGCGTTATGCAGTAAAAAGCTGGTCATGCCCTTATCGACACTGCGCTCTATCGCGTGACCATCGTTATATACTGGGATATTGGACAATTTCAGCGCGTGCAGAAAATCCAGATACAACACCACCTCCTGCAACGAACCACCCGGCACACCGCGCACAAACACCGCATCGGGTAACTCTTGTTCAAAACTGGGGATTTTAATCACGGACTGATTCGCTTGAATATCAAAACGGCATTCCGTCAACGATACATACTCACAATCATAATCATACTGAGCAAACGCAAGGCGTAACTGCTTGCCATGCCAACCCGCATCATCGGTAAAAATAGCAATACGTCCTGTCAAAGATGCACTCCAAAACGCCGTAAAATCGGCAATAATACAAGATAAGCAGTGATAGTGGTGGTGCTTGCCAAAAACAAACTCAACCAAAAATCCATGCCTTGTTTCAATAATAAGGGAAAAATAAGAAAAAATAATAACGAAGGTAGCACCAACCAAAACACCTGCTCAACCAATTCGGCGATTTGCACAGTCGGAGAGCCTTCAATCCGCATCCAAACAATCGCCAACAACGTCGTCAACGGCAAAGAAGCCAATAACGCCCCTATCCCAGTATTGCGTTTAGCAATTTCGGACACGGCGACAATAATTAGCGCGGAGACTATGAATTTTAAGGCGTAATAGAACATTTAATGGGTAAATATCTTGGTTATGCGTCTTAGTATGAAAGGTAGGTTTATATTTTTAGAGCGAAATTACCTTCAGCATGTTCACTCAACAAGTCATAAATCATTATGGTTCTAATACCAAAAGCATTTGCAGCATCGGGAATAAGTACACGTTTTTTGGCCTCTGGTCGGCTTTGTTCATGTGTCACAATTGTATAATCATAAGTTTTGGCAACAGCAATCAAAAAAGCATCGGCAACGTCAAACCTAGCAAACTCGTTTTTTGCTGGTTGTGTATAGTGAGTATCAGAAGCAAGCCATGACATAATTTGACCGTAAGAACTCATGACACTGCTATCTCTTGTATCGGGCAAGAAAAAATTATTTAGAGAACTATCTATCATCCAGTTCTTTACAGGGTCATCATCTCTACCATTTTTAAGTTCCATTTTTACTTTGTCGATGCTAAAAATAATCCCTGCTTGGTGAGCTTGAATAAGCCAATCCCAAAAACCTTGACAAAATTCAAAGCGATAATGCAGGTTTTTAGCTTGAATAAAAATATTAGCATCAATCAAATACCTCATATTAAATTGACCGCCTTCTACCCATTTCCATAACAGTGTCGGGCTTTATATTTAAGAGACTAGCCGCTTCACGCAACATCATATTCCCGCTCATGGCTGCATTTACAATTGTACGAGTAAGCCGCTTACTGTTTCTAATGGGATATATTACATAAGGACTAGGACTGCCTTTATGTTGTTTTATTTTTCCACCAGCTTCTGTAATGCGGAGATAATCATTCCAGCTTATTTTCCGAAGATCGTAAGCACGTCTAGCAATAACCCACTGACTCACTTTAAATTCTCTACTAAGAGCTTCAATTTTAGGTTCAGGTAGTTTTTCCCATGCACTTAAAAACAACTTTTTCGGCGTTAATAATTCGGCTGCAATTTGATTACAGTATTTTTCAAGTTTGTAATCATCAACTTTTTGTTTGTCTGGAATATCAGAAACTCCACTTTCTCCTAACCAAATATGTGCTAACTCATGAGCCAAGGTAAAGATCCAAGCCGATTCACTGTCTTTTCCGTTAATAAAAATAATTGGTGCGTAGTTATTGGCAATAGCAAACCCTCTAAATTCATTAACAGATAATCCACGACGAGTATTACTTTTTACAATACTATTTCTAAAAACTAAAATGCCAATATTCTCAATTCTTTCGCTAAGCAAAGTGAAAAAACTCTCAAATTTTGCACATTTTTTTTGCTCTTCAATTGTTAAATTGAGGGTGTCTCGAATATCAGCCGCTATCGTCTCAATTGAAACTGATTGGTCAAATTTAAACTTACCCACAAAATCGAGCTTATCTGCACCTTGTTCTTTTAAATAATCCAAATACCACAGTTGTTTGCGTAATACATCATCCAAAGTGTCAAAAAATTCCGCACTCAATGGCATAGGATTAGGTAATTGCCGAAGGTCTGGAATACTACTACGGGTCGTTTGTGGAGGTGTATCAAGAAAAAAATAGCCAAAAGGTATATGAGTTTTTTTCGCAAGTTTCTCAATTTGTTTGATAGTCAACTGACCAGACACCAATGCTTCATGTTTGGATGGACACTCCAACAAATCGACAAGCGCGTCAACACTGAGACCGCATTGATTAGCGGCCCAGTGTAATATGCTAGGAGAAATTTGTAAGGTATCCATTTTGACACATTAGAGTTGTTGTTCCATTATAAAACAATCAGTTAGCGAGATAGAAGTTCCAAAGCCCCGCGCAGACTCCGAGAATATCATCATATAAATCAATAAGATGGTTTCTTAGTCTGTCAGAAAGAATGCGGTAACGCTTCA
>JAUYBJ010000272.1 GCA_030693155.1 Methylococcales bacterium
TCGCTAACTATATCAGTAAGTTATGATTTTGCTATATATCTATAACTGGTTGTTTCTGAATGACTATTCCCGAAATGTCAACAGAACCTAGGCTAGACCTGCGATATTTTTAAAACCTCGCAGGTCTTTATTGGATACGTCAGAATAAAACGGGCTGACTCTGGGTGTTTTTTGACTTTGCGAGCCATAACTTATACGACACTTATTATGTTTTAGTCTTTTTCGTGCTTTTCGTATCTTTCGTGGACAAAAATGCTCTTGTGCGTAACATCAGTTATCAACACTATAAACATCACTCAGTGTTTGGAACTAGCAAAAATAGTAGCCCTAAAGCCTATTAACATCAAGGAAAACCTGATTATTATAAATAGATTGAGCCATTTTAATAGTCCATAACAGCGGTTCATACTGATACCGCTATCATTGTGTGTAGCTGCATCACTCTGGCATAGCGACACTTTCTCGCTGGTTACATCACCCCATTTTAGACCCAAGACAGGCTTGCTCTGTGCTCTACGGATTTCTACAGTTATAATGTATTGATTATATAAGGACTAAAGACGCTATGACTTTTACAACAACTCGCTTGAATACACTTCTGGCTACGGGCAATGAGCATCTGCTATGCGGCGGCTTAAAAGGACTCGAAAAAGAGAGCTTACGCCTTTCTCAGAATGGCTTTATTGCTCAAACCCAACACCCCTATGCCTTGGGTTCGGCTTTAACGCATCCTGCGATTACCACGGATTACTCAGAAGCTCTGATTGAGCTGATTACGCCGCCGTTTGCGGATGTAAAAGACACGCTGATCTATTTAAAACAGGTTCATCAGTTTGTTTATGCGCATCTTGACGGTGAAATTCTGCTCGGTGCAAGTATGCCTTGCGGTATTGATGGCGATGACAGTATTCGTATTGCAGAGTACGGCACATCGAATGTCGGACGCATGAAGCATATTTATCGACATGGTTTATGGCATCGTTACGGGCGCACCATGCAGGCGATTGCGGGCATTCATTTTAATTATTCCGTACCTGAGAGTTTGTGGGTAGCATTACATCAACAAGAACACAGCCCACTGAGTCTGGCGCAATTTACCAATGACGGTTATTTCGGTCTGATTCGCAATTTTCAGCGCGTCGGTTGGTTGATTTTGTATTTATTTGGCGCGTCACCTGCAATTTGCAAACACTTTTTTCAAAGTCGTCCTGCGTTAATGGCGCAATTTGACGAGTTTGATAATGATACCTTGTATCATCCTTATGCCACTTCCTTGCGCATGAGTGACATCGGCTACAAAAGCAAAAATCAGGCAAATCTCAATATTGATTACAACTCACTGGACGGCTACGTTGACAGCTTGGGTAAAGCCATTGCTACGCCCTACCCTGACTATCAACAAATAGGGACTGTGGTCGCGGGTGAATACCGCCAGCTCAACAGTAACATCCTGCAAATTGAAAACGAGTTTTACAGCACTGTTCGCCCTAAACAAATTGCCCAATCCTGTGAAAAACCAACGCTGGCATTAAAACGGCGCGGTGTACGCTACATCGAAATGCGGTCTTTGGATTTAGATATATTTAATCCTATCGGCGTTGATGAATCTAAACTGCGGTTTATTGAAGCCTTGTTATTGACGTGTCTATTAACCGACAGCCCGCCCATGTTGCGCTCTGAACACAACATTAATAACGCCAATCAATTAGCCGTGGCAAACGAAGGCAGAAAACCCCGTTTGCAATTAAATAAACACGGTAAAAAAATCACCTTGCAAAACTGGGCGTATAAAATCCTGAACACCATGCAGCGTGTCTGTGACGTGCTTGATAATAGTGTCACTGGTAACCCCTACAACGCGGCGTTAGCACAGCAACGCTTAGCGGTTGATAATGCGGATCTGACACCTTCTGCGCGTATGTTAGCGAACATGAGCCAAAACGCACTACCCTTTGCCCGCTTTGCCTTACACACTTCCGCAGAACACGCCCGCTATTTTCAAGCGCGACCGCTGGACGCGGCTACCACCGCGCAATTTATCGCAATGGCGGCAGAATCTCATGCCAAACAACGTGAAATCGAAAGCAAACCCCAACTTCCGTTCGCTGAATTTTTACAGCGGTATTTTGACCAAACCTGCTCCCAAGACCATGATTGATATAACAGCCTTACAAACCGAATTGGCGGGTAAAAATCCGCGCACTATCCTCAGAAAAGCATTGGAATCATTCGATAATATCGCTATTTCATTCAGCGGCGCGGAAGATGTAGTGCTGATTGATATGGCACTCGCTATTCGTAAAGATATACAGGTTTTTTCCTTGGACACAGGACGTTTGCACCCTGAAACCTACCGTTATATCGAAAAAGTCCGCACACATTACGGCATAGACATCGAACTTTTAACGCCTGAACGGGATGCGCTGGACAGTTTCGTCAAACAAAAAGGCTTGTTCAGTTTTTATCAAGACGGACACAGCGAATGTTGCGGAATCCGTAAAGTTGAACCCTTAAGACGCAAACTGGCGCAGGTTGATGCGTGGATTACAGGACAGCGCAAAGATCAAAGCGTCGATACCCGCTCAGACATTCCCGAAGTGCAACTCGATACTGCATTTTCCACCGCCGAACATCCGTTGATTAAATTTAATCCGCTGCTTAACTGGAAATCATCACAAGTCTGGGATCACATTGAAGCCTACCAAGTCCCGTACAACGAGCTGCACCAACACGGCTATATCAGCATCGGCTGTGAACCCTGCACCCGCCCCGTACTGCCCAACCAACACGAACGCGCAGGACGCTGGTGGTGGGAAGACAGTACCAAAAAAGAATGCGGCTTACACGCGGGAAATGTGAAAACATCGTAGAAAATATTTAAATAATGACAGTTCCAATCTATACCGCATGGAGAACCTTTCTATGAACTATACAAACCTTTTAGCTATACTTTATCGAGTAGCCGAGTACCCTTGTGGTTAAGGTTCGTAAATACCTGATTCACATTTTTGCAATAATCTGGCTCTTACTTAATATTAATGCAGTCCAGTCGGACGAACTCGACCCCGTCACACTGCAATTGAAATGGAAACATCAGTTTCAATTCGCGGGTTACTACGCCGCTAAAGAAAAAGGCTTTTACCAAGAAGCAGGACTTGATGTCACCATTGTTGAAGCGGCTTCAGGTGTCGATGCGGCACAAGAAGTCATTGCCAACCGCGCTCAATACGGTGTTGGTACCAGCGAGTTGATTTTAAATCGCTATCATGGTGATCGTGTGGTGGTACTAGGCGTAATTTTTCAACATTCGCCGCTCTGTCTGGTGACGTTAGCAAACTCAGGTATTGATAACGTCCACAAATTAGCCAATCGCAACATAATGATTGAACCAAGTTCAGCGGAACTGTTTGCGTATCTTCATCAAGAGGGCTTAAACAACACGTTTACCCTGCAACATCACAGCTTTGATTTAAACG
>JAUYBJ010000049.1 GCA_030693155.1 Methylococcales bacterium
CCCTCCAACATCGCCGATAATCCAGTTGCGGTAGTGAATCCGTTAGTGCATATCAAGTAATCAGTGTATATAGCTAAATTTTCTCTGTTCATCTTTTAATAGTACGCTTTCGGGGCGAGGTGTGCGTAACATCAGTTACTATTGAACTTTGGTACTTAAGCATCCTGTATAAAATTTATGTCTGAAAACCAACGCTATTATCAGGTTTTCATTGCTGTTTTTCTTGCTGAAAGCGTGTATTATCTAATTTCACTTAAACATAATAATACTATTAACTATACATTTGAGGAGGAGTCATGGGTGGAATTATTGAACTATTGGTCATCATGCTGATTATTGCGACTGCCGCATTCGCACCGTTAGCCTATTTTATTTACAAATACACACAAAAAAATGGTCAGCCTTTTGGTGAAACTGAGCCGCACGGCGACAGTCCATCATTGGTCAATGACATAGCAGAGTCGGCTATTCATTTTGTTAAAAGCAAACTTGGGAAAAAATAAGCCTGTTAATGAGACCTTTGAGGTTTTAAAAACCTCAAAGGTCTGCGCACGTCGGACACTTCGCATTTTTGCGCAAGCGCATGGTATTGATTTCCATCGTTAGTCCGTCAATCAACAATAACCGTCCTGTCAGCGTTTCACCAACACCCATTATCAGCTTCATAGCTTCCAGTGCCTGCATACTGCCGACAATGCCCGTAATCGGTGCAATCACGCCATTCGTCGCACAATTTTGTAATTCTTCGCCGTCACTGGTATATAAACAGTTATAGCAAGGACTGTTGTTGCGTCCTGAGGTAAATACCGACACCTGACCTTCAAAACGAATTGCCGCACCCGACACTAACGGCGTTTGCTGTTGCACACACGCCTGATTAATCGCAAAACGGGTGCTGAAATTATCGCTGCAATCCAAGACCACATCGGCATTTTTTACTTCTTTAGCCAACAATTCACCTTCCAAGCGTTGCTGTACCGCATCAACTTTTACATCGGGATTTAATTTATTCAGCGTGTCACGGGTTGAAATTGCTTTTCCCGTCCCAACATCGGCGGTGTAGTGAGCAATCTGTCTCTGTAAATTGGATAAATCCACAGTGTCATTATCATAAATTGTGATGTGTCCGACACCCGCCGCCGCCAGATAAATAGCCGCAGGCGAGCCTAAACCGCCCGCGCCAACAATCAACACCTTACTATTAAGGAGTTGTTGTTGTCCTGCTATATCTATTTGCGGCAACATAATTTGGCGGCTGTATCTCAATAATTGGTTGTCATTCATAAGTCATGGTATTTGAGTAAAGTGCTATCAAAGACCTGCGAGGTTTTAAAAACCTCGCAGGTCTAAAAGCCAGTAAAGTGATTACAGGATAATGCCAAAGAACTTGACAGAGTGCAAAAGCTGTTTATGATTAGCACTCATTGGCAGAGAGTGCTAAAATTCAACCCAACTGCAATATAACTTACAATTAGGAGCTATAAAAATGAGTATTCGTCCATTACACGACCGTGTCATCGTTAAACGTGTTGAAGAAGAAACAAAAACCGCTGGCGGTATCGTTCTTCCAGGTAGCGCGGCTGAAAAACCCAGCCAAGGTACTATTTTAGCAGTTGGTACAGGCAAAGCCTTAGACAACGGCACTGTGCGTCCTGTTGATGTGAAAGTCGGTGACCGCGTGTTATTCGGCAAATATGCAGGTAACGAAGTCAAAATTGACGGCGACGACCTGATCGTTATGCGTGAAGACGACATCATGGCTGTTTTAGGCTAAATCAAATTCAAGACCTGCGAGATTTTTAAAACCTCGCAGGTCTAAACCCTCACATAAACTTAAAGAATTAGGAATTAAACATGGCAGCAAAAGACGTATTATTTGGTGATGACGCTCGCGTTCGTATGGCGCGTGGCGTAAACATTTTAGCAAACGCAGTAAAAGTCACCTTAGGCCCTAAAGGTCGTAACGCGATTTTAGACAAAAGCTTCGGCGCACCGACAATCACTAAAGACGGTGTATCTGTTGCGAAAGAAATCGAATTAAAAGACAAATTCGAAAACATGGGCGCGCAAATGGTAAAAGAAGTTGCGTCACATACTTCTGACGTAGCGGGCGACGGTACAACTACTGCAACTGTTCTGGCTCAATCTATCGTCAATGAAGGCTTAAAAGCCGTTGCCGCTGGTATGAACCCAATGGACTTAAAACGCGGTATTGACTTAGCAGTCATTAAAGCAGTTGAAGCCATTGTTGCTTCTGCTGCACCGTGTGCAGACAGCAAAGCGATTGCCCAAGTTGGCGCGATTTCAGCTAACTCTGACGAAGCGGTTGGTAAAATCATTGCTGATGCAATGGAAAAAGTCGGTAAAGAAGGCGTTATCACTGTTGAAGAAGGTTCAGGTTTAGAAAATTCTTTAGACGTAGTTGAAGGTATGCAGTTTGACCGTGGCTATTTGTCACCCTACTTCATCAACAAACAAGAAAACATGAGCGTTGAATTAGATGATCCAATGATTCTAATCTACGACAAAAAAATCTCTAACATCCGCGATATGCTGCCTATCTTAGAAGGCGTAGCAAAATCAGGTCGTCCATTATTAATCGTTGCAGAAGACGTTGAAGGCGAAGCCCTAGCGACTTTAGTGGTCAACACCATTCGCGGTATCGTGAAAGTTGCCGCTGTTAAAGCACCGGGTTTCGGCGACCGTCGTAAAGCTATGTTAGAAGACATCGCAGTGTTAACTGGCGGCGTAGTGATTTCAGAAGAAGTCGGTTTGAGTCTGGAAAAAGCAGAACTGGATCAATTAGGTACTGCAAAACGCGTTCAAATCACTAAAGAAAACACTACCATCATTGACGGTTTCGGTTCAGAAGAACAAATCAAAAACCGCGTTGCTCAAATTCGTGCGCAAGCCGAAGAAGCGACTTCTGACTACGACAAAGAAAAATTGCAAGAACGTTTAGCTAAATTAGCAGGCGGCGTTGCAGTTATCAAAGTCGGCGCGGCAACTGAAATTGAAATGAAAGAAAAGAAAGCCCGCGTAGAAGACGCGCTGCATTCAACTCGCGCAGCGGTTGAAGAAGGCGTTGTTGCTGGTGGCGGTACTGCACTGGTTCGCGCTTTATCTGCTTTAGTTGGCTTAGAAGGCATCAACCACGACCAAACTGTTGGTATCAACATTTTACGCCGTGCAATGGAAGAGCCATTACGTCAAATCGTTGCTAACGCTGGCGACGAGCCTTCTGTTATCTTCAACGAAGTCCAAAAAGGCACAGGTAACTACGGTTACAACGCAGCCACTGGTCAATACGGCGACATGATTGAAATGGGTATCTTAGACCCTGCAAAAGTAACCCGCACCGCGTTACAAAACGCTGCCTCTGTTGCTGGCTTAATGCTAACGACAGAAGTGATGATTGCTGATGCACCAAGCGATGACAAACATGGTCATGGCATGGGTGACATGGGCGGTATGGGCGGCATGGGTGGAATGGGCGGCATGATGTAATCATGCGGCTTTAACGCCTCCGTTTTGAAGATGAAGCCTCGGTTGTGTGAACAATCGGGGCTTTTTTTTATAGACTTGATAGGTTGAGCAAACGTATCTATCGTTGCCCACTCTACCTGACTATAGGGTCATACTCCATTGATTTATGGTTAAACAGCAAGATAATGTCATGAAAAAAATACTAATAACACTAACCATAATGTTTGGATTTAACAATGTTCAAGCAGATAATAAAGATGTTTGTTTAGCGGTCATGTACTCAGGAGTCCGAACAAATTTACTTGAAATTCACTGTGGCTTTAAAGGTGAAATGTCGAAAAAATTAGCTCAAACTTTTGTTGATATGAAGTGTGTCGATATTATTAGTCAAGAAGAAATAAAAGTTTTAGGTGAACAAGTATCCGATTCATTATTTAGTCAACATGAAAAAATGGGGGGGCGTGCATTTTGTCAAGCACATAAAAAAGGTTATATGGATTTATTTAAAAACTAATGCGATAAGCTATGTAGGGTGGGCAAGAAAAAAAACGTTTGCCCACTTTACCTAACTTCAAGAGATACTAAAATGATTCGATTTTTATTTTTTATATTTACGTTATGGATAGTAAATCCAGCGTATGCCATTGATGAAACAGATAAGTAGTTAAACAAAAATAATCAGGTATAACAACATCATTTTCAGCAGAACCGATGGCACGACTAAAATTTGTAAAAACTATATCAGAAGAGATTAAAGAGCAGCTCAATCAGATGTATGCGAGCGATCCGAATTTTA
>JAUYBJ010000051.1 GCA_030693155.1 Methylococcales bacterium
CACTGGCGTTACGTTCAACACCCAGTAAGGTATAAAAATCTTCTTTTGCTGCCATTGGTTAATAATCTACTGTTAAATTTTCGTGGGGGTTATTATAAAACAGATGGAGCGGTATCGTTAAATAGCGTTGCCCTATCTATCGACCCGATATGGTGACAAATTATAAAATATCCAGCTTATTGCCGTTTTGTTATGGGTGCGTGTTATCAGTCAGCAAAGATTCAAATTCATCTATCGGCACGGGCTTGCTGAACAAATAGCCCTGATAGACCAAGCAACCATGTTGCTCCAGAAAAGTGCGTTGCGCTTCGGTTTCCACGCCTTCTGCAATCACTTTCAGCCCCAAATTATGCGCCATGGCAATAATAGTTTGTACGATAGCGGCATCATCGCTATCAACAGTAATATCACGCACAAAACTGTAATCTATTTTGAGTTCGTGAATAGGCAGCTTTTTCAAACTGGACAGTGAGGAATAGCCTGTACCGAAGTCATCCATAGAAAAATGTACGCCTACATCACGCAGTGCTTCCATTTTAGTAACCGTGTCATTAACATCATCCAACACCAGACTTTCGGTTAATTCCAAAGTGAGTTTATCGGGATTAATCTCCGTAAGGTTCAGCACTTGACGCACTTGTTCGACAAAGTCGGGCTGATGGAATTGTTTGGCACTGACATTGACAGCCAGTACCAAATGATGTGCCTGTGGATTATTTTCCCATGCTTTGAGCTGCATACAGGCTTGTTCCAGTACCCATTGCCCGATAGGCATAATCAAGCCTGTCTGTTCTGCCAGATGAATAAAATCGGCGGGGAAAATCAAGCCTGTGTCTGGGTGTTGCCAGCGAATCAGCACTTCGGCACTGACGATTTTTCCATCGTGGGTGTTTTGTGTTTGATAATAAAGTACAAACTGCTCTTGTTCCAATGCCTGCCGCAAGGCAAGCTCCTGACTGACACGCGCATTAATGGCGGTCTGCATTGTCGGGTTAAAGAAACACGCCGTATTACGCCCCGATGCCTTGGCTTCATACATGGCAATATCGGCTTGTTTTAACAATTCTTCTCTGCTGGTTTGATGATCTTTGAACAGAGTAATGCCGATACTGCCTGAAGTATGATATTCGTGTGAAACCAACTGGTAAGATTCACTTATGGTTGTAGTGATTTTATTAGCAATCAGTTGGGTATATTTCTTCGCCTCATCGGGTAAGTCACTCAATTCTGTCAGAATCACCACGAATTCATCGCCGCCCAAACGCGCAACCGTATCGCTGTCGCGGACACAGGATTGAAGACGGGCAGCCACTTCTTGCAACAACATATCGCCGATGTTGTGTCCTAGGGTGTCATTAAGCGTCTTAAAATCATCCAAATCAATAAATAACACCGCGCCTAATTTGCCGCTGAATTCACTGGCTATTAATGCGTTGTGCAGTCGATCCAATAGTGAACGTCTGTTCGGCAGGTGCGTGAGTGTGTCGTAAAACGCCAAATGTTTAATTTCATCCACCGCTGCTCTGCTCTCGGTAATATCGGTGAACGTACAGACATAATTGGTTATTTGCCCCTCGGCATTTTTAACAGCGGTGATAAACAGGCGTGCAGGGTAGTGTTCACCGCCTTTGCGCTTATTCCACAGCTCACCTTCCCAACTGCCAGTGCAATGAATGCTATTCCATATCTCCGCGTAAAAATCTCTATTTTGATAGTCTGAGCTTAGAATACTCGGATTTTTGCCTATCACGTCTGCACTGGCATAGCCTGTAATGTGAGTGAAGGCTTTATTCACGCGAATAATAACGTTATTCACATCGGTAATAATGACCCCTTCTTTCGACTCAAAAGCCGTTGCCGCAATGCGAAGTTCGGTTTCAATTTTTTTCCGCTCGGTAATATCGCGAATAGAACCGCAACAACCCACTAAAACGCCCGCCTCGTTATACAAGGATTGGCAGTTGTACTCAATCCAGCGTTGATGACCATCACGATGGCTGATTTTCATATCTAAATGCTGTTCATCACGGTTCGCATAGGCTTTGTCCAGAATGTTGTAGCTGGTGCGATAATCTGGATAGAGTATGGTTTTCAAAAAATCGGGCGTAGTGGCAATCTCTTCGGGCGAATAACCCGAAATATTGGTACACGCGGGTGAGTTATAAGTCATCAGGAAATTTTCATCGGTAATGAAAATCCAGTCATCGGTGTTTTCTGCCAGTAAGCGAAACTGGTTTTCTGATGCCTGTAAAGCCTGCTGCGCTTTTTTGATGTCGCTTATATCAATATAAGTGAGTGTTAAACCTGCCATTTTTTTATTAACATCTCGATAAGGCGTGACGCGGCGCAGTAGCGTAAAGTCATCACCCCAAGCAAGTTGTTTCTCGATAGCGTCCTGCCCCGCAAGCACGCTGTCAATATCAGCATACAAACTTTCGTCTGCGTGCAAGGGGTGAAAATGCCGCAAATCCCGAGCAATGTCACGCGGCACGAGCGGGAATATTTCAAGTACCTTGGGTGTAAACAGCTGTATCAAAACCTCGTTATCAATAAATATGGTCGCCAAATCAGTGGAGTGAATCAGATTATTGAGGTCATTGGAGACTTTATTCAGCTCACAAATTTTCTGCTCGTGTTCTGCATTGACGCTGTAAAGCTCTTCGTTGACCGAATGCAGCTCCTCATTGGTACTTTGCAACTCCTCGTTAGAAGCGAGCAGTTCTTCATTCGCCGCTTGCAGCTCTTCGTTAATAGTCTCCAATTCCTCCACAGTACTTTGTAACGATTCACGCACGCGCCGTAACTCAGTTTCCAGATAATGAAGTTGCATCGCCACTTGACTATCAATTTCGATGGCGGGTGTACTGCTTGTGGTGACGTTGATATTCTACATGTCGGGTACTTGCTCCTCCAGCAATACAATATAGTAGACGGTGTTATCGGTGTTTTCAGGTAAAGGTTCAACCGTAATATCGAGATGACACGAAATATCGCCCGCAGAAAAGGGAATACCTTTCAGTGAAACTCTCATTTTGCGTTGCTCAGCGTTGCGCAACGCGGTCAACAATGCGATGCGTAATTTGCCTTCTGCCATCGCCGACAGCTCCGTGCTGACGATACCTGTTGGCGGACGCAAATAACGCGCGGCATTGCCAAAGATATGCAACGCTTCCTGCTGATGGTTCACCAAAATGCCCGAAGGAATAAAGCGCGTCAGCAAGGCACCATAGACACGTCCTATGCGCAGATTTTTCGCACTCGACTGGTATTCTGTCTTATGTGCATAAAGCAAGGGTGCGCGTAGGTTGGCAATCGAACGGTCTTCGCGAATCTTCGTGAATACTTTCCAATGTTGATCTTCGGTGTGAAATTGAGTTGCCAATTCACCCAGTCCTTCACTCGCGCCCAAGATCAGATAGCCATTGATTTTGAGTGCAAAATGAAAGAAGGCAATCGCCCGCAGTTGTGCGGGGTTCTGTAAATAAATCAGCAGATTGCGACAACTCACTAAATCAATGCGGGTAAAAGGCGGGTCTTTCAATACATTGTGTTCGGAAAAAATCAGCGTTTTGCGTAAATTCGCAATGACTTTATAACTGCCATCGGTTTGGATGATGAAATATTTTTCGCGCAATGCGTCAGGCAGTTCGGAAAAACTGCTTGGCAGATAAATGCCCTCAGCGGCAATACGCAGTGATTCACGGTGCAGGTCAGTCGCCAAAATTTTCAGCCGTGGCTGTTTGCCGAGGTGTTCAAAGGCTTCGAGAAAAAGAATGGCGATTGAATAGGCTTCTTCGCCCGTCGAGCAACCGCACACCCAGACGCGCACCTCGTTTTCATCAGACGTGCGTGTTTTTAAAATGCTGGGAATTACTTTTTGACGCAGCAAGTCGAGTTCAGTGCGGTCATCTTGGATGCGCTGCCCATATTCCTCGATACTGATGTGTTCTGGATGCAGGGCAATCCGTCGTTCTATGCGCCGCTTGATGGTTTGCGGTTTATAAAAATTGAAATCAATATTGTAGATGGTTTGCAGGCGTTCAAAAATGCTCGGAATACCCGGCTCAGGTGTCGAATCTTGCGGAGATGTCGATGGATAGTCAAACTTGATTTCAGGATTTTGAGCGTAATCATTCAACGCGGCGGGCATTTCTTCTGGACTGAGAATACTATCAACGCAACCGGTATCTACCGCACTGCGCGGCATACCATCAAAGCCAGAACTGTCCACACTCTGCGCAAATACCAGTCCACCGCTCTCGTGTACATCCATAATGCCAGCACTACCATACGATCCTGTCCCAGACAGCACGATAGCCACTGCTTTTTCCCCCCACGCAGTCGCCAAGGAACGGAAAAAAGTGTTAATAGGCAGGCTGAGTACCTTATCATCAGGGCGATCTGTGCAGATGAGTTCATCCCCTTCAATCACCATGTCTTTCTTGGGTGGTAGCAAGTAGATGGTGTTAGGTGCAATTATTTCGCGCTCCATCACGGAAATCGCAGGCATGGTCGTGTAGCGTTCTAAATGTTCACCCATCAGACTTTTGAAATCAGGCGACAAATGGCGAATAACAACAAACGCCATCCCGCTGTCCACAGGCATGGCGCGAAATAATTTTTCCAACGCTTCTAAACCGCCTGCTGATGCACCAATCCCGACGATATAAGTCCGTCGTGCCGCAGGGGTTTTGGTATTCTTTTTAACCATAACTATTATTTTACTTATATTTTTTGAGATTATATTCTCGCTATAATACTCAATAATTATGGTGTAGTCTGTTCATTCGCCTACATAGTGTAGTTTTTTAGGTGTCTTATTTTAGTTGCAAACGAAACAGGTACGGATCAATCCGTACCTGTAGGTGTTACTTGTGCCAATCGCCATTCAGCAAAACCACCAGCAACTCATCATCTTCCAAACGCAACAGCTCCGCGAAGCGGATTTTTTCAGCCGTATCCGCTGTCAGATAATCAGTTGCCAAATAATTTTCCAGCAATAAATCCAGTTCTTTCATGCCGCGCCGACATTGCCATTTTACTTTTGCCAGTTCGTTCACTGTCGTTGAATCAGCAATTTTTTGATCTCAGCAATAGCTTTGGCGGGATTTAAACCTTTTGGGCAGGTGTCGGTGCAGTTCATGATGGTGTGACAACGATACAGTTTGAACGGGTCTTCCAGTTCATCCAAGCGTTCGCCTGTGGTTTCATCACGGCTGTCAACCACCCAGCGATAGGCTTGCAATAAGACCGCAGGGCCTAAATAGCGTTCGCTGTTCCACCAGTAACTGGGGCAACTGGTAGAGCAACAAGCGCATAAGACGCAATCATATAAACCGTCCAGTTTGGCGCGGTCT
The DNA here is from genome assembly GCA_030693155.1 of Methylococcales bacterium. GTDB lineage: Bacteria > Pseudomonadota > Gammaproteobacteria > Methylococcales > Methylomonadaceae > UBA4132. The sequence goes on from JAUYBJ010000051.1 coordinate 5,358, forward strand.
TCTTTGCTTTGCAGGCGTTCAGAATCAGCAGGTGCAGGGGTTTCTGACTCCAGCCACGGTTTAATTGAACTATATTGCGCATAAAAATGGCTTAAATCGGCAACCAAATCTTTCACCACCGCCATGTGCGGCAACGGAAAAATCTTGATAGTATCAGGATAAGAATCAATGGCTTTGGTACACGCCAAAGTATTTTTGCCGTTGACCATCATGGCGCACGAACCGCATACGCCTTCACGGCACGAACGACGAAAGGTCAGCGTACTGTCAATGTCATTTTTGATTTTTAAAATGGCATCCAGTACCATCGGGCCGCAATCATCCATGTCTAATTCATAAATATCAATGCGTGGATTTTCGCCCGAATCGGGATTCCAACGATAGACTTCAAAACTGCGTACATTCTTCGCGCCTGAACGGGCTTTAAAGGTTTTACCCGCTGTTAATACTGAGTTTTTGGGTAGGGTGAATTCAGCCATGCGTAAAATCTCTCTGTTGGGAATAATTAGCTACAAAGTCTACGCTACCAGTAAATAAATGCCTAGTCCGACCATTGCTAAACCGCTGATAAATTTCAGCCAACGCCCTTCTTTTTCTTGCAGGCGGTGTTGGCTCAGGGTAATAACGCCGATGGATAGAATAAGCAGGTCATCCAGCATATAGGCAATATTATAAAGTAGCAGGTAGCTGTAATAGCTGATGTTATCCAAGTGTTTCAGCGTCAAAATGCGCGTATACAAGGCAGGAAACCCTGAGGTACACATAAATTCAACAATCTGCACCAACAGAGCCAATACCACCGCGCCAATGATTGCCGCCGTCATATTTTTGGCTTGCAGAATGTTGCGTATGCGTTCATAAATAGCGGGTTTAGCGGCATTTGGAATGGATAAACTCACTCCCCAGCCAAATCGCCAGAAGTCTTTAAGATTCAGCAATCCCGCAACTAACGCAATGACAGCAATCGCTATTTCTGACACGCGCGATAACCCAATCAGCAAAAATAAATTCAGCCACGCCGCCATAAACATAAAATAGGCGACACCTTCAACGGCAACAAATGTCCCTGCGATTGCCAACATACACGGTCGGTTATTCATCGGCGCAAGCAGGGCAATCACCAGCAACAACACCCACATCGAACACGGATTAAAGCCGTCTAATAAGCCCATTGCGATAGTGAATAACGGTAAGCCAACGTCTTCCAGCGATAATTTATACCCTAAAAAATTGACTGCAAAGGTCGGCTTCGCGGGAGTGGTTACTTCACAAGTATTCACTTGTTCTGCTTCACAACTGCCTGAATTATCCTGATTATTTTTGACAGGTGGCGTTTGCGCCAATACATCACGAATCAACTGCCCTGTGCTGGTTTCATCCGAATAGCCAATCAGCAACTGCCCTCTGATTTGAAAAGCGGGTATGCGTACAGTTCTTATACCTTGATTTTTAGCCAGTGATTGCAACCGCTGCAATGCGTCAGGCTGCTTGCCTATATCCACAATGACGATTTTTAACGCGGGTTGTTCTTGTTGCAGCGTGTGTAAAAAAGTTTCTGCTTTCGCGCAATGCGGGCAACCCTCACGCACAAATACTTCAATATCGACAGGAGCATCGGCGTAAGCAAAAGAGCTCACCATCAGTAGCAGAAATAACATAACCAATTTAGGTATTGTCTTTGACATGATTGTTTTTCCAAAAAAATAAGAGTTTGCGTGTGGTATAGCTAACCGCTAATAAAATGATTACAAAACCGTTCGTGGTGAGCTTGTCGAACCACGCTCACACCATTCGACAAGTTCATGACAGGCTTCGACAGGCTCAGTGCGAACGTTATCATTTTATTGTGCGTTAGCTCTATAGCAAATACCAAAAAAGCCTTAATTATATTAGGCTATTGATGCCTGATACAGTTCAACGCACGCCAAAGTTAATGATAATCCTCGGTTCACTACGTTACATCGAAACTACAGGCTGAATACGCCCGTGTCTTTCGTACTTTTTGTAGACAAAAAATGCGTCAAATGACACATCATCTTATGAGCATCTCGAAAAACCCATAGTCATGGGATAATAATGATTAATCACCCATCGATGTATTACCTGCCATGATCAAAGAAAGTTTATTTGCCGCCGAAGAACGAGAAGCCAAGCTGAACAAGCTGGGTGATAGCTTGCAGCTCCTGGAAAAGCATGT